>NZ_JAQCZB010000018.1:0-42340 GCF_027682785.1 Coprococcus sp. AF51-11b1 | reverse complement strand
CGGGGAAGAAAAAATTTTCGTTATTTAATTTGTCTACTTGACGGGTAGCACACCAAAATCAAGGACTTCCGCACTTTTTTGTTTACAGAAAAATAATTTTGTAATCGCATACGCCAAATAGCAGAACACTAAGACGGAATCAATACACATGCACAATATCCGCTGGCAGGTTGAAAACAGTAGATGGTCAGAGTCTTGTCGATTTCCGGACTATAATCCTGCAGGATATGTTTATTGCCGTTTAACGCCACATCCGCATAAGTAACAAGCCATTTTTTATCCCCATTTTCAAAGACTTCATAAAAGGAATGATTCAACATTTCTGAAACGGGAACGCCCTCAACAACAGCCATTTCATCATTACAGTAACGGAATACAAAGTCTACACCATGTCCCTCCGCATCAAATACAAGTTCAATAATACAAAAAGCAAGTGGCATATCATTGAGAAAGCTACAGCTATCAAATAATTGAAGTGAGCTGTCTTCTGAAACCTCCGAATAGTTCTGCACATTTAAACCAAGTGACTTACGGATTTGTTTGTGCTGACTCAGATTACGTTTTCTTCCTTGAAAGACAGCACCATCAGTCATTGTATAAAGTCCTTTGTCAGATATATGAACAATTTGATTTTTTCGAAGAACAACGTCCTTTGAGATATTTAGAAAATCTTCTTCCGGCAAGTAGAGCATAAGTTCTTTTATCGGGATTGTAGTCGCAATGCTCTCTCCCGAGGAAAACGTAATGATTGTGTGAGGATTCTGTCTGGTAAGGTAAAAAATATCTGAAATTTTGATATTTTTTCGTTCGAAATATAGTGGAACATTATAACACATAGATATTAATTTTTTAACTTGCCTTTTGAGAGAGGAGAAAATTCTTTTTTCAAAGGGCTTTTTTCTATTTATGCAGATATTCGTAACTACAAGATAAAGCTCAAATTTCATATACTCTAAGTACATTGAAAAATTTGCTTCCAAGTACAAATTATATTTGCCGACAAAAGAAGAACTGAAAGCGGAGATTGAAACTCAAAAGGCAATGTTTTATCTTCAGCAGCAGGACAAGCGAAGCAAATAGAGAATTAACTGTAAAAAGTTAGAGCTCCATTTGTGTGTTCCATGGGCGCGCTCTAGCAGGTGCAAGACTAGAATACAAAAAATAGATTTGCGAATGAAAAGTGTGCTATAGTTATAAAAGATAAATCAGAAGAAGTCAGGAGGAAGAATGCAATGAAAGACGAAAAATCTAAAATAACAGCAGTTGCCATTGAAAAAATGATTGATTTTTATCAGGGGAATTTGAGAGATATCGAACATTTCCTGAAAGTATGGGCGTATGCAAAGACGATAGGGGAGCAGGAAAGTGTGGATGAAAACACACAGGGAATTCTTGAACTTGCAGCTGTGGTGCATGATATATCCTGTCCACTTTGCCGTGAAAAATATGGAAACACAAATGGTAAAAATCAGGAACTTGAAAGTGAACCGCTGGTAAAGGAGTTTTTTGAAGGAATGCCTGTATCAGAACAGAAAGTGGAGCGTATTATCTGGCTGGTCACACATCATCATACATACACCAATATAGATGGGATTGATTATCAGATTTTAATAGAGGCAGATTTTCTTGTAAATGCAAGTGAGAGTAATTTTTCAAAAGTGTCGATTGAAAATGCGAAATCCCGTATTTTTAAGACGGCAGCGGGATGCAGATTGTTGGAATCAATATTTTTAAGAGAAGAATAATAAAAAGCATTATATTGGAGAATAATTTATGGCACAATCAAAACAGGATGAATTATACAAAGCACTGCAACAGAAAGGCTATCCGGACAGCCTTTGCAGGGAAATTGCTTATAAACAGATGAACACAGATTATACAGCAACAAGAATGCTCGGCTATCTGTACCGCATATCAGATCCGCGACCGGAAGATGTGGTGGATGAGATGCTGGCAATTCTAAGCGATCGGAACGCAATTATCCAGAAAAAAGAATTGGAACATGCGCAGGCAACGATCAATAAGGTGTATCGCGAAGGTCTGTAAAAGGTGATCAGATTAAATATGCGGATGAAAACAGGGGAAAAGAAATGCTGAACGTAATAGAAATCAAAGACTTTAATGCGCCGGAATTGGATATTTATGCCAGGTGCACAGAAGCACGGCTTCTGAATAAAGATCACCCAGAAGATGGAATGTTCATTGCGGAAAGTCCGAAGGTGATCGGCAGAGCGTTGGATGCAGGTTATGAGCCATTGTCTGTTCTTGTTGAAAAGAAGCAGATGGAAGAGAATGAAGAAACAATCCAGATTATGAACAGATTTGATGACACGAAAGTATCGATTTTTACAGCGGATTTTGAGGTGCTGACTAAATTGACAGGCTTCAAACTGACCAGAGGAATGCTTTGCGCAATGAGACGGAAACCGCTTCGAAAATTTCAGGATCTGTGTGATGGGATAAACAGAATCGCGATTCTTGAAAATGTGCAGAATCCGACAAATGTAGGAGCAATTTTCCGGTCTGCAGCGGCTCTTAATATGGAGGCGGTACTTCTGAGTCCGGGATGCAGTGATCCGCTTTACAGACGGGCTTCCAGGGTGAGTATGGGAACCGTATTTCAGATTCCGTGGACATTTATCCGGGATAGCAATGAAATGCGGTGCAAGCGGGAAGTAATCTGGCCAAAACAGGTGATTGCAGAATTGAAAAAGCTTGGCTATAAGACGGCAGCACTTGCGTTGACTGATGATTCGGTCAGCATCGATGATTCGGAACTGATGAAGGAAGAAAAGTTGGCAGTTATTCTTGGAAATGAAGGTGAAGGACTGGAAAACGAGACAATAGCGCTATGTGATTATACGGTTAAAATTCCGATGACACATGGCGTTGATTCGCTGAATGTGGCAGCGGCGAGTGCGGTGGCATTCTGGCAGCTTGGGAAAATAATTCTGTAATGGTAACCGTATTGTATCAGATGACACGAAGGAGGAAAGAGATTTGACAGAACGTTTTCAGAAGATTGATGCAGCAATCGTAGAGTCGAATGCAAAAACGTAGAATTTACACCTTTGGAAGATATGATATTTTTACAGTACTGCTGTCAGAAGGAGATACAACCATAACATTATTGTGTGAAAGAGTAAATTCCACCGCCCAGTTTTGTAAATTGTTGAAAGAAATATATTGTTATATGATTACGTAAGTGATATACTTAAGCATAAGAGAACCGTGTAAAATTACAGTTTGCTTTTTGCACGGTTTTCTTTATACTAGATGGTTAGTTGAAACTAACACAATGAAAGTATGAAAGATTATAGAATAACATATATTAGGTATTAGGCAATATAATCAATAAGCTATAGAACTAATACTATACCGCTGAAGATAATTATTTTTGCCAATGAATTTTTTCGAGCATATATGGAAGAAAAATATAATGCGAATAAATATTTTTGAAGGTATACTGATTCCGTTTGTTGGAACAACGCTAGGTGCAGCATGCGTGTTTTTTATGAGAAAAACACTTAGCAAGTTACTGCAACGTGCACTTGCAGGGTTTGCAGCAGGTATAATGGTTGCGGCTTCAATCTGGAGTCTTCTGATTCCGGCAATTAAACAATCTGAGAATATGGGAACTTTATCGTTTGTTCCTGCAGTTGCTGGGTTCTGGATTGGTATATTGTTTTTACGCGCACTTGATCATTTGATTCCGCATCTTCATGTTGGAAGTGATCAGGCAGAGGGACCGAAAAGCAAACTTGGCCGTACTACGATGATGGTGTTGGCAGTTACATTACATAACATCCCTGAAGGTATGGCAGTTGGTGTAATGTATGCTGGATTTCTTGCTGAAAATGCACAGATTACAGCAACAAGTGCACTTGCTTTATCACTTGGAATTGCTATCCAGAATTTTCCAGAAGGAGCGATTATATCCATGCCGCTTAGGGCAGAGGGGGAAAGTAAGAGAAAGGCATTTCTGGGAGGTGTACTTTCAGGAGTGGTTGAACCGATTGGAGCAGTACTGACGATTCTTGCTGCACAGCTGGTAATCCCGGCATTACCATATTTACTCAGCTTTGCAGCAGGAGCTATGTTATATGTCGTGGTTGAAGAACTAATTCCGGAAATGTCTCAGGGACAGCACTCAAATATCGGTACGCTTTTCTTTGCACTTGGATTTAGTTTGATGATGATCTTGGATGTGACACTGGGGTAAGAGGAGAGGAATGATTCTTATGAGAATATTGATTTATGGTGCGGGTGTGATCGGCTCCTTGTATGCAGCTTTATTTGCAGAAGCCGGTTATGATACAAGTATTTATGCCAGAGGAAAAAGATTTGAGGCTTTAAGAAATAATGGATTGCTATATAAGAAAAATCAGGAAGTAATAAAGGCAGAAATTAGGATTCTTGGAGAACTACCAAACGATGATATTTATGATTTTGTCTTGCTTACTGTCCGGGAAAACCAGCTGTATGAAGCACTGATTGAATTGAAAAATAATAAAAGTAATACGATTGTTACAATGATAAATTCACTGGGCAGTTACAATAAATGGGAAAACATTGTTGGAAAAGGGAGAATATTACCGGCTTTTCCAGGAGCAGGCGGAAGTATAAATGATGATGGTATCCTTGATGCAGCACTCACTCCAAGGTTGATTCAGCCGACAACATTTGCAGAAATATCAGGAAATAAATCCGAAAGAACTAAGCAGTTTTCAGAGATATTGAGGCATGCTCATATACCATACCAGAAAGTAACGGATATGCATCTATGGCAGCTTTGTCATCTTGCTATGGTGGTACCGATTGCGGATGCGTATTATGAATCAGACGATCCGGAGAAAGTGGAAAAAGAATGGAAAATTATGAGGAAAACAGCGGAAAGGCTGAAAAGAAATTTTAACTTTTTGCGAAAACAAAAGGGTAAACTGTCACCATGGAAAATGAATATTTTTCGCTTTTTGCCATTGTCATTTCTGACGATTATGCTGGCAGTTACATTTGGAAGTAGTTTTGGAGATAAATTTATGTATCAACATGCTATGAAGGCACCAGATGAAATGAGGGAATTGCGTAAGCAGTTTTATGCTTATATGAAAAGAATGAAGAAATGCGGATGCAAGACGAAAAAGGTACTGTGATTGGAGAAAAAGTATGAAAAATGAAGAATATAAAAAAATGTCAATTAAAGAGTTTACAAAAGCAGCAGGAAGATATGAAAGTAGCCATGCTGGTATTTACGAAATGTGCAAGAAGGATTATCCGGATATTCTGGAAGAATTAGAGAAGGAGCCATTTAGAGATTTATTGGATGCAGGCTGCGGACCTGCTCCGATGATTTCTTTATTAGCAGAAAAATATCCAGATCGACATTATACAGGACTGGATCTGACTCCTGCCATGATTGAACAGGCAAAAAAGAAAAATATTTCAAATGCAACATTTGTTGTAGGAGACTGTGAGAACTTTCCTTTTGAAAAGGATTCATTTGATGCAATTATTTGTTCTATGAGCTTCCATCATTATCCGAATCCACAGGCATTTTTTGACAGTGTGAAAAGATGTCTTCGCCCAAATGGAAGATTGATACTGAGAGATGTGACCAGTGACAATAAAGTATTGGTATGGCTAATGAATACATTGGAAATGCTGTTGGCAAATATATGCGGACATGGAGATGTCCAAGTGCCAACAAGAGATGTGGTCATAAAATGTTGCAAAAAAGCAGGATTAAAAATAGAAAAATTTGAAATTCGTAAAGGTATGCGAATGCATTGTGTTGTGAGAAAACCTATGGGAAAGGCGATAGGAAATGAAAGATAAGTATCTTAGGGAAACACGAATGGTTGATTTTTCTAATCCGGCAATTCAAAAACTTATTCAAAATATGAAATGGAAGGAAATGGGTGAATTTGAAAGGATTAAGGCAATCTACAACTATGTAAGAGATGATGTTTTATTTGGATATAATATTGATGATGGAATTTCAGCTTCAAAAGTACTTGCAGATGGTTATGGACAATGTAATACAAAAGGAACTTTATTTATGGCACTTTTACGTGCCTGCAATATTCCATGCAGAGTACATGGTTTTACGATTGATAAAAGATTGCAGAAAGGGGCTATGACCGGGTTTGTTTACCGTAATGCTCCAAAAAGTATTTTCCATAGCTGGGTAGAAATTAATTTCGAAAATCAGTGGTACGAACTGGAAGCTTTCATTTTGGATAAAACCTACATAAAGAAGTTGCAGGAACAAAATTCGGAATGTACAGGTGCATTTTGCGGTTATGGAGTAGCAGTCAAAGATTTCAGAAATCTCATTATTGAGTTTGATAGGAACAATACTTATATTCAGAGCGAGGGAATCAATCAGGATTTTGGTGTTTATGATTGTCCAGATGAACTATTGAAGGAACATCATCAAGAAATTTCAGCCTTTAAAGCATTTGTTTATAGACATATTGGAAGACACCTCATGAATCGTAATGTCAGAAAGATCAGAGAACGATAGTTTTAAGCTTTTAGATACTGTTGTCAGTATGAATGGTTTTCATGCATTTCCGGACAAGCAAAAAGCATTTCATGAAATATGGCGTGTTTTGAAACCGGGCGGCAATTTCATTGCCTGCTTTTATATCAGGGGAAAATCGCAACGGACAGACTGGCTGGTATAAGAGAAGGTACTGTTATTGCTGCCCTTCTGGTAGGCTTTATCGCCAGACTCATCGGTAAGAAACTTGCATTCCTGAAAGATATGATTTTCCCGGAAAGCGTATCTGCAGAAAACAAGAACGAAGCAAAAGAACAGACAGCAGGGACCACCGGATACACACCGGAATTCGTTAAGAAAAACAAGGAGATCATGACAAACAGTCTTCTTTATGATCTGGTCAATCAGATGTATCTGAATACAGACAGACGGGATGAAGCGCCGAAGGATAAAATTTTCGAGGCAGAATGCCAGGTTGTACGCAATCTTGCGAAAAAAGGCAATTGCGTGATAGTAGGCCGTTGTGCAGATTACGTTCTCAGAAATTCCGGAAACTGTTTGAAAGTATTTTTTTCAGCACCTCTTGTGAGCAGAATTAGAAGAGTGGCACAGAGACAGAATATCTCTGAGGGAGAAGCCAAAGCTACGGTTCAGAAAAATGAAAAACTGCGTGCAGATAACTATTGCTATTACACCCGACGTATGTGTGGTGCAGCCGGAAACTTTGATCTCAGCCTGAATACAGATTTGGGAGAAGAATTTATTGAGAACTGCATCCGCAGTGCTATGAAACTGTAAAAATATAGAAAGCCTTATAATATTTGTTGTAAATGATATAGACCCTTAAGGAATCGTCAATCTAAACCCTCAAAAAGACATCCCCTCAAAAACTTTGATTACCCCCAAATTGGAAGGAAAGATAATATACATAATCATTTTCCACACCAACGATTCCTTTTTCCATTTCCGTGATAGGAATCCCTGACAGCCCGTCTTTTCCATAGATTAGAGCCATTAATCCCTGTTCAGAGTCTGAAGGGATAGCAGTCTTGCCTTCTATTGTCGAAGCTGAATGAATCTGAATCGGAATCTCCCCTTTTATCTGGCTTGCACTTCTGCCATAATATTCTCTGTTTTCTATATTTTCTAAAATAGGAAAATCCGTAGAATATTTTGCATAATCATCTGCTACAATTAATTTTACCTTAAAAGATTCAAAATCCGGCACAACAGCAATGACGCCTCTGGAAGGGGAATCGATTCCGTCATAGTCCAAATCAGCCACTTTACTTTTACTGATCAGTGTCCCAGACTGATATTCAGATACATAAATGGTGAGTGTTTTAAATTCATCTTTTGTAAAATAATGAAAAAGATATGCGCCGTTTGTTCCGGATAATAATTCTGCTGTTTTCATCTCAGTACTTGTCTGATCAACTGCGGTAATATAATTTTTTGGCTGTATCAGTTTGTGAAAGAATAAAGTGCCAAGGATCGCAGAGACAGTTACTGCAAAAACAGTTACTACAGCAAGAATTGTTTTTAAATTTTTTTGTTTCTTTTTACTCTCTTTTGTAATCTGAATAAGATTGCTGTCTGATTTTTCAATTACATTTTCAGCACCGATATCTTCACCTGCAAGAAATTCATTAATGCTGATTCTAAGTATGCTACACAATTCCATATAAATTGACACGTCCGGCAGGCATATGCCTCGTTCCCATTTAGAAACCGATTTGTCACTCATATTCAGTTTTTCTGCCAATTGCTTCTGCGTCAGTCCAAGAGCTTTTCTTTTTTCTGCAATATATTTTCCGATTTTGATTAAATCCATATAATTCACTCCCTTCTGTTTAATCTAAGCATAATATAAATTATAAGAAATGAACACCCCTTATGAGTAGAATGCGTTGAGTATTTGAGTTCTGGCTGAATTAGTGATAGATTAGGACGCAAGAGTTGATTGACGTTGGATAATGCTCCATAATATAATGAAAAGAATAAAAGGCAGATATCTATGCCTGGATAGATGGAGAAGAACCTATGGAGAAAAAAAGAGGAATTGATTCGTTTACACTACATATTCTGGCAATGCTGTTTATGTTATGTGATCATTTGTGGGCGACACTATTTCCAGCACAGGAATGGCTGACATGCGTAGGAAGACTTGCTTTTCCGATTTTCGCATTTATGATCGCAGAAGGATGCTATTATACTTCGAATGTGAAAAAATACATGCTGCGTCTTTTTCTATTTGCCATAATTTCAGAAATACCATTTAACCTGATTATGGGAAGTTCTGTATTTTACCCGTTTCATCAAAATGTACTATGGACCTTTTTATTAGGGGTGTTATCGATACAGATCATTGAAAAGGCAAAGAAGAAACAAAAGAAATGGATATCGTTTTTTGTGGTTTGCCTCGTGCTTTTGATGGATTTTCTGCTTGGAACCATAACCATGGTAGATTACAATGCTGCAGGAATACTGACGGTAATGCTTTTTTATTTTTTTCGCAAGAAAACATGGATTTCTTTTGCGGCACAGCTTGTCGGACTGTATTATTTGAATGTAGTTATGCTGGGGAATCTGTATTATCCGGTAACGATTCTGGGACATCATTTTGAGATTGCACAGCAGAGCTTTGCACTGCTGGCACTGATTCCAATCTGGTTATATCATGGAGAGCAGGGGTACCATAGCAAGTGGTTCAAGTATTTCTGTTATGCGTTTTATCCGGTGCACCTTCTTATCTTGGTTGTTATTTGGCAATGGCGTATTCGGTAATAGATCAGCAGCGGAAATTCTGGATAAATTATTATAGAAAGTGATGGGGAAAAGAATGCAGACTTATACTTATGTTTCAAAAGGAAAATTTGAATTAATGGAAAAGCCAAAGCCTGTGCTGATGCATGAAAGAGATGCCATTGTAAAGGTGACACTTGCCAGCATTTGTTCCAGTGACCTGCACATTAAGCATGGAAGCGTTCCACGGGCAGTGCCGGGGATTACAGTCGGTCATGAGATGGTTGGAATTGTGGAAGAAGTCGGAACTGCTGTGAAGAATGTGAAGCCAGGAGACCGGGTGACGGTAAATGTAGAAACTTTTTGTGGAGAATGTTTTTTCTGCAAGAAAGGTTATGTGAATAACTGTACCGATGAAAATGGCGGCTGGGCTCTTGGATGCCGTATCGATGGCGGTCAGGCAGAATATGTCCGCGTACCATTTGCAGATCAGGGGCTGAATAAGATTCCGGATAAAGTTACGGACAGACAGGCGTTATTTGTAGGAGATGTACTTGCCACCGGTTACTGGGCAGCACATATTTCCGAGATCACTGAGGATGACACGGTGCTGATCATTGGAGCCGGTCCTACAGGTATCTGTACCTTACTGTCTGTTATGCTGAAAAATCCGAAGCGGATCATCATGTGTGAAAAAGACGAAAAGCGTATGCACTTTATCAGGGAACATTATCCGGAAGTTCTTACAGTTTCGCCGGAAGAATGTTTTGATTTTGTTCAGGCAAACAGCGAGCATGGTGGAGCGGATGTTGTTCTTGAAGTTGCAGGAGCAGAATCTACTTTCCGTCTTGCATGGGAATGCGCAAGGCCAAATGCAATCGTGACGGTGGTGGCACTTTACGATAAAGCCCAGACGTTACCTCTGCCGGATATGTATGGAAAGAATCTGACTTTTAAAACAGGAGGAGTAGACGGTTGTGATTGTGAAGAAACGCTGAGACTGATCGCGGAAGGTAAGATCAATACGGAACCACTGATCACACACACCTATCCACTTAGCAGAATCGAAGAAGCCTATGAACTTTTTGAAAATAAGAGGAACGGCGTGATCAAGGTGGCGGTAGAATGTTAAATATAATAGAAATAAAAGATGCCACAGAGTAAGATTTTAATGAAAGCGGTTGAATTTGATATATCAGAAATAGAATGAAAATTCATGTAGAAGACTTGATGTTATATCATTCAGCACCATCAAAGCTTTCGGAAGCAACGTTGTATTCACAGAACGCACCGATGAATCATGAAATGAACGATACAGCAAAGAAGTAGTATAATTTACTTCTTGATATAATTGATTTGTGTGCGATTTATTATTAAAGGTAAAGATATAGATGATGTCTGGGACGCAATATGATAGAATGGTTACAAGAAAAATTTGTAGGAATATAAAGATATGGAATTAAGATTATTACGCTATTTTTTAACAGTAGCAAAAGAACAGAGCTTTACAAAAGCAGCAGAACAATTGCATATTACCCAGCCAACGCTATCCAGACAAATGGCGGCATTTGAAGAGGACCTGGGAATAACATTATTTATTCGAAACGGGAAGAAAATATCGCTTACTGATGAAGGAATTTTATTAAAAAGGCGTGCCCTGGAGATCCTTAATCTTGAGGAAAGAACGCTTGAGGAACTGAAAGGAAAAGAAGAGGTTGTAGAGGGCACGATAACCATTGGATGCGGTGAATTTGCAGCGGTTGAGACATTGGCGGAGATATGTAAAACATATAAAGAAAAATACCCGCTGGTTCAGATTGTATTGCATACTGCAACAGCAGATGCAGTGTATGAGATGATGAACAAAGGACTTGTAGATATTGCATTATTCATGGAGCCGGTGGACACCGAAGGGCTGGATTATATCCGGATCACAGATTGCGATCACTGGTGTGTCGGAATGCGGCCGGATGATCCACTGGCAGAAAAAGAGTTTATAAAAAAAGAAGATCTTATTGGAAAGCCCTTGATCCTGCCGGAAAGAATGAACGTTCAAAGTGAACTTGCCAACTGGTTTGGGAAAGACTTTTCAAAATTACAGATTGCTTTTACGAGTAATCTTGGAACGAATGCCGGAGTTATGGCGGCAAATGGACTGGGGTATCCAATTTCAATTGAGGGTGCTGCAAAGTATTGGCGAGAGGATATTCTTGTACAGCGAAGAATTTCTCCTGAAATCACAACCAGTACGGTGATTGCCTGGCGACGGAATATCCCATATTCTTTGGCAGTCCGTAAAATGATCGAGGAGATTAATGCTTTTCAGGCATAAAACAAAATTCAATATAAGCATTAGACATAATGAAGCGATAGAGCTTAAAATAGATGTGTAAGATGAATGTAAATCTTATATATCTATTTTTTTGTGAAAAATACGTATAGAAAGGGGCTTTTTATTATGAGTAAAAAATTAGTAGCATTTTTCAGTGCAAGCGGAACAACAAAAAAAGTAGCACAGATGATCGCAGAGGAAGCAAAAGCGGATTTGTTTGAGATTGAGCCGAAAGTTCCATATACAAAGCTTGATCTTGACTGGATGAATAAAAAATCCAGAAGCAGTGTGGAAATGAGTGATAAAAAATATAGACCGGCGATTATGAAAAAAGAGATGGATATGAGTTCTTATGACGAGATCCTTCTGGGATTCCCAATCTGGTGGTATGTGGCTCCGACAATCATCAATACATTTTTAGAAGCTTACGATTTCAGTGGTAAAAAGATTGTGCTTTTTGCAACATCCGGAGGAAGTGGATTTGGGAACACTGTGAAAGAATTGCAGTCATCTGCATCAGACGCAGTTATTACAGAAGGCAGACTGTTAAATTGTGGAACGAAACAGGAAATCACTGAATGGGTAAACTCTTTATAAATAACAGCGTTATGGAGGTATACAGAATATGGGAAAAATAGTACAGACAGCAGGGAGAAATACACTTGGTGAATTCGCACCGGAATTTGCACATTTTAACGATGATGTACTTTTCGGCGAAAACTGGAATAATCAGGACATCGACGTAAAAACAAGAAGCATTATTACAGTGGTTGCTCTGATGGCTTCCGGAATTACGGATTCTTCTTTAAGATATCATCTTCAAAATGCAAAAAATCATGGTGTGACACAAAAAGAGATTGCTGCAGTGATCACACATGCCGCATTCTATGCAGGTTGGCCAAAAGCATGGGCTGTTTTCAATCTTGCAAAGGAAGTGTGGGAAACAGGCGAAGGAGATTTGCCATACGAAGAGGAAGCGATGCGGGCGCATGCAAAAGAGATGGTATTTCCAATCGGTGCACCAAACGATGGTTTTGCACAGTATTTTTCCGGCAGAAGTTTTCTTGCACCGATCTCTACTTCTCAGGTTGGAATTTTCAATGTGACATTTGAACCAGGATGCAGTAAACTGGATTATGTAGCATAAGAGTGTATAGCGTGTCTGTTGTCTGATTTTTGTCATATATAAGTACAGGATACACAAAGAATAGAAAAGAATGTGTATTCAGTTAGATAAGAAATAGATAGCTGGTATGAGAGAATGAGGAGTCTTTCATACCAGCTTTTTAAAGGAATAAATGGATAAAGTATACAAGCCTATAAAGGTATATTTGATAAGAAAAAAGAACTGGTTTATATTCGATAAGAACGATATAGACTAGTTCTTTTTTAAGAGATTATTATATACACAGGGAGTAGGTGAATGTCGAGTTACAGCAGACCATCAAAGAATGCATTGATATCTGTATGAAAGATCTTTGCCAGAGCGACTAACTCAGACACTTTGATGTTCATGCGGTTTGTTTCCAGTTTGGCATAAGTGCTTTTGGATATGACAATATCCATGAGATTCAATTTTGCAATGACCTGGTCTTGCGTTAGATTATTTTTGTATCTAAGAGATTGAATATTTTTACCGATATCCATATCTGGTCTGATTTTCTGCATAATACGTTCTCCTTAAAAAATAAAAGTTTCGTTATTTGGAAACATATATATTGATTCTAATGAGTTAAAAATTTATAATGTTTCGTAATAAAGAATTATTTCTGAAAGGGGACAATCTATGACCGAAAGTGAGAAAGAAAAAAAGATTTTCTTGAGTTACTGTGGCAGCAGGGATCAGGAGTTATTGATGGGCAGAAAAAAGATGACATTGGGGGATATGGAGAGATTTTCATTTTTAACAGAATTCTTTGGCTTGGAAAGTTATGGAATAAATCTATGGAAAGAGTTTGGCGATGATGTGGAAGAACCATTGGATGCGCTGATCAAGTTATTAGATGAATGGGAATATGAAAACGATACGTGGATCGATGATGATGGAAGATTAGAAAGATGGCTGGTTGAATTTCAAAAGCATGCGCCAACGAAAGAGAAAAGAGAGAAGCTCCGAAAAATGATTGATTTAAAATATAAGAAGAGAGGATTACCATATCCAACAGAGGCAGACTTCGATTAAGGGGTCTGCTTTTCTTTCGCTATTTTTGAAGGAGGTGATGCAGGTGGAGGTAAGTATCCATGAACTTTTAGCGGCGGCAAGGGAGGCGGTGAAATCAGATTATATCAAAGGCGAAAGCATTTTATGTGAAACCAGATATCATCCGGATACCCATTACATGGTAGAAATAGAGCTGTTAAAAATAGATAACACGCTGGGGAAAAAAGGAGCTTATATCCGGAAATTTTTGACGGAAGATGAGTATTCTGCCATGTTACAAAAGCAGGAAGAACATCTCATAAAAATAAAAAGACAGGCCATTGTTCAAAAAGGAACATTGCGATATATCCCTCTCCCGGAAAGGCTGGACAGCCGCCGGGAGAGGGATATTTTTTAACCGGCTGGGAAAGAACAGGGAGTGTTCCTCAAGCAACAGCGGTATGAGAACTCCAGAGTTTCCGCAGGTTTTGGGGTGTGGAAACTTAGAAAAGTGTTCAAAACAGGCACTTTTGCAACGATCCGTTGCAGCAGAAAAAGGGTTCTTGGCTTTATGCCAGACGAAAAAATGAAAGAAGGATGTGATTGTGATGATAGTAGGAATTGATCATGGGTATTATGCGATTAAGACAAAACATGTGTCTTTTCCCAGTGGCATTATCAAGTATGATTATGAGCCGTATACGATGCAGAATGTTCTGCAGTATCGGGGAAAGTATTATGTCTGCGGTACAGGGAGACAGACGCTGGTAAAAAATAAAACGTCCAATGATAATTATTATCTGCTGACGTTGGCTGCGATTGCAGAAGAAATCAAGAACCGGAAAGCGGAACGAAAGACGGAAGTCATTCTGGCTGTTGGACTGCCTTTGTCCAGCTTTGGAAGGGAGAAACAGGGATTTAAGGAGTATCTGTTGCGGAAAGAACAGCCAGTGCGCTTTTTATATGAAAGTGAATGGTATGAAATACAGATCGAAGATGTGAAACTGTTCCCACAGGGTTACTCTGCCCTAGCTCTGCATCCAGAGTACCTGAAGAATGAACCATCTGTTCTTCTGGTGGATGTTGGTGGCTGGACGGTTGATCTGATGAGACTGGATAATGGTGTTCCGAATGCGGCAACCTGCAGGAGTCTGGAACTGGGTGTGATCCGGTGTATTGACGAGACGGCAGAACAGGTGCGGAGAAATACCGGACTGTCTGTAACGGAAACACAGATCGAACGTGTGCTTCGTGGGGAAACCTGCAGCATGGCAGAAGATGCAAGAGTTGTCATACAGGAAAACGGACGGAAATACATCGAAAGAATCTTGTCTGCGGTAACGGAATCCGGGTTTGATCTCAGGGCAGTGCCGAGCGTATTTATGGGTGGAGGTTCTGCGATTTTAAAACGCCACGTGACCGCACAGGACGCGATTTGCCGCCCTGTTTTTATCGAGGACGTCCATGCGAACGCTGCCGGGTATGAACGGATTGTAGAGCAGATGTGGGCGAAATGACACGTCCGGTATATTCGTTCCGTCCAAACCTGAAAAATCCGGAACACCAGAAAGCATGGGAGAAATTCCAGAGCGTTTCGGAAGGACAGAAAAACCAGTACCTTGTTCAGGCGATTCTGGAAAAAGAGGACCGGAAGTGGATGGAAGAGGTCATCCAAAAGACGATCAAAGAAAGTGTTCGGGAATTAAACATTTGTGGCGGTGCGGAACAAAATGGAACAAATCCACTGGCTGAGGATATCCCGGATCAGATGATGGATTTCCTATCTCAGATGGAAAATATGTAAAGGGGGTGAGGACTATGATTGTGCGATACATACATTGTTGGATCTGCTAGGGGCAGGAGCAAAACAGCATCGATATCTTTGGTAGGTATTGTGAATAGCTTTCCATGCATCTTTGGAGTATGTTGTGTGTAGCGAAACGGAAAGGAGAAACGCTATGACAGAGATGAAGAACATATGCGGAAAGATCCCGAAGGACTTACACGAAAAAGTAAGAGAAGAGATTGAACTGACAGAAAGCAGCACACAGAAATTTATACAGCAGGTCATCGAAGAACATTTTGAAAGACTTGCAGGAAAAGGAGAAATGAGCATGGGAACAGCAAGAACAATCGCAGTACAGGTATCAGAGGAATTATTCCAGAGATTAAAAACAGTCATCGCAAAAAAAGGCATGAAACAGAAAGACTTCTTAATTCAGATCATCGAAGAGGCACTGGAAAAGGCAGAGGCCGAATGGCAGAACAAAGACAGCATGGAAGAAACGGAACCTGTAACCGGAGAATCTGGAACAGAAGAGACTCAACCGGACGAGGAAACCGAACCGGAAGGAGAAAACGAACCGAGCGAGGAAAGCGAACCGGACGAGGAAGCCGAACTGAAAGAAGAAAGTGAACCGGACGAGGAAACTCAACCGGAAGAAGAAACCAAAGCAGAAGAACCAACAGAATGGTAACAAACAGATACAGAGAAACCAACAGGCGGTATGAGAAAGATCATGCCGCCTGTTTTTATCAGCAAAGGAGGTTGATAACCGCAACCATTCAATTTTTTGATCTCTTTAGTGGAATCGGCGGATTCCGAGAAGGCTTAAGACGTGCAGGGGGATTTACCTGTGTCGGACACTGCGAGGTGGATACTTATGCGGATAAGAACTACCGATTGCTGTTTGACACAGAAGGGGAGTGGTATTGTAGTGATGCACGAACAATTGAACCAGAACGAATGCCGGATTTTGATCTGCTCTGTGCAGGATTTCCTTGCCAGGCATTCTCTATCGCCGGAAAGCGGGAAGGATTTGCAGATGCAAGAGGAACCCTCTTTTTCGAGATTGCCCGGCTTCTTAAAGCTAAAAGACCCCAGTATTTTATCCTTGAAAATGTTCCCGGTCTGCTTTCGCATGACAAGGGGCGGACATTTTGCACCATCCTCAGTACGCTTTCGCAACTGGGGTACCATGTCGAATGGAAAGTGCTTAACAGCAAGGATTTCGGAGTCCCCCAAGCAAGGAAACGGGTGTATATTGTCGGATATCTTGATTTCAGATGTGCCGGAAAAATATTACCTGAACCAGAAACAAATGGAGCAGCTCTTATTCAAATCCGGGCAGGAAGTCAGGGGAAAAGAGTCTACAGTCCCAAAGGACTAAGCTGTACCCTGACATCACAGGCAGGTGGAATGGGCGGCAAGACAGGATTATATGATGTAGGTGTTCCAATCAAAGAGAATACAAAGCTCGGCTACAAACTTGCAAGAGAAGGGGACAGCATCGATCTGGGTTATGCGAATCTCAACAGCAGGAGAGGAAGAGTCGGACACCAGATCGCACATACCCTGACAACAGGTGTTCAACAGGGAACGCTGCACTTTGTCGATCTTTCACCTCCGCCGGTGGTAACGGAAGAATGCAGAAGCCTGAATACCAGACAATGCGGTGTCCACAAATACAAAGGAGAATGTTCTGGTGTATTAGCAGAGGATGGAGCAAGAGCAGTCTTAACACCAGCAAAAGAGAATGTCCGGCAGAACGGCAGACGCATGAAGGAACCGGAAGAACCAATGTTCACGATTACTGCAACAGATCGTCATGGCATCTTGTATCACGGAAGAATACGCAGGCTGGTTCCAAGAGAATGTCTGCGTCTGCAGGGATATTATGACTGGCAGATCGATAAGATCATAGACTGCACATCGGATGCGCAGCTATATAAACAGGCTGGGAACGGGGTAACTGTTACGGTGATCGAAGCAATCGGAGCATTACTGCGAAAGGCAGATGCGGAGCGAAAAGAACTGGAACTGTCTGAGAAAGGATAGTGTCGGTGATGATTGGAATTCAGGATCAGTACTTTGGTACGGAAATCGAGATGACAGGGATCACCAGACAACGGGCTGCCGAAGTTGTAGCAGAACTGTTCGGGACAGAAGCCGTTTATGAAGGTGCGTATTACGGAATATGGTCAGCGAGAGATCGGGAAGGAAAAAAGTGGAAGTTCATGTCTGACGGAAGCATTGATACACAAAGAAAATCAGGTGGTCGAATCGTATCAGCAGATAGAGAATATTCAACAGAGATGGTATCACCGAAATTATCCTATGATGAGATGGGAAAATTACAGGAAGTTGTACGCTGTCTGCGGAGACATGGAGGTTTTGTCAATGAGTCCTGTGGTCAGCATGTTCATGTAGATGCGGCGAACCATACACCGCAGAGTCTGAAAAATGCGCTGACCATTATGTACGCAAAGGAAGATATCCTGTTCAAAGCACTGAAAGTACAGGAAAGAAGAGAGTACAGCTATTGTCAGAAGGTGCGTCCGGAGGTATTGGAAAAAATCCGAAAAATGCCAAACAAATCCATTACGATGGACCGGGTAAGAAATGTCTGGTATGGAGGCAGGGATGGAAGTCATAATCATTATGACAGTACCCGGTATTATGCGTTAAACCTCCATGCTGTATTTTCCAAAGGGACATTGGAGTGGCGCTGTTTTGAAAGTACCCTTCATGCAGGAAAAGTGAGGGCAAACATTACACTGGCACTTGCGATTTCCGCACAGGCGATCAATCAGAGATCCACCCAGATGAAAAAGACACCGATCTCAGAAAACCCGGCGTTTACATTCCGAACGTTTTTGTTGCGGCTCGGATTAATCGGAGAAGAATATAAAAATGTGCGGAAACATCTGCTGGCAAATCTGGAAGGTGATCTGGCATGGAGATATGACAAAAGCACGTATGAGTGTCTGAAGAAAAAGCAAAGGACGGATGACGTCAGATCGAGGTGAGAAAAATAGAAGAGAGATATTATTTTGCATATGGCAGTAACATGAACCTGGGGCAGATGAGATTCCGCTGTCCGGATGCGGAAGTGGTTGGAAATGTCCGGCTGGAAGATTACCGGCTGGCATTTCGTGGCAGAGCTCCGGGAAATGGCGTTGCAACTGTGCTTCCGGAAAAAGGAAGCTGTGTGGATGGAGTTTTATGGAGGATCACAGAAGCTTGTGAAAAGAATCTGGATTTTTATGAAGGATTTCCAAATTTTTATGGGAAAGAAACCATTCAGGTAAAGGATCAGGCTGGAGCTTTAAGGGAAGTATTCGTATACACGATGAACTCCCCTCATAAGGATGTTCCGGCAAGACCATCGAAATTTTATCTGGATGGAATTCTGGAAGGATGTCTGGAAAATGATTTGCCGACAAAGGCAGTGATGGATGCAGTAAAACGCACCAGACAGGAAATGAAAAAAGCAGAAAAGCAATATACAAGATAAATGTTACCGCAGAGGGAGAGCCTTCTGCGGTATTTTACTGAACAATGTATTTATTATCAGAAAGGAAACACACATGAAGGTGAAGAATTTAAAAACCAGAATCGCAGCCTTTGGACTGGCTGTCCTGATGGGCGTCAGTACCTTAAGCAGTGCCAATGCGTTCGCTGCCGAGCAGACGGATGTGGGGCAGGAGGTACAGGCATCCGAACAGGCGGTTACGAGTCAGAAAGAACAGGCAGTTACGGCAGACGATATTACGAAAGAGATTTCGGATGAAACATTTGCAGTGGAAACCAGTATGGAAGGAATCCATTATGATGCAGAAAAAGAGGATGTTACGCTTATCAGCATCCAAGATGAAAATGGTGGGGAATACCATCCGGACAAAGCCGGAACTTACATTGCCTCTTACATGGTTGTACCAAAGGATCAGAGTGACAGCTATACCATCAGCCGAAAGGTGATCCTGACGGATACGGAAGGTCAGGCACATGCACAGGACAATGGTGGAGAAAAGCAAAAATCAGATACAAAATCTGAAGATGATTCGGACTCGCCTGTGCAGAACTATACTGATGTAGAGATCGAGGCATCCGGGGAAGAGGCATCTGCACAGGCAATCGAAGAACTCAAAGAAGATATTGAAGAAGGGAATGTCATGGTACTGTCTGCGGCTGAAAGAGCCACAAGCAGCGGTTCCACAGTTACATTGACAAAGGGGCGAACCATTTATTATCCAAGCTATCTTGGAAATTATCTTACTTGCCTGTTCACAGTCAATGGAAAGATCGCATACTGTCTCCAGTCCCAGAAAGCATCCCCACCGAGTGGAAGTTATGTGGCACAGGTACTGGACAGCAATAAAAATTTGCAGAAAGTTCTTTATTATGGTTATGGCGGGGCAGGAGATCTGACAGGAAGTTATCTGGCTGGAAAAACGGAAGATGAAAAGTATGTGTATACACACATTGCAGCCAGCTACGCTTATGCAGGAGAAGCCGGATTTACCGGATGTAATTATAATGACCTTGTAAATGCAGGGGTGATCGCATATATCAATTACCTGTTCGGACAGGAAGAACCGCCAAAAGGGGAACTGAGCCTTTCCAGTACGAAACTGAATGCAGTAAGAGATGGAAATCTTCAGAAAACACCGAATATCACACTGTCTGGAGATCACAGAAACTATGTGACACTCAGTATGCCGGAAAATGTGACTGCACATAATCTTTCTAAAGGAACAAGTGTGACAAATGGAAAGATCCAGATTTATGGCGGCGATACCTTTTATCTGTCGACAGATCTGTTGCTGACAGGCAGTTATGCTTCCGGCAACTTATACGGTTCTGTCGGAAAGACATGGAGAACGCTGGTACTGACGACCGGAGATTCCAAACAGGATATCGGTGTATTCGAAAGCGAAACAGCAGCTCCGGTAAGCTTCAGCGTACAGTGGCTGAACATGACACGTATTGAGTTGACGAAGAAAGATATCAATACACAGAACCCACTATCTGGAGCAGTTTACGGTATTTACACCGATAAGAAGTGCGAAAATCTGCTGATGACGATGACTGCAACCGGAACAGACGGAAAAGCAGTCAGTGATTATTTTGATGCCGCACTTAAAACTGTGTATGTAAAAGAGGTTACTGCTCCGACAGGGTACAAACTGAATACAGAAGTATATAAAGTAGATGTTGCAGCCGGAAAGACATTGACTGTAACAGCAACCGATGAGAGAGTCACCGGAAGGGTAAAAATCGCAAAGATCGATAAAGAAACACTTGCATTTAAGGCACAGGGGGACAGTGTTCTTCGTGGTGCGGTGTATGGTCTGTATGCCAAAGAGGACATCGTGCATCCGGATGGAACAACAGGAGTTCTGTATAAACAGGACAGCCTGATCGCGCAGGGAGTCATCGGTGATGATGGAACACTGGAGTTCTCAGAATTATATCTTGGAGAAATGTATGTAAAAGAGATCACTCCGCCGGAAGGATATACACTGGATACTACAAGATATGAGGTATCCGTAACCTATGAGGGACAAGATGTTGCAGAAGTGACAAGAGACCTTACGGTAAAAGAACAGGTGAAAAAACAGGCATTCCAGTTGATCAAGATCAGTGAAGATGGAGAGCAGACAGAAACAGACCTGGTCGCAGGCGCAGGATTTCAGGTATATCTGATCAGCAGCCTGTCACAGGTGAAAAATGGAAAGCTGAAACCGGCCAATGGAGAAAGCTACACGGCAAGTGATTTTAAAAATTATGATTTCAGTAACGAGCAGGTGGCAGTCACCTATGAGAATGGAACAGCTGTACCAGTGCCGGAACTGATCACGGATACAAAAGGATATGCAGTCAGCCCGGAACTGCCTTATGGAAGTTATGTCGTAGTAGAAAGCACGACACCGGAGAATCTGAAGACCATCGATCCATTTGTGGTAAATGTGGAAGATGACAACAGAGAACCTATGCAGTGGCGAGTGTTTGATGACCGTCCGTTTGAGTTCCTGTTAAAAATCGTGAAGAAAGATGCACAGACTGGAAATACGGTTTTAAAGGCAGGGACATCTTATAAGATTTACGATGTGACAAATAAGAAATATGTGGAACAGGTTGTTCAGTATCCGAAGAAAGAAAAGATCAGTGTATTCGAAACAAACGAGGAAGGATATCTGATCACACCGCAGGAACTGAAGTGCTCTACCTACCGAATCGAAGAAGTGAAAGCACCGGAAGGATTTGTAAGACAGGGAAGCGAAGAGTCCCTGTATGATGGAACAACGATTATTTCACCATTAGAGCAGACTACAAAAGGAACATATAAAGAAAATCCACAGAGCGGTATTGTAATTACAGTATCCTCAAACACTGCACATCAGATTGATCCAGATACAGGAGCAGCGATTGTAGAGGTAGAACAGAAAAACGATGAACAGGTGGGAAGCCTGCTCCTGACGAAAAAAGGAGAACAGCTTACCGAAGTAACCGGAGATTCTGTTCTGGAAAAAGTAAAGACGCTTGTGTCAAAGGTAAAAAATGCGGTATCCGGGAAAGAAGAAACAGGTATCTATAAAGATTTTAAATATGAAGAAACCGGAGTAGAAGGTGCCCAGTTTGAAGTATATGCCAAAGATACCATTTATTCACCGGACGGAGCAAAGGACGAAGAAGGAAATCCAGTTGTCCGTTATGAGAAAGATGACCTGGTAGCCAAACTGACTACAGATGAAAATGGAACAGCAGTTATCTACAATCTGCCACTGGGAACGTATTATCTGAAAGAGGTTGTAGCAGGAGAGAATTTTGTCCTGAATACAGAACAGAAAGAATTTACCCTGACAGCAGAGGATGATACACAGGCAGTCGTTTATGAAGGCGTTACCTATAAAAATGAAAGACAGAAAGTTTCTGTATCAGTAGAAAAGAAAGATTCTGTCACAGGCGAAAAGCTGGAAGGTGTTATTTTTGGACTGTATGCTGCGGAAGATATTCTTTCTAATCAGGGAGAGGTTCTTGTAGAGAAAGATACCCTGCTGGAAAAGAAAGCAACGGATGCAAAGGGAACACTTACTTTCGACAGCAATCTTCCACATGGAAAATACTATGTCAAAGAGGAAGTCAGAAAAGCCGGATATCTTCCAAATGAGGAAGTATGGAATGTAGACGCAACCTATGAAAATCAGAATCTTGCAAAGATTGAACTGAACAAAGAAGTTGAGAATCAGCCGACAGAAACACGTATTACCAAAACAGATGCAACAACCGGAAATGAGCTGGAAGGAGCAAAACTGCAGGTGATCGACAAAGACGGAAATGTCGTGGAAGAATGGACCAGTACCAAAGAAGATCATGTGATTTATGGTCTGCCGGAAGGAACTTATACTTTGCATGAAGAACTGGCTCCTTATGAAGACGGCTATGTGTCTGCCAGCGATGTGACCTTTGAAGTCAAAGAAGATGGAAGTGTGACAAAGGTTGAAATGAAAGACGAATATTCCAAAGTGGAAATTTCCAAAACAGACATTAGCACAGGGAAAGAACTGGAAGGGGCAAAGCTTCAGGTGATCGACAAAGACGGAACTGTTCTGGAAGAGTGGATTACGGATGGAAAGCCACATTCCGTTGCAAAGCTCCCGGTCAATGAAGAACTTACTCTGCGTGAGATCACAGCACCGGATGGGTATGAGATTGCCGAAGATGTTACATTTACATTGAAAGATACGATGGAAGTGCAGAAAGTAGAAATGAAAGATGCCAGAACACCGGAGAAAACAACAGAAAAAACAAATGCACCAAAAACAGGTGATAACCAGAAAGTATGGCCGTTTGTTCTGCTTGTACTGGCATCTGCCGGAACAGCTACAGGAGTGACTGTATACCGCAGAAAGAAGTCAAAAATGACAGACAACAAAGAAGAAACAGAAGAAAAATAAAATAAGAATTACAGGATAAACCAATCTGACAGGGCAGGAGATGTGCATAAAGCAGCTTCTGCCCTGTCTGTATATAAGGAGAAGAATGATGAGACGTTTTTATACAGCAGAATCAGTAACAGAAGGACACCCAGACAAAGTATGCGATCAGATAGCAGATGCAATCTTAGATGAATGTCTGCGTTACGATTCATCTTCGAGAGTGGCGTGTGAAGTCCTTGCTACAAGAGGAAATGTGTTTGTAGCAGGAGAAATCACCAGCGGATATGAGCCGCCAGTGTTTGATGTGATCCGAAAAGTTTTAGAAGAGTGTGGATATTGTACAGATGGGATAGAGATGGATACGTTTGTACACCAGCAGAGTCCAGATATTGCGAAAGCAGTAAGTGTGTCAAAAGAATTTCGGGATAATATCGGCGCAAAGATAAGAGACAGAAGCAGGGGAGCTGGAGATCAGGGTGTTATGGTCGGATATGCGTGTGATGATACTCCGCAGCTTATGCCAATGCCGACTGTTCTGGCACACCGGATCACACGTGAACTTTCGGCTTGCAGAAGAAGCGGATATATCAAAGATATCTTTTCTGATGGAAAAGCACAGGTAACCGTAGAATATGAAGATGGAAAACCAGTGAGACTGGAAAGTGTTGTTGTTTCCTGCCAGCATGGTGCAGAAAAGAACCTGAAGAAGTTAGATGCCGAGATCAGAGAGAAAGTGCTTCGCTCAGCACTCAGATTACTGCCGCCGGATGAGGATACGAAGATTCTGATCAATCCGTCAGGAAAATTTGTGTGCGGAGGATTTGATGCAGATACCGGACTGACCGGAAGAAAGCTGATGGTGGATACTTATGGCAGTATGGTTCCGCATGGCGGCGGTGCATTTTCGGGAAAAGACTGTTCGAAAGTAGACCGTTCGGCAGCTTATATGGCAAGGTATATCGCCAAAAATATAGTAGCTGCTGAGTTTGCAAGCAAGTGTCAGGTGTCTTTGGCTTATGCAATCGGAGTAGCAGAGCCGGTTATGATTGAGGTAGACACCTTTGGTACAGGAAAAGTGTGTGCGGATGATTGTCTGGCGGCAGCAATCCCACTGGTGTTTGGAGTGACACCCGTTCAGATCATGGAATCCCTTCGACTGAATCGTCCGATTTTCCGTCAGACGGCAGTTTTTGGTCATTTTGGAAGAAAGGAGTTTCCTTGGGAGCGGACGGATAAGGTACTGGCTCTTCAGGATGCAATTCTGTAATGCCCTGGGTAACGGAAGAAGAGATTCAGGCAGCAAAAAATATGACTGCGTATGAGTATTTGCGAACGCATCAGGCACAGCGACTGCAAAAGACAAGGACCAGAAATGAATGGCAGTTGACGGATCATGACAGTTTTAAAATCAATGAACTGTCCAGCAAATGGCATTGGAAATCCAGAGATATCGGTGGCGTGTCCGCACTGCGGTTCCTGATTGAAGTAGATGGAATGAAATTTACAGATGCCGTAAAACTGTTGTGCGAAGAGAGTCCGTCTTTTATTCCGACACAGGCTGTGGAAAGGGAAAAACTGCCATTTAAGTTGCCGGAGAGGTATTGTAATTGCAGACGAATCAGGGCTTATTTAAACCACAGAGGAATCAGCGATGAAGTGATCACATATTGTATTTCACATGAAATCCTTTATGAAAGTGTCCCGTACCATAACGCTGTTTTTGTTGGGAAAGATGAATCCAGAAAAGCAAGATATGCATTCCTGCGAGGAATCTATGAAAAAAACGGGAAGGGATTCAAGATGGAGCAGACCGGGAGTGAAAAAAAGTACAGCTTTTGCATTCCACCTGAAAGAGAAACAAAGCGAGTTGCCGTATATGAAGCGTGTATTGATGCATTGGCACACATGACACTGGAAGAGGGAAATAGGGATAAATATCGTCTTTCCCTTGGGGGAATCGCTGCTCCGAAAGAAAACGCACAGATACAGAGTGAACGTTTTAAAAAGCCGCCGGACGCACTGGAAGAATTTCTGAAGAATCATCCGGAAATCAAAGAAATTGAAATCTGTACCGATAATGACTTTGCAGGGAGATGGGCGAAAGAACAGATGAAAAAGCATTACGAGGGAACGTATCAGATTATTTGCAATCTGCCGGAAAAAGAAGGGGCAGATTATGCAGACCTTGCGAAAGAAAAAAAGCAGGCAAATAAATGCAGGGACAGACCATTAGAAAGAAGGTGATAGAGAATGGAAGAAAAAGGAACGATACACATACATCTGTTGACAGAGCTGACTGGAAATCTTTATTCAGAAGAATCCGAATGGGAAGAAGATTGGTCGGAGAGTGATGAATATGGAATGCCGTTAGATGGAACAGAACTTGCCGATTATGAAGAAGTCATCCGAGAAGAACTGAAACGCTATGGGGAAGATGATCTCATGCAGTATTTTGACGGAAGTGAGTCCATTCAGGGAAAGATACAAAGTGCAGTTGTTACGATAGAAAACAAAGACGGAATCCTGTACGGATGTACCAAACTGGAATTAAATGAATTTTTAAGTCAGGAAGAACTACAGGAATTCACCGAATACATTACAGGACAGTACAGTGACGGTTGGGGTGAAGGATTTGAGCAGAGGGATATAAAGGTAGATGGAGGAACGCTGAATGTGCATTTTTGGCATCCGGATATGGAACAGCCGAAAATGTATGAAAAGAAAACAGAGCAGATTCCGACAAAGCCTGAGAAACAACGTCCCAAGTTACAGCTCCTTGGACATAATGGGAATATTTTTTCCATTATGGGCGATGCCTCAACTCTTTTGAAAAAGAATAAACAGACAGCAGAAGCAAAAGAAATGTGTAAAAGGGTATCGGAAAGTGGGGACTATTACAAAGCACTTTTGATTATCAGCGAATATGTAGAAACTGAGTTGAGTCCGCCGTCCCAAAAAAATAAAAAGACAAAGAAGAAAAATCAGCCGGAACGCTGAGAAAAGAAAGGATGATGCCTATGACAAATGACCTGAGTTTGGAAGAACTTATGAAAGAGGGAACATACCCAGAGGAATATGCCGAAGGGGAAAACTGGAGAATATTACATGGAGATACATTAAAACTGGTCAAAGCATTCCAGCCAGGAATCTTTGATGCAGTCATTACCGATCCACCGTATGCGTCCGGTGGAACAAAGCAGAATGAAAGAAATCGTACTACAAACCAGAAATACAGCAGTATGAGTGCTGCGAATGCACTTCCGGATTTCGATGGAGATAATAAAGACCAGAGATCTTGGACACACTGGATGGCTGAGTGGCTTTATGATGTGCGGAAAGCCTGTAAGAAAGGTGCTCCGATCTGCCTGTTCATTGACTGGCGTCAGTATCCATCGATTACCGATGCATTGCAGTGGGCAGGATGGATCTGGAGAGGAACAGCGGTGTGGGATAAGGGAAACTCCCGTCCACAGAAAGGCCGTTTCCGCCAGCAGGCTGAATACATTGTGTGGGGTAGTAACGGACCGATGCCGATCAACCGTCCGGTATCTTGTCTGCCGGGTGTTTTCCGATATGGAAATCCGCAAAACCGGATTCATGTGACAGAGAAACCATTGCAGCTTATGAAAGATGTCATTCAGATTTGCGAACCGGGAGGTCTGATCCTGGACCCGTTTGCCGGAGCAGGAACGACTGTCCTTGCAGCGGTTGTGACAGGTTATCGTGCAGTGGGAATTGAGGTAACAGATGCCTACTACAAACTGGGAAGTGACAGAGTGAGAATTGCATTAGAAGCAGAGCAGAAAGAGGATGAAAAGTAGTCGGGATGTCCAATAGGACATCTTGTTTTTATAGAGAAAAAGCAGTGGCATCCAACTGGATGCAGGAAGGAGATGGAGCGTATGGAACAGGCGCTGGCTTATGTGTGCTGTTCAGCAGAAGAAAGCCGGGTAAAAGTGCAGAAATATTGCAGAAAAATCTATGAACTTGGGTATGTACCAATCTGTCCGAGATTTGTATTCTCACCATTCTTGGAAGAGTCCGATGCAGAAGATATGCAGGGATATGGAAGAATGTCCCATATTCTTTTGCGGAGATGCCGGATGGTAGTTGTATGTGGGAAAGAAGTGACAGGAACAATGAATACCGAAATCAGTATGGCAGACAGACTCCATATCATTTGTACGACACTTGATGGACTGGTACAGATAAAAGAATCAAAATAAATCAGAATCGAGTTAATCCGGTGCTACAGAAACTGGTGGTACTCGTTTTGCAAGCATAGCGTTTGGATATCCAAACGCACTTTGGGGAGAACCCCAATCCCCCGAATACAAAATGAACATGGAAAGGAAGGATAAGCTATGTTAAGAGACGGAGTCATGATTATGATCGCATTGATGTTTGGAGGTTGTTTCGGAGTCGTGGTGACCTGTTGCATGGTGACTGCGAAACGGTCGGATCAGGAGCTTGGCGATATGATGAAAGAGAAAAGAGAAGGGACGGTGATGCAATGCGAAAACGAAACCATGTGATCCCGGTGCGGTTAAATGCAAGGGAGCTCAGGGAATTGGAGGAACAGGTGGAAAAAAGCGGACTGAGCCGGGAAGAGTTTATGCGTTCGCTGATCTTAGGAGCACAGGTACACGCAAAACCCTGTGAGCATCACCCGGAACTGCTTAGGAAGATAGCGGGTCTGTGCAATAATGCGAACCAGCTTGCCCATGTTGCGAACGCTTCGGGAATGGCAAGTGAGCAGAGTGTGCAGGAAATGCTCCGGCTTACCAAAGAGATATGGCATCTGGTAAAGGAAGAGTGGTAATGACAGATGGCTTATACAAGTGTTATCCCCGTCCACCGCCTGGACCGTTCTATCGAATATGTGAAAGACAAAGAAAAAACCACACAGAAAGCAGACTCTTTGGAGGCTGCCATTGATTATGCCATGAACCGGACAAAGACGGAACAGGCGGTCTTCGAAGATACCATCGGATGTACCAATGAAAATGCGTATGCAGATATGGTGGCAACAAAAAAGAGATTCCATAAGACGGGCGGTGTGGAAGGATACCATTTGGTACAGAGTTTTGCAGAAGGTGAGGTGACACCGGAACTGGCACATCTCATCGGACAGGAACTGGCAGACCGGCTCTTAAAGGGACAGTATGAAGTTGTTATCACAACGCATCTGAATACCAGACATTATCATAACCACATTGTCTGGAACTCTGTGAGCATGGCAGACGGGCGTAAGTACCACAGCAACGCAAAGAGTTATTATACGGAGATCCGGAAGATTTCCGATGAGCTGTGCAGAAAATATGGTCTGTCTATCATTGAATCCGACCAGAAAAAATCAATCCCTTATGTACAGTGGAAAGCAGAGCAGGAAGGGAAACCGACATGGAGAAGTGCGATCCGTCTGGATATCAGGGAGTCTGTACAGGAAAGCTACTCCTGGTCACAATTCTTAAAAGAAATGGAAAAGCGTGGATACACATGGAAACTGAACCGGAAATATATCGCTTTAAAGGCTCCGGGAATGGAACGGTACATCCGGCTACGATCTCTTGGAAAAAATTATTCCGAAGAGGAGATCCGTGGACAGATCTTACAGCCAAAAGTAAAACGCATCTATCAAAAGCCGGTGCAGATTCATCCAAAGAGGAAACTGACCGGGATACAGGCATTATATTATTCCTATTTATATCAGATGGGAGTACTGCCAAAAAGACCGAGAAGAAGTCCGTATGCCGTCAGAGAGGATATCCGGAAACTGGATCAGAGGATCGAACAGATTGAGTTTTTAATGAAACATGACATTACGACCAGAGAACAGCTTGCCACATACCGTGAGCCGTTACAAAAGCAGATTTCAGAACTGATGAAGGAACGCAGAAAGCTCTATCGGAATGACAGTGAAGACAGTGGAAAAGTACGGCTGTCCGAAATCAATGAGGAATTAAAAAATCTCCGAAAAGAAGTCCGTATGACCATCCGGATTGAAAAGCATTCATTGGAAATCGAAGAAAGACTTCGAAAGGCAGAAGAACAAAACCAGAATGAGAAACGTGTGGAACACAAAGAAAAAGAGAGTCAGGAGGTGAGATAAGTATGAATTACGGAGCAGAACCGGCAGATCAGGTGGTGCGGTACAGTCTGGAAGGAATGGAATACTCTTTGAAGATTACCGGAAATGTGGCAAAGCATGTGGCAATCTTTATTGTGGCCGCCCTGAAAGATCAGAAAAAGACAAGAGGGAAAACAAGGCTTACCAGAATGTTAAAGGAACAGCGCCCGATGAAATTTTTTACCGTTCCGGGTGACCGCTTAAAAGAATTTGCGAAAGAAGCCAAAGCGAGAGGTATCTTATATGTTGTCATCAAAGATAAGGTGAATCCGGATCAGACAGAGGTCATGGTATTTGCAGATGATGCAGCAAAGATGAACCGGGTATTAGACCGGATGAATCTGGATTTTGTAAAAGCAGAATCAGGCTCTATGGTTACAGAAGCAGTGGAAAAAGAGAATGCACCGGAAAAGGCAGAGAACCAGATGGAAAAAGAAACCGGGGAGAATGTACGGACAGAGACCGTTGTCCTGCCGGAAGGCAAGATAGAATTTGAACTGGATGATGCGGAAGAAATGTTCCAGATCGGGGATGAGGCTTTCCCGGAAGGAAATTTTACACATGCGCAGGAGGGGAAAGCAAAGAATCCGTCCGAACCTTTCTCGCGCAACAAAAATATTTCTTCCGGTCGGGAAACTAGCTGGGAAGAAAAGAATGAAAAACCATCTGTGCGGAAAGAACTCGGAGATATCCGTAAGGAACAGGAAGAGAAACGTAAGAGGCCGGACAGACGGAAAAATGCCAGAGAGAGCAGGAAGAAACGTAAGAATATGAAAATGAAAGGCAGGTAATGTATATGGATTTAACAGATATGATTTCAGGTGGAACGGAAGAACAGCAGATTCCTGAACAGAAATTGACCAAGGAAGAATATGCAGCCAAGAAGCAGCAGGAAAGAGAAGAGGTATGGGCTGAAGTAGATTCACAGGCACAGGGAGTTTTTCAGGATGGAGAAAAACTGAAAGGCTTTCTGGATTTTATGGCAGAGTGTAATACACAGAGAACTCCGAATCTGCTTTTGATTTACGGACAGCATCCAGATTTTAAGGTAGTAAGGTCTTATGAACGCTGGAGAGAAGAACACCGTTCAGTAAAAGCAGGGGAGCATGGCATTACTTATATGATTTCCACTGAATACGAAAAAGACGGTGAAATGCGGAGAGGGTATACGATCGGAAAAGGATTTGACATCAGTCAGATGTCAGGAAAGCCATTGGAAGAACGCCCTCAGCGAAGTCTGACAGAACTGATAGGAACTGTCTTAAAAGACCAGTCGGTACGTGTGCAGATTGAGGATGATCTGCCAGACAAAGTGCAGGCCCAGTACAATCCGAGATACCGTACCATTTATATCCGCAACGGAATGAGTGAAGTAACGACATTCCATGCACTGAACAGAGAACTGGCGTGTGCAGCACTGGACCAGCATACCGGAACCTACAGCCGACAGAAAGTCAGTGCACAGGCTTATTGTGCAGCCTATGTGATTGCGAAACGTTATGGTGTGGATGTTACCGGATTCAATCTGGAGTATATTGCACAGAGGAATGAATGCGGAAAGAAAGATCCGCAGGAACTGAGAGACTTTTTAAATGATGTCCGTCAGGCTTCCTACAGTATACGAAACCATATCGAACGCAATTTTGGTGCAAAGGAACAGGAGTATATAACCGATGAGTTCGCAATCGGAGACCCTGTAAAAATACCGGAAACCAAGGATGAAAAACCATCTGAAAAAGCATCCGGAAAAGAGAAAAAAGCAAAGAGCCAGCCGGAACGATAAAAGTGAAAAAGTTGGACGGTTGGAGTAGCTATTACGGAGGTCTTGTGATATGGTTGGTGTAACAAAAAAAGGAGGTCAGCCAGATGACAAAATACTATTTGAAGATGGATAACATTATGAAAAATATGTTCGTGGTGGCACTGAATGATGAGCTGCAGGCACAGAGTGAGCAGGATGAATGTTTGGAAGAAACGAAAGCTCTTCTGAAAAAAGTAAGTGAATACGACCTCGCCCAGAAACGGCTGCAGATTACAGCCGGGGAACAAAGGCAGATCCGTAAGGCACTGAACAGGCTTAGAAGTAAATATCTTGCAGCCGGAAGATATAGTGATGGAATAGATAAAATCATTATTCAGGTTGCAAAACCGAATACCACCAGACACATGTTCTGGTAGAGAAAGGAGTGGTTGATTGGTCATTTATTCAAGAGAAAAAGTGGCAAGACTTAGAGAACAGTATCCGGCAGGAACAAGAATCTGTCTGAATTCGATGGACGGAGAAGCGGGTATGCCGCAGGGACTGGAAGGAACTGTGCAGTATGTGGATGATGCAGGCCAGCTCGGTGTTAAGTGGGACAACGGCAGAAGTCTCTCACTGATACCGGGGGTGGATTCCTTTCATAAGAAAGAAGGACAGGGACATCCAGAAGAAAAGCCACGCAAGAAAAGAGAATCTGACTTGCAGAGATAAGTACAAAAAAGCAGGACTGGGTTCTGTATCTTGTCTTTCTGCCATTTGTCTGGTGGGCGGCAGCGATTACCGCTTGTGCCATTACACCGGATAAGAATTTTATTCAAATCTTAGAAACGCTGAGCGAAAAACTCGAACAGCCGTTTTTTATCACGTATACACCGTATACGTTCAAATGTATTCTGATATTCACAGCAGCCTATTTCTTAGGCATTGGTATTTATGAATCCCAAAAAAGAAATTATAGAAGAGGCGTGGAACATGGTTCCGCAAAATGGGGCAACGTGTCCGAAATCTGCAGACGTTACTGCGAAAAGCAGTACACGAATAATCTGCTTCTGACACAGCATTTCCGCATGGGACTGGATGGATATAAGCATAAACGAAATTTAAATGTGCTGGTAGTCGGAGGTTCCGGGGCAGGAAAGAGCCGGACCTATGCGATTCCGAACATCATGCAGTGCAACTGCTCGATGGTGATCACAGATCCGAAAGCGGAACTTCTGCGCAAAACAGGAGGTGTTCTGGAACGGAATGGATATGAAGTCCGGGTTTTTGATTTGATCAATCCGGAGACTTCCTGGTGTTATAACCCGTTTGCGTATGTCCGGGATGATAAGGATGTACTGAAGCTGATCAATAACCTGATCCGCAACACAACACCGAAGGGAGCGCAGAGCTCAGACCCGTTTTGGGAGAAGTCCGAGACTGCACTTTTACAGGCACTTATGCTGTATTTGCTGCATGAAGCTCCACCAGAAGAACAGAACTTCCCGATGATCATGGAAATGCTTGGCAGTGCACAGGTCAAAGAAGATGATGAGGATTACCAGTCACCATTGGACATTTTGTTTGAAAGACTGGAAATGCGGGACCCAGAGAGTATTGCGGTCAAGCAGTATGCCATTTATAAGCAGGCGGCCGGCAAGACTGCGAAATCTATTTTGATTTCTGTTGGTGTCCGTCTGGCAGCGTTCAATCTGAAACAGATCGCCAATCTGACCTGTACAGACGAACTGGACTTATACAGTATCGGGGAGAAAAAAGTGGCACTGTTTTGCTGTATTCCAGATGCGGACACCAGTATGAATTATCTGGTCGGCATGATTTACAGCAATCTGTTTCAGACACTGTATTATGTGGCAGACCGGAAGTACGGAGGAAGGCTTCCGATTCCGGTACACTGCATTATGGATGAATGGCCAAACGTAGCATTGCCGGATGACTTTGACAAGATTCTGGCAACCATGCGTTCCAGAGGGATTTCCTGCAGTATCATCATCCAGAACATTGCACAGATGAAAGCCTTGTTTAAAGACTCGTATGAGAGCCTGATCGGTAACTGCGATGAATTTTTATATTTGGGTGGAAATGAAAAAGAAGGACATAAGTATGTCTCGGAATTATTGGGAAAAGAGACATTGGATACCAATACCTACGGACAGACAAAAGGGCGTAGCGGTAGCTATTCGGTGAATTATCAGCAGACTGGAAGGGAACTTTTAACACCGGATGAAATACGGCTTTTAGATAACCGCAAAGCGATTTTGTTTATTCGTGGGGAGCGTCCAATCATGGACGATAAATATGATTTAAAAAAGCATGTGAATTTCAGATACACAGAGGACGGTGGTGCATCGCCTTATGATTATGCGAAAACACCACTGGCTCACGACGACCTAAAGATTGACATTAACAGATTAGACGACTACGAACTGCTGTCTACCGAGGACATCCTTGGTGAATAGCAGTTTTTTGATGGATTGGAGTGATGTGTATTGAAGAAACTTCTCACAGGAGAAAAAAATAGAACAAAAAAGAATACAACTGAAAAAATGACAACCCCGATGCCGATGGGGAGAAAACAGAAAAAGTGGATGAGCCTTTACATGGCGCTGGTACTGACCGTAACGGTTGGAGCAACGACCGCATTCGCAGCCGGAGATCCGTTGTCCGTTATCAATAACTTGTCTACATTTATTTTTTCTCTGATTCGTGCGATCGGTTTGATTTTGCTTGGATTTGGTGTTGTGCAGGTTGGTCTGTCTTTAAAAAGCCATGATCCAAGCCAGAGGGCAAATGGATTTCTGACACTGGCCGGAGGAGTAATTATTACGTTTGCCAAAGAAATCCTCGATTTGATTATGGCGTAAGCCTCTTTGAAAAAATATATCAGGAAACAGCAGGAGTGCCGGAAGGTACTCCTGTATTCAAAAATATGTTCAGGGAGGTGAGAATATTTGAGTGACAACTGGATTGTACAGAATCTAAACTCAGCACTATCCACATGGAGTGAAAAGATGGCAGAACTGTGGACGCTGCTGACTGAAAATCCGGCAACTTTTAAGGGTGGCGGCATCTGGCGGATTATGACAAATATCAATGATGCACTGACAGCCATTGCCTATGGATTACTGGTGTTATTTTTTGCAGCCGGAATCATAAAAACGTGTGGCAGTTTTACAGATCTGAAAAAGCCGGAACATGTGCTAAAAGCATTTATCCGGTTTGCTCTTGCTCAGGGAGCAATCACATACGGAATGGAACTTATGCAGGCACTGTTTTCCATCGTGCAGGGAATCGTGACAGCCGTAATGAGCGGCTCCAGTATGGCAGGAAGCGTGACGGAACTGCCAACGGAGATTGTAGATAAGATTGAGAGCGTGGGAATGCTGGAATCCATTCCGTTGTGGATTGTCACACTGCTTGGCAGTCTGCTGATTACTGTATTGTCATTTGTGATGATTCTGACAGTGTATGGCAGAATGTTCAAAATCTATATGTATACGGCAATTGCCCCGATTCCGATTTCCTCGTTTGCAGGAGAACCCACGCAGTCCATCGGAAAGAATTTTATCCGTTCATATATAGGCGTATGTCTGGAAGGGGCAATTATTGCACTGGCGTGTATTATCTTTTCTGCTTATGCGGCAAGCCCTCCGGCTGTCGGAGATACAGAGCTGAGTGCAGTTACAATCGTGTGGAACTATGTGGGAGAACTGGTATTTAATTTACTGGTGTTGGTTGGAGCAATTAAGGCATCTGACCGTATTGTCAGAGAAATGATGGGACTTGGAGGTTAAAAATATGGATACAAAGAAAACATTAAGATATAACTGGGAATTCGGATGTGAGACAGTAGCGATACGAGTGAGCTCTTATCGGAACAATGGAAATTTATATGTAGGACTCTGCCATAAGGAAGGGAGAGAATGGGAAGATTTTGGAGATGTAACCATTAATCTGCCCTATCAGTTCTTAGAGCCAAATGAGGCTTTTATAACAGGAGATTTTACCAAGGATATGCTTCATTTTATCAAGGAACATAAACTTGGAAAAGTGTTGAATGAAACAGGAAGATCAGGATATGCAACCTATCAGAAGGTAGCGTTTGATCTAGCAAGACTTGCGGAATTTGATCCGGAAGGCGTTGCAGAACATTGTAGATTTGCCGGGATAGAAGTACCGAAAGAAAAACCACAGAAAACGAAGAAACAAAACAGGGGAGAGGAACGATAATTTATGGAAGTAAAGATGAACAAAGAAATCAGGGACTATCAGGAATCCATGTTTATGGGACTGGACCTGAGACAATGTGTGTGTTCTGTTCTTGCGATTCTTACAGCAGTCGGAATTTACTTTGGAATGCGTGATATTACCGGACAGGAAATAACCGGATGGCTGTGTGTGCTTGGTGCTGCTCCATTTGCTGCCTGTGGCTTTTTCAAATATCATGGTATGACAGCCGAACAGTTTTTATGGGCAGTGATCAAATCCGAATTGCTGTATCCGAAGAAACTGGTGTTTCAGTCGGAAGATATCTACTACTCCTGCATGCAGGAGACCATCTCGCTGGGAGAAAAGAATCAAAAGGATGGAGCAGAAATCATAAAAGAGCGGGAGCAAAAAGCAGAAGCAAAACAGAGAAAGAAACGCAAGGGAAGGAGTGATGCCTTTGATTAAAACCTTAAGTCAGGCACTTCGGATGGATAAGGAACGCTTCAAAGTTCCGAAATCCGTCCAACAGGCAATTCCCATCCAGCGAATCTGGCCGGATGGAATTTTTCAACAGGGAACGAAATTCTCAAAAACATATCGTTTTACAGATATCAACTATTATATTGCGAGTAAGGACAATAAGACAGAAATGTTTCTGGATTATTCCGAACTCTTAAATTCACTGGATTCCGGCATTTCTGCCAAAATTACCATCAATAACCGGAGAATCAATAAAGAAGAATTCGAAAAGTCTATTCTGCTTCCAATGAAGGAAGATGGACTGGACCACTATCGGGAAGAATACAACGAAATGCTCCTGTCTAAGATTACAGGAACAAACAACAGCATCTATCAGGAACGGTATCTGACCGTCAGTGTACATAAAAGATCGATTGATGATGCAAGAACCTATTTTGCACGTATCGGAACAGACATCGTAACACATCTGGCAAAGTTATCGTCCACAGCAGAAGGACTGGACGCAGAGAGCCGGCTCCAGATTTTCAGGGATTTCTTCAAGGGAGATGTCCCACAGGCATTCCCATTTGATCTGAAACAATTTGCCAAGAAGGGAACAAGTTTCAAGGACTGGATGTGTCCGGATTCTATGGAATTTGAACGTGACCATTTTAAAATCGGTGACAGGTACGGAAGAGTCCTGTATATGCAGGATTATGCAAGTTATGTCAAAGATGACATGATTTCAGAACTGTGTGACTTCAGCCGGAATCTGATGTTGTCGATTGATATCCTGCCAGTCCCTACGGATGAAGCGGTAAGGGAAATCCAGAACCGACTGCTTGGTGTGGAAACTAACGTGACCAACTGGCAGAGAAGGCAGAACGCTAATAATAACTTCTCGGCAATCGTACCATACGATATGGAACTTCAGAGAAAAGAAACCAAGGAAATGCTCGATGATCTGACAACCAGAGACCAGCGTATGATGTTCGGGATTTTGACAATGGTACATCTGGCAGACAGCAAAAAGCAACTGGATTCCGATACGGAACTGATTCTGTCAATCGCAAGAAAGCATCTGTGTCAGATGGCAACATTAAAGTGGCAGCAAGTGGACGGACTCAATACAGTGCTTCCTTATGGACTGCGAAAGATCAATGCCCTGCGTACACTGACAACGGAATCAACGGCTGTTTTAATCCCGTTCCATACACAGGAAATCCTGCAGCCGGGAGGTATCTATTATGGGCAGAATGCAGTCAGCAAGAACCTTCTGGTAGCCGACCGGAAGAAACTGATGAATGGAAACAGTTTCCGGTTGGGTGTCAGTGGATCAGGAAAGAGCTTTTCAGCAAAAGAAGAGATTGTGCATCTGGCATTGAGTACCGATGACGATATCCTGATTCTTGATCCGGAGTCCGAATTCACAAAATTAGTAGAGGCCTTGGGTGGACAGGTTGTAAAAGTATCTGCGACATCAGACAATCACTTGAATGCAATGGATATGGACGCAGCCTACGGAAATGAAAAGAATCCACTGATTGAAAAATCGGAGTTTATTCTGTCTGTATTTGAACAGTTGGTTGGAGCAGGAAACCTGTCGGCAAAAGAAAAGTCGATTCTGGACCGCTGTGCTGCAGATGTGTACCGGGATTATATCCGAAGTGGTTATACAGGGGAAGTTCCGACACTGAAAGATATGTACCGACAGTTGATGTTGCAGCCGGAAGAAGAGGCAAGAGGACTGGCATTATCATCTGAACTTTTTATCAATGGAAGCCTGAACACCTTTGCACAGCCGACCAATGTGAATAAGAAGAACAGGATCATGGATTATGATATCCGGGAACTGGGGGAACAGCTTATGCCACTGGGAATGCTGGTTACCTTAGACAGTATTTTCAACAGGGTAATTCAGAACTGGAAAGAAGGAAAAACGACATGGATATTTGCCGATGAGTTCTATCTGTTATTCCGCTATGAATACAGTGCAAATTTCTTCTACCGACTGTACAAGAGAATCAGAAAATACAATGGATTCGTGACAGGTTTAACCCAAAATGTTGAGGAACTTCTGAAATCGGACACTGCAAGACTGATGTTGGCAAACAGTGAGTTTTTGATTCTTTTGAATCAGGCAAGTACAGACAGGGAAGAATTGGCAGCTCTTTTGAATATTTCCGAAAACCAACTGTCCTATATTACAAATGTATCGGTTGGCAGTGGTCTGATCCGTTGCTCTGGAAATATCGTACCATTTGAGAATACGTTCCCAAAGAATACAGACCTTTATAAACTAATGACAACAAAACCGGGAGAATCATAATGAAGAAAAAAGAAGAAGTAACGATAACTTTTTATGCTGCAGAGTGCGGTGAGTTCCATGATTTAGGAGAATATACAAAATGCAGAACGCTGGAAGAGGCATATAAAAAGTACCAGAAGTATTGTAGAACATCTGCCAATATGTGTCCGGCTATTGAGTTTTCTATCCATGATCCAGAATCAATTTATTCAGACATGGAATATCCATTACCGTTGTCATCAAAAGACAGGGGTGATTTGGAGCTTGTGCCATATTACAACGAGCATCCACTGGTAAATGAAGCAATCAGACAGTTGGAGCAGTTGCAGAAACAGCAGGAAAAAAAGAAACATCGGGATGTTGCCCGATGAGATAAGAGATACGGAAAGAGGGTGACCGGATGAGAGATATCAAGGAACGGGTAATGGATAAGAATCCGAAGATTCGAAATCCGGCTACCCGGCTTCCGAAAGAACTGGTTCGCTCAGCGGTTCTGGAAGCAAAAGAAAAGCCAAGGGAACTACATGAGAAAAGCAGTGGGCAGTCAGACTCCCCAACACAATATGGAACTGAAAAAATAGAATCCGTACAGTACAGGGCGGCGAGTGTGGCGGGAAGAACTATAGGAAAAACCACATATCAAGGTGGAAAAAAACTTGCCGGAGTGACCTACAGGAAGATAAAGGAAAGAAAAAGCAGACAGGAAGAAGCGAAAGCCGCTGAAGAAGCAATGGAGCAGGGGGCAGAAAGTGGAAAAAAATTAATCAAGCTGAAACCGGAGCAGGCGGCACTTGCCAAGGAGAATGGTAAACGGCAGGTGAAAGCAGCACCGAGAGTGGTAAAAGTATCCGGTCTGTCTCAGGAGAAAATAAAGACACAGGCATCCATGCAGAAACAGCAGGTGGAAAAGAGCATTCAGGCGATGCAGAAAGCAAGAGTAGTCCAGATGGCAAGAAAATCAGCACAGGCATCGGCAGAAAGTGGAAAAGCAGTCTTTCAGGTAACTGGAAAGGGTTCAAAGTTATCCGTACAGGGAATTACAGCAGCGATTCAAAAAGGGGTAGTAGCTCTTGAAAAAATGGGGAAATGGATTGCTGCCGGAGGCGGTGCATTTCTTCTGGTATTCATTTTGATTGTGGGAATCATTGCAGGAGCAGCCTTCAGCAGTAGTTCGGAAAGTTCCGAATCTCTAAGTGATGAGGTGCTGGCTTATACTTCGGTGATACAGCAGTATGCATCCCAATATGGTATCCCAGAATATGTATCTGCGATTCAGGCCATCATGATGCAGGAATCTGGAGGCAGGGGAACAGACCCGATGCAGTGTTCGGAAAGTCCGTATAATACAAGATTCTCACACAGTCCCGGTTCTATTACCGATCCGGATTATTCGATAGAGGTGGGAGTGCAGACCTTTGCAGATTGTATCAGTCAGGCAGGATGCAGCAGCCCACAGGATATGGATAAGTTAAAACTTGCATGGCAGGGATATAACTATGGAAACGGATACATAGGATGGGCGCTGCAAAGAGGCGGATACACAGAAGCTAATGCTTTACAATTTTCACAGGAGCAGGCAGCTTCACATGGATGGAGCAGTTACGGAGATCCCGAATACGTTCCCCATGTGATGCGGTATTATTCCGGTGGCAGCCTGTTTGCTGGTTTGTTTGGAAATCAGCAGATCGTATCGGTTGCGATGGGGCAGCTTGGAAACAGTGGCGGTCAGAAGTTCTGGAGCTGGTATGGATTTGACAGCCGGGTAGAATGGTGTGCCTGTTTTGTGAGCTGGTGTGCAGATCAAAGCGGTCTGATAACAAGTGGGAATGTTCCAAAGTTCTCATTGTGCCGTGATGGAGTGTCCTGGTTTCAGGGAAAGAATAAGTGGCAGAGTGGCGGAACAACCCCGACAGCCGGAATGATCATTTTTTTTGACTGGGATCATGATGGAAACTCGGACCATGTAGGAATCGTAGAGAAATGTGAAGGTGGAAGAGTCTACACAGTGGAAGGAAACTCCAGTGATCAGGTACGGCAGAGAAACTATGCGATGGATTATGCCTCCATCATGGGATATGGGGTGATAAATTGATGGAATTGGAGAGATAAAAAATTATACTTGTAATCTGGGGAAAATTGCGACAAAATAAAGAGAAGAACTAGTGAAAAAGAAGGAATCCTCTCATGAATCAACAAGAAATATTTGAATACATCAAAAAGCAATATCCAGCCACCCCGGAGAGAATCACACAAAATGGAAAGCAGATCACAATCTTTAAAAACCAGAGAAATAACATTCCCTATGCTATTTTTTATCAATCAGACGAATCTGTAATGTCAATCATGGAAGTTCAGGCAGAGTCAGATATGATAAGCAATTATATCGAAATGTATCACCTTGCTCCGGCAAAGTACATGAATCAGAAACACTGGCTGGCAGTTCCAATGGATGGAACTGTCAGAGATTCGAAAGTTTTAGATATGCTTGATATGGGCTACGATATCGTTGATGAACAGGAAAAATGACAGAGAAACAAGAAATGGACAGTCGAATAGAAGAAATAAAGTGGGATGATAAATCGTGATTTAGGAGTGATATAAATGATTAAAGATTTAATGTATATTGAACTAAAAACAGGATATTCTGATGATGGTCCAGCATGGATTGGATATGTGAAAACTTCAAAAACCAAGAAAACCATTTACTTTAATGACCATGCTTTTCAAAAATATAATGGTGGTTATTCTAACTATGTAGATATTGAAAACGGCGATGAATATTGGATTTCTGGCTTGAAAAAGAGAGAGAGCAATCGTCATTGGGCCGGTCATGGGAAAATTATGATTGACCGCAGAGCTGTTAATGAATATCTTACTCTGATTGGAGAGAAAGAATTACCCCTAAATTTGTTTGAAATAATTGACATTGAAGACAGATTTCCAGTTGAAAGAGTAAATAATCTTTTGAACGACAAAGAATAAAATTTCAGTTGTCTTAATTGGATAAATCGTTGTTTGACATTCTAAGTTAATCGCGCCATATGGCTTGATTATAAATACAAAGATAAAAACGCAATGTACATTCAGCAATGTACTAGAGCTGGTAGGTAGCCCAGCCGTCCTATGTAAATAGGGTAAGTAACCTGCCCCTCCGGGTTGTCCATTCTTTGTTCAACAATTATTTTGGGAGGGATTCTTATGGACAAAGTAAATGGAAAACTGACGGTGTATTTTGAAGAACCATTCTGGATAGGCGTATTTGAGCGTATCGAGGACGGTAAGTTGTCTGTAGCAAAAGTAACCTTTGGTGCAGAGCCAAAAGATTATGAGGTGCAGGAATATATCCAAAAACATTATGCCAGTTTGAAATTCAGTCCGGCTGTTGATGCTGTTGTAAAGAATATAAAGAGAAATCCAAAAAGGATGCAGCGTGAAGCGAGAAGGCAAATGCAGGAAACCGGTATTGGAACAAAATCGCAGCGAGCATTGAAATTACAACAGGAACAGAATAAACAGGAATGTAAGATCAGAAGCAGAGAGAAAAAAGAAGCGGAAGAACTGCGAATGTTTGAAATGAAACAGCAAAAGAAAAGAGAAAAGCATAAGGGGCATTAGCCCCTTGCTGGACTCGTTCAAATCGAAAATTAACACTTAACGAGGAGAAATAAACATGGCAAAGAAAGAAGAAAGATTTGAAGTTATATTTAGAGATGGAAGTTCGCTTAAGGATGATGGGGTTCGCCAAATTCTTGTAGATAAGGAGACTGGTGTTAATTATCTTTGTTGGAAATCTGGATACGGGGCTGGTATTACACCTCTTCTGGATTCTGAAGGAAAAGTCATAGTTACAAAGTCAAATTCCAGTTTGCAGAACTGACCCCAAAAAGCTCGAAGGAGCTCTTTTTCCTTTTTTATAATAGTATCATTATGGTATAATAGAGACATTAAAATCGGGAGTTATGGAGGTAAAAAATGTATTTCACAGACGAAAAAGACTATATTATGCGAATGATAAAAGAAATGGTAA
>NZ_JAQCZB010000017.1:0-67202 GCF_027682785.1 Coprococcus sp. AF51-11b1 | reverse complement strand
TATGCTCACTCCACAAGAGATGCGAAACGAAAATCGGTTCGGCTTCTTGATAAAGTGGTAGGCAATGACTAAAAAATTTCCCTTATTTCCCTTGTGATTATCTCATAAGGGCAAAAATAAGGGAAACTACATATCATTTCACTAATGGACAGGCGGGAAAGCCTATAAAATGGGGAAAGTTAGAGAGATAATTATATAAATTCCAGTTTGTATGGATAATATTCCCATTAAAAAGACCGCTTGCACTTCGGTGTAGGCGGTCCTCTTATATTCTGGGCAATTTGATTAGATGAATAAATTATGCTTCTTCTTGGCTGCCAATACCTTGCAGAGAACATCATCCACTGCGTCAGTATATCTGCCTTGTTCGAGAAGCTCATTTTTCAGCCGGATAAGTGACTGAATAACTCTGCTCTGTTCTTCGGCTGTTAAGTAAATATGATATTTCTTTTCTCTCATTGGCTGTTCCTCCAGTTCTCAAATACGTTTCTGATAGTCCCGACATCTTCTTCCGTATCGGAAGTAATAAATATATGTACACTTTGAAAGGCTGCTTTGATACGCTGAGCATAAGCGATTTCTGTTTCATTGGTTTTCATAGGCAACTTGATCCGTTTAATTCCTCTTTGCTGACAGAGATGTTCTTTTAAGATTTCCATATCTTCTGAACCGCTGTTCACTTCAATCGCCACCTGTTCAGATGGAATATAAGTATCAAGCGGTATCCCTAAAACTCTGTCTGAGCCGAGTTCGATTTTCAATCCTTTCATATGTGAATAAAAACTGAGGGCAAAAGCCGGAAACACTGATAAATACTCCTGCTCACATATCCTGCAACCTTTTCCGAGAATTGTCCGTTCATTGATCTTCATACTCCATGAATGTCCGTGTCTGCATTTCCACCATGCTCGTTTAGCAGAAGTTCGTGATACTTCTGTCGGCTGTATTCTGTTCTGTTCATAATCCCAGTCACTGAGTAGATTTTTATCCGTTGTCGCCAGATCATTGTATCCTGCAAGCACTTCTCTTTCGGCACATACCGAACAAACAGCTCCTTTTATTCGGGCATTGATGACTGACTTCCATTCATTGCCACATTTCTTACAATGCCACCACACATTTTTTCTCGACTTTGCATTGACCTCATCAGGCTGTAACGGATAATTCTTTTCTGACCATTCTTCAGTAATCTCCGGATGTGTTGTTTTCAAATCATTCCTGCCTTTTATAAAGGTATAGCCACTGCAACAAGGACACTTGCTTCCGCCTGAGCGTGTAGAAATAAGTGTATTCCATTCATAATCGCAATCCCTGCACTTCCACCATGCTTTACGATTAGCAAATGCAGTAACTTCCGTTGGCTTCTTCTCATTTTTCTCTGACCATTCATCCGCAACTTTTGGAACCACTGTCGCAAGGTCATTAAATCCAACAAGCACCTTATTATGGGAACAGTATGGACAACCAGAACCATTGATACTCCTGCTCTTAACCGATGCTGTCCATTCATGCCCCAGTCGACACTTCCAGATGACTTTCTTATGAGAACCTACGGTTACCTCTGTCGGTTTGATTTCATTCTTCTTGGACCACTCAGAAGCCAATCCCGGCTTCAATGTACTTAGATCGTTAATTCCTGCGACTGCTCTCACCCCGGAGCAGATCGGGCATTTCTCGCCCTTTGACCTTGCCTTAACACTGGTCTGCCATTCATGCCCACAGCTGCCTTTCCACCAGACGACTTTGTTAGAGCCGAATGTAATACCATCTGGTGTCAGTGGCAGATTCTTCTTAGACCACTCAACTATCAATTCCGGATGCACTACTGATAAACTGTTATTCATATCAAAACCTCCACTTCCTCTGTGCTTAGAGTATATGAAGTTTTGGCTTTATCTTGTAGTTTGCGAATATCCGTATAAATAGAAAAAGCCCTTTGAGAAAAGGATTTCTCCTCTCTCAAAGGGCAAGTTGGCAAACTGGAATTTTCAAATTAGTCTTTGCAAATAACCTTTGAACCTTCACCATCAATTACAATTCCCTGACGGTTGTTAATTGGGCATAGATTCAAATCCGAAAATTCAGTCATTATTTTCTCGGTAACTTTCTTAAATGGTGCTGTAAGATAGTGCGGAAGAACATAGAAATCAATCAAATCAAGCCCTGCATCATCTTCTTGTGAGTAGTCCTCCGGCTTTTCATCCATTTGTTCAATATATTGGATAGTTGGAGCGCATATAATCGCACCCGCCGATTCACCGATCATCAGTTTTCCCTTTGCCAATTCTTTCTTCAATAGCTCATCCGTTCCCGTTTTACGGAGCTGGTCCATAAGGAAGAAAGAATTTCCGCCGGTAAAATATATCACATCCGCATCTTCAAAAACGGACTGTATCGTTAAATAAGCCTCCGTTGAAATATCAATTTCCGTTACGGCTGCTCCCAGTTTATTGAATAGCTTTCGAGCCGAGCCGACATAACCGGTATAGCCTTCACGCAGCGAAGCTGTGGGAATAAATGCGACTTTCTTGTTATCAATTTCTTCCTTTATCAGACTTCCTACACTTGAAAAATGCGAACATAAAAATAGTTTCATCAATATTCTCCTTTATAAATTCCGATTTGTATTTCTGTTTGTTTTAAAAATGGGCAATCCCGATTGGAATTGCCCACTCATTGCACTAATTATGCGATTTTTTCTTGCTTGCACCGATTTCTGCATCAATTGATGTAAGTTTGATGTAAATCGCTGTTTTTTCAGTTTTTTATCAAATGAAGTACGTCCCGTCTATTTGGTAAAACGGTACATCTTTACATCATCTTAATAGAGCTTTGCACCTGCCGGAATGTGGTCATCAACCATCAGAAGATGAAGCTTTTCTTCGCCTTCTTCTTCATGAATAGCGCTGAGGAGCATACCGCAAGAGTCAATGCCCATCATAGCTCTCGGTGGAAGATTTGTGATAGCAATAAGAGTCTTTCCAACCAGTTCTTCCGGCTCATAAAAGCTATGAATACCGCTTAAAATGGTTCTGTCTGTGCCTGTTCCGTCATCAAGCGTAAACTGTAACAGTTTCTTTGACTTTGGTACTGCAACACACTCTTTAACCTTTACTGCACGGAAATCTGACTTGCTGAATGTATCAAAATCAACAAATTCCTCAAATAAAGGCTCTACCTTTACCTTAGAAAAATCAATCTTTTCAGACTCAGTTTTTACATTTTTTTCAGGTGCTTCAGAAGCTGTATTATTTACATCATTTTTCTTATTTACACCATCTAAGGACTTCATTGTCGGGAACAGCAGCACATCTCTGATCGCCTCAGCCCCTGTCAACAGCATACACATACGGTCGATACCGAATCCGATACCACCTGTAGGCGGCATACCAATTTCCAGTGCGTTCATGAAGTCTTCATCTGTTGTGTTGGCTTCATCATCACCCTGTGCAAGCAGTTCTTCCTGTGCTTTGAAACGTTCTCTCTGATCGATCGGGTCATTCAGCTCTGAGTATGCATTTGCCATTTCCCATCCGTTCATGAAGAACTCGAAACGTTCTACATAGTCCGGATTTTCCGGTTTCTTCTTTGTAAGTGGTGAAATCTCAACCGGATGATCCATAACGAATGTCGGCTGAAGAAGGTGTTCTTCTACATATTCTTCGAAGAACAGATTCAGAATATCACCTTTTTTATGTCTTTCTTCAAATTCAAGATTGTGTGCTTTCGCAAGTTCTCTTGCCTGTTCAAGAGTTTCTACTTCGTTCCAGTCAACACCTGCATATTTCTTAACCGCATCAACCATTGTGATACGTTCAAACGGTTTACCGAGATCCATCTCGATTCCTTTGTATACGATCTGTGTTGTTCCAAGAACTTCCTGTGCAACGAAACGATACAGGTTTTCTGTCAGATCCATCATGCCATGATAGTCTGTGTATGCCTGGTAAAGTTCCATCAGAGTGAATTCCGGGTTATGTCTTGTATCAAGACCTTCGTTACGGAATACACGTCCAATCTCATATACTCTTTCCAGACCACCAACGATCAGTCTCTTCAGATAAAGTTCCAGAGAGATACGGAGCTTCAGGTCTTCGTTCAGGGCGTTGAAATGTGTCTCGAACGGTCTTGCAGCTGCTCCTCCGGCATTCTGTACAAGCATCGGAGTCTCTACTTCCATAAAGCCTTCATTTCCAAGATATTTACGGATTGCGGTAAGGATCTTGGAACGTTTAATAAAAGTATCCTTTACTTCCGGGTTCATGATCAGATCCACATATCTCTGACGATAACGGGTATCTGTATTTGTCAGTCCGTGGAACTTCTCCGGAAGGATCTGCAGACTCTTTGAGAGAAGCTTTACAGCAGATGCATGAATGGAAATCTCCCCTGTCTTTGTTTTGAATACTTCTCCTTCAAGACCTACGATATCACCGATATCCATCTTCTTGAATGCTTTATATTCTTCTTCTCCGATACTGTCTCTTGCTACATAAGACTGGATATTTCCCTGTAAATCCTGCACATTACAGAAAGATGCTTTTCCCATCACACGTTTGGACATCATACGTCCTGCGAGTACAACGTGTTTTCCTTCCAGTTCATCAAAGTTGTCTTTCACTTCCTGGCTGTGATGTGTTACGTCATATTTTGTGATCTCAAAAGGATTCTGTCCGTTTGCCTGCAGTTCTGCAAGTTTCTCACGGCGCACCTTTCTTAAATGATTCAAATCCTGTTCCTGTCCATTGTTCTGCTGTGTTGCCACTTTTTTCACTCCTTCTCTCTGCTGTATACCATCTTATACTGAACGATTGATCTTCAGTACTTCGTACTCAATAACTCCTGCCTGTGTCTCAACTGCTACTACGTCTCCGACTTTCTTACCGATCAGGGCTTTTCCTACCGGAGATTCATTGGAAATCTTACCTTCCAGGCTGTTTGCTTCTGTAGAACCTACCAGCTGAAATACGATTTCCTCTTCAAATTCTTTATCATATACATCTACTGTACATCCGATGTTGATGGTATCAAGATCCACGTCATCTTCTACTACAACTTCTGCATTCTTGAGGATTTTCTCAAGTTCTTCGATACGTGCCTCGATATCACGCTGCTCGTCCTTTGCTGCATCGTACTCAGCGTTCTCTGAAAGGTCTCCCTGTTCTCTGGCTTCTTTGATCTTTCCTGCTACTTCTTTTCTTTTCACAACTTTTAAATTTTCAAGCTCATCTTCCAGTTTCTTAAGTCCTGTATAGGTGAGTAATGTTTTCTTTGCTTCCATTATAATTCTCCTTACTTACCGACAAATCATTTTCTATTCAAGCCGCAGATACTGATTTTATCCGCATTTAAAGCTACTTTCACAATTTCATTATTATACATATTTCCGGCGGCTGTGTCAACAATTCTTTGCTGGTTTAATATATGCAAAAACGCATTCTCTCATGCGAAAGAACACGTTTTATGTCTATCCGATTTTTTCCATTAAAAGGTTCTCCAGTTCTTCATAACTTTCCACCTGATTGATCTCATCTCTGAGCTTCGCAGAACCCTGCATTCCCTTGGTATACCATGCCACATGCTTGCGCATTTCACGGATTCCGATATAATCTCCCTTGAACTCGATCTGCAGTCTTGCATGACGCAGCATTGTTTCCCGGATCTGGTCTGTGCCCGGTCTTTCCGGAATGGATCCGGTCTCTTCATATGCCAGTAATTCCCTGAAGATCCATGGATTTCCCTGGCAGCCTCTTCCGATCATCACACCATCACAGCCGGTCTGCTCAAACATATCCAGTGCCTTCTGTCCGCCTGTCACATCTCCATTTCCGATTACAGGAATCTTCACTGCTTCTTTCACCTTACGGATAATCTCCCAGTCTGCATTTCCAGAGTAATACTGTTCTCTGGTCCTTCCATGTACTGCGATTGCCGCTGCACCTGCTTCTTCTGCAACCTTCGCAATCTCCGGTGCATTGATACAGGTATCGTCAAATCCTTTGCGGATCTTTATCGTCACCGGTTTCTTGATCGCTTTCGCTGTCTTATATACAATATCATAGATTCGCTTCGGATCCTTCATCAACGCCGAACCTTCTCCATTGCGCACGACCTTTGGAACCGGACAGCCCATATTGATATCCAGGATCTGAAATGGAAGTTCTTCGATCCGCTTTGCCTGCTCGGAAATGATGTCCGGATCTTCCCCGAAAAGCTGAAGTGATACCGGGTATTCTCTTGGATCGATCGCAAGCAGCGCCTTGGTATTCTTATTCTTGTACTGGAGCGCCTTTGCACTGATCATTTCCATGCACAGAAGCCCTGCTCCCTGTTCCTTGCATAACAGACGAAATGGCAGGTCTGTTACCCCTGCCATCGGTGCCAGCACATAACGGTTCGGAAGCTCTACATTTCCTATCGTCAGTGTCTTTATCATTCAATCTCTTCCCCCAGAAAAAATACTTTGTAGTAAAGCTGAAGCTGTGTCAGAAGCTCCTGCTTCTTCTCGTCTGTCTGAATCTCCTTGATCTTCAGACGGCTTCCGATCTCGTCAAACATCGGATCTCCCTCTGCAGAAGTCACTTCAAATTCCAGCTCCCCATTCTCCTCAAATACAAGTGTAAGGATTCCCCCAACATCATGTACATACAGCACACACATGATCTTCAATTCATCTTTGATGTGCTGTGGCAGATTATCAAAATCCGGATTCATATAAAATTTTTCTTCGTAAGAGTTGGCTCCGCATAATACGATCTTATCCTGATACATAAATTCTCCTTCTATACATACCCATAAATTCCACGTACCGAAACTTCTCCGGCAAAGACAGACTTTCTGCTGCCGTCTTCACATTCTACCTGCAATTCCCCGGTCTTGTCAATCCCCAGTGCCAGTGCATCATATTCATGTTCCGGTTCCAGTACACGCACCCGACGCCCACAGTTTACCAGCAGACGGTTATAATCTTCCATGATCGGCTCCAGACTCCCCGCCTCGCAGACCGCTTCGTAGGCTTTTTCAAAATGCTCCATGATCGCAGCGATCAGCTCAAACCTGCGAAATTCTTTGCCCGCTTCGATCCGCAGTGAAGTCGCTGTCTTTGCGATATCTTCCGGAAAGGACTCCATATTGACATTGATTCCTATTCCGATCACTACATGATTGATGTAATCGATCTCTGCGCTCATCTCCGTCAGTATCCCACTGATCTTCTTTCCACTCACGACCAGATCATTCGGCCATTTGATTCCTATATCCAACTCGGTCTTTTCACGCAAAGCTTTCGTTGCCGCATATGCCATGACAAGTGTCAACATCGGTGCATCTGACGGATTCATCACAGGTCTTAACAGAATCGACATGGAAATACTGCTGCCCGCCGGTGATTGCCAGCATCTGCCGCGTCTTCCTTTTCCCGCCGTCTGCGTCTCCGCAACAAAAAGAGTTCCATCTGCACCTCCGGCCTCGCCAAGTGCTTTGGCCCGGTTATTAGTCGAATCGATCTCGTCATAATACTCCAGATTTTTCGCCATCCATTTTGTCTCCAGACAGCTTTTTATCGCATCCGCGGTAATCCGATCCGGAATATCCACAATGCGATAACCTTTGTTTCTCACAGCTTCAATCTCATAGCCTTCTTCTTTTAACTGATTGATTGCTTTCCACACAGCAGTCCTGGACACCTGAAAGTGGTCACAGAGCTGCTGCCCCGACAGATACCCATCGCTCTGCCGGAGCATCTTTAATATCTCCGCTTTCATGCTTATTATTCGTTCTCTCCTAAAGTTGCAACCATAACTGCCTTAATTGTATGCAGACGGTTCTCAGCTTCATCAAATACTCTTGACTGTGGTCCTTCAAATACTTCTTCGGTAACTTCTTTTTCTTTGATCGCCGGCAAGCAGTGTGAGAAGATTGTAGTATCTTTTCCTGTACGTTCCATCAGAGCTGCATTTACCTGATATGGCTTTCCGAGACGCTCTCTTTCCTGCTCTTTCTTTTCTTCACCCATGGAAATCCATACGTCTGTGTAAATGACATCTGCTCCCTTTACACCATCAAGGTCATCGGTGATCTCGATAGTTGCTCCGGATTCTTTTGCATATTCGTCACATCTCTTCCACAGAGATTCCGAAGTCCAGAGTGGCTTCGGTGCAACGATTGCTACATCTACTCCGATTTTGGCGCATCCTACCAAAAGGCTGTTCGCAACGTTGTTACGTCCATCTCCAAGGTATGCAACCTTCAGACCTTTCAGGTGTCCGAATTCTTCTTTCATGGTAAGGAGCATAGCCAGACATTGTGTCGGATGTGTAGTATCTGTCAGACCATTCCATACCGGAACTCCACTGTACTCTGCAAGTACATCTGCGTATCTCTGTTCAAATCCACGGAATTCGATTCCATCGAACATTCTTCCAAGTACACGTGCTGTATCTTCGATACTCTCTTTATCGCCTAACTGGATCTCATTACCTGCAAGGTATGTCGGGATTCCACCTTCATCCTGTGCTCCTACGGTAAATGCACATCTGGTTCTTGTAGATGGCTTTTCAAAAATAAGGGCAATGTTCTTTCCTTCCAGGCTGTGTCCTTTAATTCCTGCTTTCTTCTTTGCCTTTAATTCACCTGCCAGGTCAACGAGATATTCAATCTCTGCCGGTGTATAATCTTCCAGTTTCAAAAAACTTCTTCCTTTTAAATTCATCTTGTAGTCCTTTCTCAGCTTTGCAATCGCATGGACGAATTTCGGCAGTTTTTCTTTTCCCTCATCTGTAAGAGTCTCGTACTTTCTGCTCGTCTCATTCCACAGTTCATCTGCTGTATAAATATTATATTTTGGAATTCTCATGAGCTTCGCACTTGCCTCCAGCATTCCATAGAACAACTCTCTGTCTGAACAGCCGATCGGCAACTTGAGTTTGAAACGATATTCCGTCTTTTCAAGTTCGCTCAAAAGCTTCATTATTTCTACATAATAACACTCTTCTCGTGTTTCTTCAATATAGTAAATCGATCCAGTGAGCCCGTAAAGCGCTCTTTTTGCATCATAATAGCCAATTTTCAAATTCTGTCTGCTCCGCTTTGCCGAAAATTCGAGAATACTGCCAAGTCCTACTCTCGGTTCGATCTCCAGCAGAGAGCCGTCTTCCGGAATCGTCGTCTTCGGCACTCTTCCCGGACCAAAGATCCTTACCTGGATCAGATCCTTATATCCCCTTTTTAGAAGAGACGCGGTCGGCACATTATTGACCGCACCACCATCAATATATGTCTTGCCGTGCAGCGGTTCATTTTTAAATCCAAGCAGATATGCGCTGGCAAGAAGAAAATCCTCCAGAAGACCTTCCGGTATATCTTCAATACTCAGATCCAGTTCCTTCATATCCGATACAGAAAATGTCAAAAGGCAGAATTCTTTTCCGCATTTCCTGATCTTTTCTTCGTCTACAACCTCATGGATCAATTCCTTAAGCGGTGTAATATCAATTCCACCATCTGCAAGCTTCTTCCAGAGACCTTTCAAAATCTCTCTTATGGATGCCTCTCCATCAAAGAACTGTTCCATCAACTCATCATCCACATCCATAACACGGGAAAATGCCATCTCTTTCCAGATATGTCCTGCTTTCTCCAGATCTCCCATACAAACAAGGGCGCCATTCAGGGCGCCCACAGAAGTACCCGCTACTGCACTGATCTTCACACCAGCTTCCGAAAGAGCCCGCCACGCACCGATCTGATACGCACCTCTGGCTCCTCCTCCATCGAATACCAATCCATATTCTTTATTTAAATCGATTATCGGTTTCATCAAATCACACTCTCCTTTGCGCTTGATTTCCCCTCATCACTACCGTCGCTGTCTTGCCGCCTCGAACATCAGAACCGAAGATGCAACCGCCGCATTCAGTGATTCTACCTCTCCACACATCGGAATCTTGATATAACACTCTGCTACATCTGCCACTTCATCCCGAAGTCCGTTACCCTCATTTCCAATTAAAAATGCTGTCCCTCTTGTGTAATCCTCCTGATCGTAGCTGTTCTTTCCTTTCAGATGTGCCGCATAGGAATGAATCCCGGCTTCTGCAAGTACTTCCAGGGTTTCTGGCAAATGCTCTACATACACAAACGGCATTCGGTAAACCGATCCCATCGTTGAACGGATCACCTTGGGATTGTAAATATCCACACAGTCGTGACTCATGATCACGCCGGTTACGCCTGCCGCTTCCCCTGCACGGAGAATGGTTCCCAGGTTTCCCGGATCCTGCAGATTATCCAGCACCATCAGAAGCGGTTTCCTTCCCTGCGCGTCCAGATCCAGCATCTCACATATCTCACAGCTCCTCTGCTCCATCACAAGCAGGATCCCCTGTGGTGTCTTTGTATCTGACACGTGGGAAAATACATGATCTGACAGGATTTCCATCTGTCTTCCCCATGCCGAAAGTCCCAGCTCTTCTCCATATCGGCTGTAAAACTGCTCCGATACATAAACCTCTCTCACCTGCGCACGCGGAGCTTCCCGGTACATCCGGATCCCTTCTACGATATAGACGCCTTCTTCATCACGTGCCTTTCTCTTTTTCTGCCATGTAACAAGCTGTTTTACCCTGGCATTTCCTGTACTGGTTATCATACTGTAATCTCTTTCCTTTTATTCTTTTTCATTACATCTTGAAACGATATCCCACACCCCAGATTGTCTCAATATACTGTGGATTTGAGGTATCATATTCAATTTTCTCACGGATTTTCTTGATGTGCACAGTTACCGTTGCGATATCTCCGATAGATTCCATATCCCAGATCTCGCTGAAAAGTTCATCCTTGGTATATACATGGTTCGGATGACTGGCAAGGAAGGTCAGAAGATCAAACTCTTTTGTTGTAAAATTCTTCTCCACTCCGTTTACCCACACTCGGCGTGCAGTGGTATCAATCTTAAGTCCACGGATCTCGATCACCTTATTCTCTTCCACGGCACTTCCGATCAGCCGCTCATAACGTGCCAGATGTGCTTTTACCCTTGCCACCAGCTCGCTTGGACTAAACGGCTTGGTCATATAGTCATCAGCCCCAAGTCCGAGTCCTCTGATCTTGTCGATATCATCTTTTTTCGCAGATACCATGATGATCGGTGTATTCTTTTCCGCACGAACCTTACGACAAATCTCAAAGCCATCCACGCCCGGAAGCATCAGATCCAAGATCACCAGATCAAAATCACCGAAAAGCGCCTTATCAAGCCCTGTCTGTCCATCATTTGCAACCTCTACTTCAAATCCACTCAGCTCCAGATAATCTTTCTCCAGATCTGCAATACTCTCTTCGTCTTCTACAATTAAAATCTTACTCATTTATCGGTACCTCCTGATATTTTCTGATTACAAAATACATCACTGTGCCAACACCTTCCCGGCTGGTCGCCCAGATTTTGCCACCGTGATCTTCAATGATCTTCTTCACGATTGAAAGACCGATTCCGCTTCCGCCCTTGGATGAATTCCTTGAAGCATCCGTCCGGTAGAACCGGTCAAATATATTCGGCAGATCTTTCGCTGCGATTCCTTTTCCGTTATCCTCAAGCTCTACCTGAATAAAATCACCTACGTCTTTTACCCGCAGATTGATCAGCCCGTGCTCTCGTTCCATGTATTTCAAAGAATTGCTGACAATGTTGTTGATCACTCTCTTTAACTGTTCCGGATCTGCAATGATCTTCTGATCACCCTCTACATAATTGAAATAACCAAACTCTACATTCTTTGAATCCAGCTCCATCTCAATATCTTCGGCACAGTCATTGAAATAATCGTTGACTGAAAGCGGTGCAAAGTTGTACGGGATCCGGTTTGTATCAATCTTCGCATATAAGGTCAGTTCGTTGATCAGCGTATCCATCTCATTCGCCTTATTATAAATGGTTCCGATATATTTTTCCATCTTCTCCGGCGTATCTGCAACCCCGTCACGGATTCCTTCCACATAGCCCTTGATCGCTGTGATCGGCGTCTTTAAGTCATGGGAAATATTGCTGATCAGTTCTTTGCTTTCCCGGTCACTCTTCAGCTTCTCCTCTGCATTATCTCTCAGACGGATCCGCATCTTTTCAAATGCCTGCATCAGCCGTCCCATCTCATCATCTTTTTCCGGCTTGATCTCAAAATTCAGATTGCCTTCTTCTACGTTCTGCGCTGCTTCCTGCAACTTGTGAATCGGACTGATGATACTTCCATAAATCCACACCATCATGATCATCGCTGTAAATGCCAGAATCAGGACTACTGCGATACATGCGCTTATAATAAACTGCTGGATCTCCGGCATATCTCCCAGCACTCTGATGGATTTTGCAAAATCTTTATATTCCTCACCGGTAATTCCATAAGTATGCTCAATGACTCCAATCTGATAACGCGCAATTCCAAATATAAATGCCGTTGTCAGGATAGTCGGTATCATGATCATCGTCACAAAAGAAATCACCAGTTTCGTCCTTAGTTTCATGCTATATTCATCCTCCATTCATCGTGCACGCCCGGTTATGAGGTCCGTATGGCGCTCACGCAAGTCTGCCTGATAACTAATAGCATATCATAAAAACGGGTGCTTCACATCAAAGCACCCGTAAAATTTTCTAAATTTTTTCTAAAACGATCAAATTCAGAACCTGTTATTAAAGATATTTCTTCAAAGTATCCACTTTATCCAACTTCTCCCATGGAAGATCCAGGTCGTTACGTCCAAAGTGTCCGTAAGCTGCTGTCTGTTTGTAGATCGGACGTCTCAGATCAAGCATCTTGATAATTCCAGCCGGACGAAGGTCAAAGTTTTCTCGAACGATTTCCACAAGCTTATCATCCGCAATCTTTCCTGTTCCGAAAGTATCTACCATGACAGATGTCGGCTGTGCAACACCGATTGCATAAGAAAGCTGGATCTCGCATTTTTTGGCAATTCCTGCTGCTACGATATTCTTAGCAACATAACGTGCTGCATAAGCTGCTGAACGGTCTACCTTTGTACAGTCTTTTCCTGAGAAAGCTCCACCGCCGTGACGCGCCATTCCCCCATAAGTATCTACGATGATCTTACGTCCGGTAAGGCCGCTGTCCCCATGTGGTCCACCGATCACAAAACGTCCGGTCGGATTGATGAAGAATTTTGTATTCTCATCTACCATATCTGCCGGAAGGATTTCATCAAAAATGTATTTTTTCACGTCTTCATGGATCTGTTCCTGTGAAACATCCGGATCATGCTGTGTAGAAAGTACAACTGCATCAAGGCGGGCCGGAACTCCATTTTCATCATATTCTACTGTTACCTGTGTTTTTCCATCCGGACGAAGATATGGAAGTGTTCCGTTCTTTCTTACTTCTGTAAGACGTCTTGCAAGTTTGTGTGCAAGAGCGATCGGATAAGGCATATATTCTTCTGTCTCATCAGATGCATAGCCGAACATCATTCCCTGGTCTCCTGCACCGATTGCTTCCAATTCTTCATCTGACATCTTGTGTTCCTTTGCTTCAAGAGCTTTATCAACACCCATGGCAATATCGCTTGACTGTTCGTCAATTGCTGTCAGAACGCCACATGTGTCAGCATCAAATCCGTACTTTCCTCTTGTATAACCAATTTCGCGAACAGTATCACGAACGATTTTCTGAATATCTACATATGCATTTGTAGTAATTTCTCCCATTACCATAACAATTCCTGTAGTCGCGCATGTCTCGCAAGCTACACGGCTCATTGGATCCTGCTCCATAAGTGCATCCAGGATCGCATCGGAAATCTGGTCGCACATCTTATCCGGATGTCCTTCAGTTACTGATTCAGAAGTAAATAATAATCTCTCCATCTTTTTTCCTTTCTTTTCTTCTTTGTATCTGCCTCTCTTATCTCTGGAATAATGAAAATCGACAAACAGAATTTCTCTTCTGTCTATGCAAATTTAAAGGTCAGCCCCAAAGGACTGACCTGATATCTCATCATCAATCCTCTTATTGTTCGATTGCTCGCTCAGGTTGGCACCTTCCGGCTTACCGGGGTTGCCGTGGCTTCGCAGGTCCTTTGTACCTCCACCACTCTGAATAAGAGAAAGCGTATTTAATTGTTACCGCTACACATCATAACACTGTCCATAGCTTCCGTCAATATACATTTTAGGAAATATGTTCTATCAAAACAGGAATTCCTGTCTTAACCTACTTTTAACTTGAATTTCTGGATCTCACGTTCTGTAGAAACTCTCTCGATCACTGCACCGAGACTTCTGAGCTTCTCTTCAAAACGTTCGTATCCCCTCTGGATATATACGATGTCATCTACGATCGTAATGCCATCTGCGGCCATTCCTGCAATCACAAGTGCTGCTCCTGCACGAAGATCCGGTGCGCTGACCCTTGCTCCCGAGAATTTATCTACGCCTTCGATAGTCGCTGCATTGCCTTCAACCTTGACATTTGCACCCATTCTTGCAAGTTCTGAAAGATATTTGAAACGATTCTCAAAAATACTTTCTGTAATCGTGCTTGTCCCTTTACAAAGAGCAAGTGTAACACCGATCTGCGGCTGCATATCTGTCGGGAATCCCGGATATGGAAGAGTCTTCACCTGTGTATTATGAAGATCTCCTTTGGACACAACACGCACTGCATCATCAAATTCTTCTACTTCACATCCGATCTCAACAAGCTTTGCAATCGTAGCTTCCAGATGCTTCGGAATGACATTCATAACAGTCACATCACCTCTGGTTGCTGCTGCCGCAAACATAAATGTGCCGGCTTCGATCTGATCCGGAATGATAGAATAATCTGTCTTATGAAGGCGGGATACACCGCGGATCTTGATCACGTCCGTACCTGCTCCACGAATGTTCGCTCCCATACTGTTCAGGAAGTTTGCCACATCGACAACATGAGGCTCTTTCGCCACATTCTCAAGGATCGTAAGTCCTTCTGCCATCGATGCTGCCATCATAACGTTGATCGTAGCTCCTACGCTTACCACATCAAAATAAATGTGCTTTCCGATCAGACGCTCTGCTTCTGCGATAATCTTGCCATGCTCGATATCCACATAAGCACCAAGCGCACGAAAACCTTTCAGATGCTGGTCGATCGGACGGCTTCCGATATTGCATCCTCCCGGAAGAGCGACTTCTGCTCTTTTATACTTACCAAGAAGTGCTCCGAGCAAGTAATAAGATGCACGGATCTTCTTGATGTAATCATATTCTATATCAAAATTTTCAATGTTGCTTCCGTTGATTCTGACTGTGTGCCGGTCAATACGGTCAACCTCGGCACCAATTCCACTGATTGCTTCCAGCAGAACGTTGATATCGTTGACATCCGGAAGATTATCGATAGTAACTGTCTCATCTGTCATAATCGCAGCTGCTAGAATTGCCAGTGCTGCATTCTTTGCTCCACCAATCTCGACTTCGCCGACCAGCGGATTGCCACCCTTAATAATATACTGTTCCATTTCGCACCTCAATTAACGATTTCTTTCCCTCTGAAATATATCCTGTTCTATACTTCTGTCAAACACTCTATTCATACTCTTTATTATTTCATGAATAAAAAACCTCATACTTTTTATTCTTTCCAGATCTCTCAGGATTTGTATGAAGCTTTTTGTATAATCCTCTATATCACATATCAGTATAGCATATTTCTATATTCATTGCAAAATTATTTATCTTGCCTTCTTCATTTTCGTAAAACTTTTGTAATAATTTCTTTAAAAAATTTATTGATTTTCCAAAACTTCCATTACATTTTCAATGGTTTCTTCCAGCTCCAGTCCATCCTCTGAAACAGTAATATCTGCATATTTTTCAAATAATACTACTCTTTCGTCATATAGATCCTTCAGCGTCTGCCCGTCCCGAAGTGCAACTCCCCTTTTCTTTGCATTCTTCAGTCTGGAATTGATAACCTCAAATGACGCATGCAGATAAACAATGGTTCCGATCTCTTTGTAATGCTTCATTGCTTCTTCACAGTAAACTACGCTTCCTCCCGGGGAAATCACCGCATGTTCCGCTTCCACATCACGATTGACCTGATTCTCAATACTTAAGAATCCGTCCAGACCTTCTTCTGCGATAATCTCCCGCAAAAGTCTGTTCTCCTGCTTCTGAATCAGCAGATCTGTATCAATAAACTCGTATCCAAGCCGCTTTGCGACTACCACTCCGACGGTACTTTTTCCAACTGCCGGCATTCCGATAAATATAATATTCTTCATATGTACCCTGGCCCACTCCTTACCGAAACTGTGTTTCAGATGCTGTCATTTTTATATCGGACGATATTATAGCACAAGTCCTGTGCATGAAGCAACTGTTTTTTCCTGTTGCCGTCTGCCTTTTCCTCTTCTTTCCATCAATTCCTGGTACATCAGGATTTCTACGATCTCCCGGATCTGTTCCGGAGTATAGGTCTCTTTTTCCCATTTTTCCTGTTTCATGACCTGTTCATACGCCCTACGACACATCAGGCACAGCTGGAGCTTATCCGGGTACTCATCATAGATCATGCTTCCTTCATATTCCTGGCGGTCGCATTCTTCCTGTATATATGGAAAAATCTTTTTTGCTGTTGCCGGATACATACTTTGCAGGTATTCCCGGTCGCGCTTCTGGATTTTGTCTTCGTCAAATGCGTGTGGAATCGGATACATCATATAATAAGGCAATCTCAGGTCCATGTCTGGCACTTCCATTTCTTTTTTCTATGCTTTAGTGTATGCGGTATGGGGGAGTGGGGTTCCTGGGAGTGGGTGTGGAAGGGGGACGATTTTCCTGTGGCTTGGCAAATGTGCAGTTGAAATTTGTTGATGAAAAGGTTATTTATTAAAATGTTTTTATGAAGAGATGATATTTGTTGTGTGGAAATTACTTTACTAGTTTTTTGATTATCATATAATTTGCTATGAGTAGCAAATCTTTTAAATTATAAAAGAACATATTCTATATTGAAATAATTGGGTTTATGGTATACTGAATTATAGGTATATATTTTTTCATGCTTTACGAAGGAGGATATATATGGATATAATTATCAGACCTGCGGAAACCAATGATTTTGACAGTGTAGTACATATCCTGAATCAGGTTCAGGCTTTGCATGTGAACTGGCGGCCTGATATTTACAAAGAAAGTAAGGATTTTTTCTCTTTGGATGCTTTTCAGGATGCTTTAGGGAGAGAAACTTTTTATGTTGCTGCATATGAAATGTACAAAAAATGTGGCTTTACAGAAAAATCAATCAACATGGAATTATTATAAGTAGTGAGGTGCAAAGTTATGAATAATGAAATTGTGAATGCTATGGAGGAACTTGAAAACTGGTTGGCTGATCCGGCTGAGCTGGGGCGGAAACCGGCGAAGATTGAGTATACAGCTTCTTTTGAGGATGAGGATGGGATCAAATGTATGATCTTTAAATTCAAGAAATCTTTCTTTGGAAAATGGCTTCTTGGGATCGTCAGTGAATCCGGAACCTTCAGTGAGATGAAGGAATACAATTCTGCCACAGAAACAGAAAATGCAAAAGCATTGCTTCATATTTTAAAAGAATACTGGAAAAAAATGGCAGAAAAAGAGCAGGGATTTATCGAAATTCCGATTGAAAATCTAATCGAATGGGACGAGCCGAATGGGGAAGGTTGTATCGTTTCCGATAAGATCACAAAAGAAGGCTACAAAGTCGGCTACATGCTCCGCGAAGAGCCAACAGAAGGGAATCCGGACAGTGGCTGGAGATTCATGGCTGGTAATGAAGATGACGAATATATGGACAATCCGGATAATCATCATGTCTTTGCACTCAACACCATCTGCAATTACGACAGCGATATTATCCCTTATCTTCATGCCAAAATCGGATCTGCTTTCATACGTGTAGATGAGTCCCATTTTGAAAAATATCATGAATTTAAGCCTATGTTCATCCAAAAGCAATAAATAAGTAAAAATAAACTCTGTTTTTTCCACTTCGCCACAACATCCCCGTCTGCCAATGCACAGGCGTGTGGAAGGTTTGACTTTCCGGCTGCGTTTTGTACTACAGCCATCAAGTCAATGAGACGTACCAGAAAGCCAAACCTTCCACACGCCATCCCATTCGCCACCTACAACTTAATCTTAGCCAGCGCATCCGCAAATGGATTATTCACCGGCTCATCCTTCTGCTGTCTTAAATATTTCTGCACATCCTTCTTGCTGACTCCCACACCTTCTTTCTTCCGTCTCTCCTGGAACGATGTCAGCTTCTCCTTATGTCCGCAGACACACACAAAAATCTGTCCATCCCCTCTTCCTTTCAGCTGCATCTTCTTGTGACACACAGGACATCTCGCATTCGTTGTCCGTGATACTGTTTCGCGGTATCCACACTCTCTGTCCTGACAAACCAGCATCTCACTGTTCTTTCCTTTCACTGCAAGCATTCTCTTACCACATCGCGGACATTTACTATTTGTCAGATTATCATGCCGGAACGTTCCAGCTCCCGCCTTAATCTCAGAAACCACCTGATCCGTATATTTATCAATATCCTTCATAAAATCCTTCCGCGAAAGCTTTCCCTTCGCAATCTGCGACAAACGCATCTCCCAGTCTGCTGTAAGTTCCGGCTGTTTTAACTCTTCCGGCACAAGTTCCAGAAGCTGCTTCGCTTTCGATGTAAGATAGATATCTTTTCCACGCTTTTCCAGCAAAAAGCTTTTAAAAAGTTTTTCAATAATATCCGCTCTTGTCGCAACCGTTCCCAATCCTCCTGTCTCGCCAAGCGTTTTCGCCATCGCTTTGTCATGGCTTTCCATATAAGCCGTCGGGTTCTCCATTGCTGACAGAAGTGTTGCTTCTGAAAGCTTTTGTCAAGGGGGTGCGTGGATATTTTTTATATTACTTACGCAGATTCTCTCTCTGCTTCTGCCTGAATAATGCGTTTCAATCTGTCCTCAGCAGTCAAACCGCTACTATGGTCAAAAAACACTTTGACTTTATAATTTGTTTTGCCTTGCTTAATCACAAAAACTCCATCCGGTTTGTTTTTCTCCGAATGGTTATTTGGGGTGGGTAGTGTACTGTTCACAATATTTGTCATACGATATTCCTCCTTGAATGAAAAAAGCCCGACAAGGAAAGGTCTGACAACGAAGTTCCGACAACGGACATCAGAAAACCTTTTTTCTTTATCGGGCGATACTATCTTTTTACTATTTCCTTTTTCTTTATAATATTGGTTGTCATGGTTGTCAGAGAGGGAAAAGTGCCGCAATATCAAGGCTTTCGGGATTTTTGCCCGACAACCAGACCGACAACCGGCTCGACAACCGAAGCGACAACGAGCTTTTATTTTTGCTTCAACCATTCTTCCGGAAGCCCTAACTGTTCCATTTCCTCTGTCGGGATTTCTTGAAAACCATCCATGCTGTTGTCAGGCTCGTTGTCGTTCCTGATACGCTCCCAGCCTTTTTGTCTGCGGTAAGGCTCTGGAAAATACCTAGGATTGCTGAACGCCCTCCAGCCTGTGACAGCGTTATTCATAATGTCGTTGATCTCTCGCAGTTCCCATTGTTTCGGTTCGTCATAATCATGCCCCAGTGCTTCCTTATAAAGCTGTTTGGAACAGACCATGCTGCCGGAATAGCGTTCCAAATAGTCTAAAATCTGTCCTGCCTTTGTGTCCTCCGGCATAAAGTCCTTTTGGTGGGCTTTCAGATAAGCGTTCATAGCCGGACTGAATCTCAGACGGAAATTTCCGCTTCTGTAAATCTCCATAGCTTCTGCCCACATCTGATTGATATACTCTCTTGAAGCCTGTTCATCTGCCAAAATATGAACCTCAGCCCTTTCAGGATAGACCATAACCGGAACGAAGCGGCGGTTGCCTGTTCGGTCGAGGGGAAGAAAGTCAAGGGTATTGGAAGAACCTCCAAACACACATTGTCGTTTTCTGTCTGCCGGATGTGTTTCATAGGGTATCTTATAGGTTTCCTTTTGGCGGCTCAGAAAGGACTTGATTTCTTCAATGCTCTTAGCGTTGGCGGTTGCAATCATTTCCGACATTTCAATAATCCAATGCCCCTGCATTTTGCGGTACACATTTTCATCATCCAGCTTCTTCAAGTCATCAGAGAACCAATCATCATTGACCGCAAGCAAACGGAAGAAAGAGGACTTTCCGGCTCCCTGACCGCCTACAAGACAGAGCATTACCTCAAATTTGCACCCCGGCTTAAAGGCTCGTGAGATAGCACCCAACAGAAACAACTTCAATGCTTCATAGGTGTAATCATCTGTATCAGAACCGAGAAAGCGGTGCAGACAGAAGCGTATGCGTTCCGTTCCGTCCCAGTGTAGGGCATTGAGAAAATCGCAGACAGGGTGGTAACGGTTTTCGTTGGCAATAACCGCAACTGCGTCTATGATTTTCTTTTCTACGGTCAATCCATAGTTTTCTTCAAAATATAGGAGCAGATATTTCACATCCACATCCGTCAATGTCGGGCTGTCACGATACCAACCGAGGGGCTTCACAATGTCGATTCTTTCGGTCAGAAGATTTTTTCGGATAGCTCCTTTCAAAAGTGGGTCATATTGCAGAACACGCTTATAATTTGCGGCAGTATTATAAACCTTACCTTTCTCGCTCTGCTCTAAGCTGTTTCGGATTTCTTCTACTGTGCATGGTTCTGTCTGCTGACAGTTCTGCAATTCGTTGTTCAAGTTTCAACACCTCCTTTCTCTGTTCTGCCACAAGTGCTTTTCGTTCCTCCAATGAACCATACAGAAGAATATCAAGCAGATATTCGATATAGTTCTTCTTATACAGTGCTTCTGCAAACAGAGGATTCCATTCCTCATCCGGCTGTTTAGGAGCGTATTTCTTTTCCCATTCTCTAAGAAGATGAAAATAATCCGTCAGCACCTTGTAGCAATGATTTTCTTCTTTTTGATATTTCTGCTCCGGTGTCGGCTCACGAATACGAGGGCGGACACTGGGCTTTTGTCGGCTGTCATAGTTAAGACCAAAATCTTCAGCAAGTTTGACAGCAGCTTCCCTCAGCCCGATACCGAATAGCTTCGCTGTGAGATCAACAGCGTCTCCGGTTGCTCCGCAGCCAAAACAGTAATAGCGTTCATCCAGCTTCATACTGGGGGACATATCCGAGTGAAACGGACAGCACGCCATACCTGTGCGACCCACTTTCAAGCCATAGGCTTCTGCGGCTTGTCGGGCAGTAACATTTTCTTTTACAATTTCAAATACATTCATGTGACTCCTTTCCTGAAACGAAAAAAGCACCTGTCATTTTCAAAACGAAAATAGCAAGTGCCTTAAAGTTCCATATTTAATTTTAGGTGCAAAAAAGCAGGAGACCTTTTCAGATTTCCTGCTTAGCAAAGCTGTGAAGATTTAATTGTGGTTGGGTTGCCAGTTATACAAACTGGGATTTTTCTTTTTAGAATGAATTATTTATTTTCTACAATAGCACCATATTTCGTATGCGGAAGATATTGTACCTTTAAATAAGTATTTTTATCAACATACCTTGAAAATACTGTGATTTCGATTTCATCATCTTTAACTTTATCATATAGAAAAATACTTCTTCTTTCAGAAGATATATCTGCACCACCATGAGATTGTTCAGTTACATATCCTTCTGCATAACTATACTGTTTGTTTATGATGTAAGGCATATCTAAAACAAAATCTTTCAAATATAAGATTAAAAGAATAGCTACTATAACAAGAATGGTATTAGCCAATCGAAGAAATATTATATCATTTTTTCCAGTATATTCTTTTTTTATCGCTTCTTTATCAAAAAATATCGAATAGATAAGTTTTCTTTTTTTAATTAGATAGATAATGCAAGCAATTAAAGCTATAACAAATAATGAAACTCTTATAAACAATCTAAATATAGCAAAATCCATAATATCATTCCCTTAAACTTCAAGTTTGTTGCTTACATTATACTTCATCAACCTAAAGAATGGAAGATATTTTCTTGCTCCCTAAAGCAAAAGCACCTGTCATTTTCAAAACGAAAACAGCAAGTGCCTTAGAGTTCCATATTCAGTTTTTGGGAAAAAAAGCAGGAGACCTTTTCTGATATGCTCCCTTTATGAGAGACAGTGAAAAAACAAACTGTCATCATGAAGGGAGCATATCATTCGGATCTCTTGCTTAGTAAAGCTGTGAAGATTTAATTGTAGTCAGTTTTTCTTATACCATCCGAAATTTATACTTTAATGTTCTCTCATAACAAAAATCAATTTTGTCCTCCAACAAAAATACCGTTTGGGGGATTATCCCATATAAAATTATCCTCAGCCACTTCGCTCTCTAATGCAATTTCAATTTTATATATCCCCACATTTTGGGCATTTTCATCATCCTCACTATACATATAAAAATTCATACAATACCGTTCCTTCTCTGTCAATATGAGATACATACCATCCAATTCCGTTTTCCTTTTACCATAGTTGCTTTCACTTGATGATGCACAATCGCCCTCAAAACTTTGGATACTGCCCTCAATATAATCGAAAAAAGCAGAGATTTCAGTGTCTAAATTCTCAATGTTCTTTTTGCTTTCTTCGGAAAATAGAGATTTGAGTTTCTCTGAATCCTGTTGCTTACATGCCTCGATAATTTGTTGACACATCTTATCCGTTTCATTTTGTTCAGAGCTAAACCAGTCATTGAAATATTTGTTAGAGCAGCCTGTTAAACCGAGTATAATAATCACACTGAAAAGCAACAGTACTTTCTTCATATAATTACATCCTTTACTTGATAATTGCAAAATCACTTATTGGATTAAGGTCATTACAAAAAATTTCTTACTATCATTATACTTCATCAACCTAAAGAATGGAAGATATTTTCTTGCTTCCTAAAGCAAAAGCACCTGTCATTTTCAAAGTGAAAACAGCAAGTGCTTTAGAGTTCCATATCCTGTTTTTTGCTTTTCGCCGGAAGTGTCCGGCTGACTTCACGCTCTGCCATTTCTTTCTTTTTTCGGCTCAACTGCTCTATAATGGAACTTTTGGCTTTCTTCTTGATTTGCTCCGTTCCGGCTTTTTTGACCTCCGGTTTCATCAGCGTGGTTTGAATTTTCTGAATGGTTGATTTCATAGCGTTTGTGATTCTGGCAATCACGCCATCCAATCGTTTCGTTGCATACTCGATTTCTTTCTTTGAAGCCTTACGCTCAGGGGAGAGAACCCATGCCTTAGACTGCTCCACCAGCTTAATATCCTCCTTGTGCGTTTCCAGTTTCACAGTATCAGCAACGACCTCAACCGCCTTGTCATAGGCAATATCGGCAACCTCGTCCACCAGAGCTTCCACATCCTCAATCTTCATCGTGAGTTCTTCCAGCTTTTGCTCCTGTGCTGCCAGTTGCTCCTTTTGCTTGAAAAGAATATAGTCCTGTTTTTCCAGATATGCACGACCACCATATTCCGGTTCTTCTTCCAGTTGTAAGCCATGCTTTTTCGCCACATCAAACAGCAGCACTCGGCAAGCTGAATCGAAAGTCATCTTGCGGTTATTTTTTCTTCCGACAGGCTTCTCCGGTTCCGGCAGTTCAAACCCCAGTGCTTCCAAAGCCTTTTCCTGTTGTGGGGCAATCTCCCCATATTGATTTTTACAGTCGAACACATGACGCTCGTGAATATGAGGGGTACTTTCATCCAAGTGCAGAGCCCAATTCAGGATATGGACATGAGAACCGAAACGCTCATTTACGATTTCCATAAATTCTGTGACGATCTCAATGAGCAATTCCGGTGGAACATGATTATCAAGCGTTCCAATCTGATAGACCGTTTCCTCTGGACAGGTCTTTTTGCTTTTGAGTAAATCTCCGGTTTCCTTATTTCTTTCAGGGTGTCGGTTCTTCACATTTCTTTCGTTCTGTCCGGTCACAAAATCACGATACCGCTGACGATAAAAAAGCTGTTCCACATCTTCAAAAGTGGCAGACAGCTCATTTTCCTTTTCGGGATTTTTGAAATTGCGGAAGCCATTGTAACAGTCCCAATAGAGATTTTGTTTGGCTCGTTCTTCGTCAATGTGTTCGCTGTTGGCAATGTCAAAACTGCGGTCATTGTGCTTCGGATTATAAACGCCATTCTTTCCGGCTCGTCCATTGTGTCTTGTTAATTTCACATGAGTTCCTCCTTTTCTTTTTGATTTCCCCGACAGGGGAGAAGGGCAGCGAAGCTGATTCCTTGCGGCTTTCTGCGTCAAGTAATACCCAGTACTAAGTGGCGAAACGCCACTTAACTGGGCAAGGCTGCCGCCCTTGACCTGCACAGGGATATTGCATTCCCTGTACCCATGCACAAAGGGTTGCACCCTCCGTACTCCCGCCCGAACAAACTGACTTCGCCCCGTCCCAAGCTCCGTCAGTTCCTTCGGTTTTACAAAACAGTCCACCGGACTATTTTGCAAAAAGAAAAACCGACGCATGATCGCTTTACGCTCAATACATCGGTTTCTTCATCTGACCTTAACGTTCATATTCAGTTGTGGCAGATTACGGATAATCTGCAAATGGATAAACAAAAACGACCAACTATGTAGCTGATCGTCCTTGCGTGGTTGCCTTAAAAAGTAGTTGATAAACACCCTACTCTTGAAAAGCTCGTTGTCATTTACATCTATTATTTTTGAATAGAAAAATTCCTTTATAGATGATAAAAGGAATTGAACCGATTACTCCAGCAAGTGTATAAATCGGGAAAGTAACAAATCCAATTATAATTTTAGGTGCGATAGGAGTTAGCCATTTCTTAACTAAACCACTATAAAAAATCAAACCTGTTGGTATTCCAGCAAAAAGCAATCCAAAAGAAAGAATACTTCTTGTAAATCCTAATGGTTCAGGAACAGACATATTTTGACTTGTCCAAAACGCAATGTACTCAGGGTCACTAAGTTGATTCATTTGATTAAGTGCTACAAAATAACCAAGTACACAACCAATAATTAAAAATAAACATATAAGCAATATTTGTTTCAACTCTTTTTTCATATTTCATCTTCCTTTACGGTCATATTCAGTTGTCTAACATCGTACTGTTATAAAATCTATGTCATTTACGATTTTTCTTATGCTGATTTGCCCAGTAAGATTTTACAGGGATTCTTCTTCTTTTTATGTCCTCCATAAATTCTTCTTTGTCAATATTACTATCAATGGTAAATAATTTTTCTCCATTTACATATACACGCATAGAACCTTTCCTTCTCTCGCAATAGGTAATATCTTCAAAGTGAAAAGTTCTCTTTCTGCCAAAAGTTGAACGCCATGTGATTTCATCTTCATCCACTTCCAGTTTCCACATAATCATATTCAATGAGCCTATAAAAAACACAACAAATGCAATGCCAAATACCAAGGGAGGAAATATATCATCCTGTTGGATAGCACTTGCTACAGTACAACCTCCTGTAAATAAAATTCCAAAAACAAATATAATAGTCAATGTTTTCTCTGTTTTTATTGTATAATGCGTTCTAATTATTCCCTTTTTCTGTTCTTCCTCTCGTTCTTTAGCTCTCTTTTGTTGAAGATTTATAAGATATTTCAAAAGAAGAAGTACAACTAAATAGGGGCCTATTTGTGTAATTATATTCAAACACATTCGTAAAAAATCATTCATTTTTTGCCCTCCATAGTTCCAGCTATATAAAAATGATTGTTTAAATTCGAGTATTTAAAACCTCACTTTTTCATATCTCATTATACTTCATCAACTTAAAGAATGGAAGAAAAAATTTTGTGTACAGAGTTCCTGTTCAAGCCTTGTAACGCACAATTCTGCAAAATCCATAGTCCCCGATACTTTCCTCACAGGCGATATACAGTCGGAATTCTGTCAGCTCATGAAATAAGAAAAACCGACGCATGATCGCTTTACGCTCAATACATCGGTTTCTTTATCTGACCTTGACGGTCATATTCAGTTGTGGCAGATTACAGGTAATCTACAAATTTCCCAAAACAAAATAGGATATTTATTTTTATTCTATTCAACTACATACCCATATTCTGTGTGTGGTAAATACCTTACAGTTATCTTATCTCCTAAATCGCTACCTGTTCCCCAATATTTTAATGAATGTTCTTCTCCAGTTTTCTCATCTCTAATATGTATTCTTCTTTCACTATTAGAGTTTTCTCCTGACATTGCACCTTGTGTAACTTCTCCGGTAACTTCAACTAAATTGTTAGATAGTAAATAAGGTATATCCAAGCAACAAGGAACAGTTATAAATATACCGAGAATCAATAACCCAACAACTGCCATCACATTGATTATTTTTTCCCATTTTTGATATTTTATTTTTTCTTCTTCATTGACAGCCTTTCGTTTTATAAACTTCCCATTTTTCTTTCTATGCAAAACATACATAATTAAGACTATAAATGATACTATAATCACTCCAAAAGTTCTAAACATCAATAATGCCATAAATTTGTACTCCTTTCAAAGCGACACGCTATTTATTAACAGCTTTATCAGCTAATCTTTTATCTCCCCATGGCGTTTTCAGCATAGGCTCATTATCAATAATTCCTGCTCTTAAAATTTCAAGGGGTTTTTCTAATTGTAAGATGTTTTTATTATCTATAATAATAGCAGTTTGAAATTCCTCAAAACTTTCAAAAACTCTGTCTTGAAATATAAAAGATATATTTTCTTTACATTCCTCTGCGTTAGCAGGTAAAACACAGGAACCCATCACATATTTTTTCTCATTATAGGAAAACTCAATAAGAGTAAAAGCCATATCATTATCATAATCAGACTTGATAATTTCCATTAGATCTTTTGCTTCAATAATGAGCGTTGGCTTTTCATTTTTCTTAAAACCAAACATGAATAACACCTCCAAGAATTAACTTTATCTTATTTTTCATTATACTTCATCAACTTAACGAATGGAAGAAAAAATTTGTGTGCAGAGTTCCTGTTCAAGCCTTGTAACGCGCATTTATGCAAAATCCATAGTCCCCGATACTTTCCTCACGGGTGATATACAGTCGGAATTCTGTCAGCTCATGAAATAAGAAAAACCGACGCATGATCGCTTTACGCTCAATACATCGGTTTCTTCATCTGACCTTGACGGTCATATTCAGTTGTGGCAGATTAGCCAATTTGAAAAATTACTCTGGCACATCTACTGAGTAGCTCAGACAATCGCCTCTTTTATTGCTTTTCAAATCGTTATAATACCACATATACATCGTTCTACCATATTCTTCATATTCTATAATCCCATCTGGCTTTTGACCTTCTACTTCTAATGAGTAAATTTCTTTATCATGTGCATAGCCAAAAACGAATCTGGTATCCGGATAATTTGGATTTAAGTCTTGTTGAATATCACTTATTGTTAAAGATAAATGGATAAATTTTTTGAAGTCTCCCCCATAAGTGGTATCTGGTGTAGTGGTAGCTGGTGTAGCATTTACAAACGCATATTGTACACTTGCTTCCTCCACCTGTTTTTTGCAGCGTGCCATCACAAAACCTTGAACGGGATCGTTATCGCTTCCTGCCCGATAGAAAATAGTATCATACTGTTTGCCATTCCATATATGCAATATTTCATCAACATGATTAAGAAAATCTTCTGGAACAGAAAATTCTTCATTTTCAGCATTCAAAGGAGAATTCAAAATAGCTTCTTCGACAGAACTATAATATATGAGTTCAGAATCCTTTTTATCGTAATCACTCAAATTGAATTCGACATATGCATTGTCTTTATTGTCATCTTCCGGAACATAAGTATAACGACCATTTTCAATATGGTCATCATAATCAACAAACAGTCCAATACATATCAGCGCTGCAAAAATCAAAAAAACTATTCCTACAATGATTAGCAATATTTTCAAAAATTTTTTCATACAAAAGTCCACCTTCTTGCTTCATTTCAGTAAATTATATCATACCGATATGAACAATTCAATTCACGCTCTATCAAGTAGTTTTTTACTTACCTATAACGCACATTTCCGCAAAATCCATAGTCCCCGATACTTTCCTCACAGGCGATAGGCAACGGTCAAAACATCAGGTCTGCACCTGACATTTTAACCGCATATCAGCCCTGATTATCACATTATCCCTGCTGGCTGTTCAGCCCATGCTTTTTCGCATATTCACTGGCTTTCTGTCTGCGTTCCTCACTGTAAGGCGGCAGGAAACGGATAGACAGACGGGACTTTGCCAGCTCATAAGAAACACCGCCTTGAACATTGGATTTTTCCAGTCGGCAAAGGTCAGGGTACTTCTTAGCAAAAGCAGCCAACCTCTTTTTCAATCCGGCGTTGTGGGTGTAGATATTTGCCTTGTCCTCGCCCTCATTAAAGAGAACGATTGTTTCTTTCTCAATCTTTGTCAGTCTCGTCATAGCAGCCCTCCCTACGGTTTTTCAACACCCTCAGCCTGCGGTAAAAGCAACGATACCACCTTTCAACACCCTCAGCACTCAGCTTGACGGAAAGCATATAAAACAGCTTCTTCGCCACCGGATCGGGTGCAAGGGCAGCCACCATACGCAAACGCTCGACAGTTGCTTTCAGGTTCGGACAGCCAAAGGCATAAAGGGCTTCCATTTCATTCCGGTTCATCTTCATTGTGTTTTCCTCCTTAAAGTTTGATAAATGAAAAGCGACAGACACTTCATAAGGAAATACCTGTCGCTTCGTTGACGATATAAAATTGTTGGTTTTGGACTTGATAAAATCAGCAGTAAATCATTTCCTGTCTGATGATTTCTTCGGCTCGGTTACGGATAGAGTTTATGGACTGTACCCACAACATCTGATTATCTGCTTTCATGGTTTCGGTCACACCCTCGGCTTGTTTCATCTGCTCAATGATAAGGCTGCACCTTTCCGCTGCCTGTTCGTTCAGGTCAGCAAGGTAAGTATGCAGTTCGCCGGATAAACAGAGGGCAGATAACCTTGCAGGGCGGTACTGCTCCAAATATGTCCTGTGCAGTCTGCCCCACATACCGATAGGGCGGTGTTCCTCCGGCAGCTTCAAGTCCGGCACATAGTAATCGCCCACAAGAACATAGTCCAGACCATTGCTTTCATCATGGATTCGTGGTTTCAATTCTGTCATGCTATTTTTTCTCCTTTCACTTTTTGCCGATTTGATTTGCTTGTGGCGTTCTGTTCAACACACACATTGCTATCAGAGCTTTTTTCTTCTGCTATACGCTCATGCTCCGCAAATTCTTTTGATTTCTCACGAATCTTTTTCATATACTTACGATTGGATTCTCGTTTTCTGCGAAGTCGTTCCGCCTCTTTTTCAGCAGCAATCCTTTCTTCCTCGGTTGGTTCATGCTGCTCCACAGGTACTTGAAATTGCCCGACATAGTTAAGATATATCTCCACCTCTGTGGTGCGGTCTGCACCTTTTCCTTGTGGCTCGTGAACCAGAATTTTGTCGATAAATTCATTTATCATGGCAGGAGTAAGTTCTGTAATGTTCTCATACTTTTTGACCAGCTTTAGAAAACGCTCCACATTATTTTGACCGCCTATAATCCGTTGCATATCAGCGGTGTCAGTCTCAATAATCTTGTTCAGCTCGTTCTGCTCATTTTCATAATCAGTAAGCATACTCTGAAAAAGTCTGTCCGGCAATCTTCCAATCACATTATCTTCATAGATTTTCCTGATAAGCATATCCAGTTCGTGAACTCGCTTCTGATTTCTTTCAATGCGGTTTTTTACAGTTTCAGAAACAGCAATATCTTTCATCGCCGATTCTTCTTGCAGAGAATAGACAAACTCCTGCTCATTCAAAGAAACATAATGGCAAGTCTCCTGTATGGTTTTCAGAATGATGCTTTTAAGTGCTTTTGTTGAAATATGGTGGCAAGTACAGTGACGATCATACTTCTGATAAGCAAGATTATAAGTGGAACATTCATAACAATCTGCCGGATTGGAATAACTTGTCCTTTTTTCGCCTTTGGCAGTATAGTATATTCTTTCTCGCCCTTTCCGCTGCCTGTGATTATACATCGGCGCACCACAATCAGCACAGTAAATCTTTCCGGTCAGAACATTAGGCTCGCCCATAGGATCTGCTTTTCTTACATTCTGTCTTAACTTTTGAGCAAGCAGCCATGTTTCTTCATCGACAATAGGCTCTTGTGTATCATCAAAAACCACCCAATCTTCCTTGTCTGCCCTTTTCGTCTTTTTGTCCTTATAGGAATTTTTGAATGTCCTGAAGTTGACAGTCTTTCCGATATACTCTGGTCGGGCAATCAGAGTAGTAACCTGATTTCCTCGCCACATATACGGATTTTCTTTGTCATAGTTGCTTGCATGATTTCCAAGTCCCTTTTTTCCAAGATAATAAGACGGTCTTTCTATTTTTTCTTCTGAAAGTTCTCTTGCTATCTGATAAGGTCCTTTTCCCTCAATAGTCATGCGATAAATTCTGCGGACTACTTCAGCAGCTTCTTCATCAATAATCCAATGGTCGGGGTTTTCGGGGTCTTTCAAATAGCCGTATGGTGGGATATTACTTGTATGAGCGTTGCCGGAAGAACCTCTGGATTTCAGTACAGCTTTAATTTTCTTACTTGTGTCCCTGACAAACCACTCATTCATGATATTCAGAAAAGGGGCAAACTCACTGGTTTCTTGACGGTCACTGTCAATACCATTATTGATTGCTATAAATCGAACTTCCTTTTCTCTAAACAGAATGTCAGTGAAAAAACCTACTTGCAGATGATCTCTGCCGATTCTGGACATATCCTTGCAGATACAGGCAGTGATTTCTCCGTTTTTAACACCTTCAACAAGTCTGTTCCATGAAGGTCTGTCAAAGGTCGCTCCACTCCAACCATCATCGGTAAAATGAACAAGATTCGTAAAGCCATGTTTTATAGCATAATCTTCAAGCATTTGCTTTTGATGAACGATACTGTTACTCTCTCCAGCATTATCATCATCACGAGACAGTCTTTCATACAAAGCAGTAATGCCATTGCTTTTATCTTTTTTTCTTCTCATGCTGAACTCCTTTCTTCAATTCCTATCCACTCCTTACGCTCACAAAATATCACATCATTAAAATGTGCCGGTGGCTTCGTTTTACCTTCTGTCAATGACAACACAAGTCCTTTAATCTCCTGTCCTTTTTCCAGTTCCGGCAGTGTCTGTCCTTTCAAACCCTTTCCAGACTCATATGCTTCTTCCTCTTCTTCATCCTCAGCCGAATAGATTTCCTCTTCATAAACAGCCCGCCATCCCTGCGCTTTCACAATCTTTCCAGACACAAGGAAAGTTTCACCGCCAACCTTCACCGTAACCTGTGTCTGCTCATACTCAAATGGCGGATAAAGCACAGCAAGAAAACGCCGCACAACCAGATCATAAATCTTCCGCTCTTCATTTGTCATATGACTCAGATCCACAAACTGCTCCGTTGGGATGATCGCATGATGATCCGATACCTTCGCATCATTTACAAAAGCGAGCTTTCCGCTCAGATCCTTTTTCTTCGCTGTCATTGCAAGCTTACGGTACGGTCCTGTACCACATGCCTCCAGACGGTCCTTGATCGTCGGAACAATGTCTTTGCTCAGATATCTGGAATCCGTTCTCGGATAGGTCAGCACCTTATGATTCTCATACAGTCTCTGCATGATATTCAGCGTCTCTTTCGCCGAATATCCAAACCGCTGATTGGCTTCTCTCTGCAGCTCTGTCAGATCATACAAAAGCGGTGCATACGTTTTTTTCGGTGTTTTTTTAATCTCTTCCACTACCGCTTTCTGTTCATCCAGCTTTTTCATCAGTCCGGTCATTTTCTCTTTATCGAATGAGCGATAACTCTTTGACTTCTGATCCTGCCAGGTCAGCATAATATTTTGTCCTTTTGCAGTCATTCCATAATAACTTTCCGGAATAAAACTACGGATCTTTTCTTCTCTCTTTGCAATCATTGCAAGCGTTGGTGTCTGCACACGTCCACAGGAAAGCTGTGCATTATATTTACAGGTCAGTGCCCTTGTTGCATTGATTCCAACCAGCCAGTCTGCCTCGGCACGGCACATTGCAGCATCATAAAGCGCATCATACTCATGCCCGTTCTTCAACTTTGCAAAACCTTCTCCGATTGCTTTATCTGTTACAGATGAGATCCACAGCCTCTTGATCGGCTTTTTGCTTCCTGCTTTTTCCAGAATCAGCCTTGCTACCAGCTCTCCTTCTCGTCCTGCATCCGTAGCAATGATAATTTCATTCACATCCTTGCGGTGAATCTGTGTTTTCACCGCTGCGAACTGTTTTCCGGTCTGCTTTATTACTTCAAGCTTAAATGGAGCCGGCTTCATCGGAAGCACATCAATTTTCCACTCTTTATATTTTTTATCGTAATCTTCCGGATCTGCCAGGGTAACCAGATGACCAAGTCCCCAGGTTACAATATAACGCTCTCCTTCAATTGCTCCATTTATCTTTTTCCCACATTTAAGTACACGCGCAATATCACGCGCAACAGAAGGTTTTTCTGCAATTACAAGTGCCTTCATTCTGTCTTTTCTACTCCTTTTTATTCTTTTTCTGCTACTTCCATCATTGTCTTTAATTTATCCTGTGCTTCGGTCATACACTGGAGTAACAGTGGGTTAAATGTACCGCATTCACCATTTTGGATCATTTCCAGTGCTTTTTCATGCGAAAATGCCTTCTTGTAAACCCGTTCACTCACCAGGGCGTCATACACATCCGCCAGCGATACTACTTGTGCCGAAATCGGAATTTCTTCTCCGACAAGTCCGTCCGGATATCCCTTTCCATCATATCTTTCATGATGCCAGCGGCAAATCTCATGTGCAAGCTTGAGCAGCTTTTCATTCCGGTACATATCCAGATTATCCAGCATTTGTGCACCGATTAAGGTATGTGTCTTCATAATCTCAAATTCCTCTTTGGTAAGCTTTCCCGGTTTGTTCAGAATTTTCTCGTCAATTCCAATCTTTCCGATATCATGCAAAGCCGATGCTGTTGCAATCAATAATCTATCTTCCCATGAGAGCTGATATTTTCCTGTCTTTTTCACCAGTTGTTCCAGCAAAAGCTGTGTGATCAGATTGATATGGATCACATGCAGACCACTTTCTCCGTTTCTGAACTCAACAATCTGGCTCAGGATACCGATCATCATCCGGTTATTTCTCTCTTTTTCGTAAATCTGCCTGGTCACCAGATGGATCAGTCTCCTCTGTTTTGCATATAGCTTGATCATGTTCAGGACGCGTTGATATACGATTTTCGCATCAAACGGGCGGCTGATGTAATCTGAAACACCCATCTCATATGCCCGTCTGATATAGCTATCTGAATCTTCACTGGAAATCATGATTACCGGAATATCTTCAATCCAATGATTCTGGTTCATCGCAGCAAGGACTTCAAATCCATCCATTTCCGGCATCACAATATCGAGCAGCACCAGTGAGATCCCTGTTCCAGACCGTTCCAGTTGTTCCAGACATTCTTCTCCATTAGCCGCCTCCAAAATCCGGTAGTCCTCTTTCAGAATCTCTTTCAGAATCTCGCGGTTTATTTCCGAATCATCCACGATAAGGATCTGCTGTTTCAGTTTTTCTGATGCAGAATTTTCTTCCTTTTTCTTTCCATTTTCATCCCATTCTGTGACAACCATATTTTTATAATTTTTAGCTATATACATCTGTCTGTCAGCACTGGCAATAGCATCTTCAATATTGCCTTCGCGGAATATAGCTCCGCCGATGCTGACCGAAAGCTGCATTTTCTCATACTTAGGCACAACCGTATCGTGGATTTTTTCCCGGATCAGTTTTAGCTTATCTTCAAAAATATGTTTCTTAATCGAAGGAAGGATCAGTAAAAATTCATCTCCACCATACCGGATCAGAATATCCGTCTTCCGGATATATTTTTTGATAATGTTCGCAGTCGTTATAAGTGCCGCATCTCCCGCACTATGTCCATAAGTATCGTTATGAAGCTTAAAATCATCCAGATCGATCACTGCAATTCCAGCTTCATCCTCCATGTTTTTGATCTTTTCTTCAAAAAAACGCCGATTATATATCCCAGTCAGTACATCCGTATATAGCTTTTCATTATATCCTGACAGTTTACTGATCAGCTTATCATACCCCTCCTGATCAATCTGAATACTCTCATCAAGATTCTGAATCATTTCCATAACATAAGGTCTGCCATCAATCTCAACATAACGCGAGATCACCTGAAATACCTGCAAATCCAGAAATTCAAATTTTATCTTCTGCGTCTGTTCTTTCAGTGCCAGAAGAGAGCTACAGTTCTCGCATTCCTTGTCTTTTTTCCAGAAACTGTAACACTGACACGTTTCAGATAAATCTCCCGCATTTATCCGTTTTTCCCGATCCATCAGCATTTTCCCGTCTACCAGTCTGACAACCTGAAACACTTCCCTCAAAGATTCCATCTTTCTTTCCGCTTCCTGCATTGTCATTTGGTCCTGTTTGTTCATCCCTTTATCCTCTCAATTTTATCCTGCCATTCATACTCTTTTTTACGCTATATAATGATGTTGGGGTCAAAAGGTATTTTGACCCCTTTGATACCAGATTGCTACGTGCTTTGCACTCTCGCAATCCTCAAAAACATTCGTAATCCGCTCATTTTTCTTTGAAAAATGGCTACTTACTCATGTTTTTGGCGGGTCAAGAGGTCAAAAATTCTCTTGCAAGCAAGCTTGCATCAGCTTTCTGACCCTTTGACCCTGGTATCATATAATAAATTATTATAGGCAAATTCCTCCTTATTGTCCAGTTTTCCTTCATTAAAAAAACCGAAAATCCAACAAAGGATTCTCGGTTTTTAATGTTTTATGACTGAGCTGCTCCAATTCGGGCAACTGCTCTTTTCAGTGCCGCCTCTGCACGGCGCATATCTGTGCCTTCCTGCTTCGCAGCAATTCTGTCCTCAGCGCGCTTCTTCGCCGCTTCGGCACGTGCCACATCAATTTCATCCGGCCACTGTGCATCTTCTGCAAGCACCATTACCCTCTCCTGCAGGATTTCTACAAATCCTCCGAGAATTGCCGCTTTCTTAATCTCCCCGTCATTGTGGATTCGCATCACGCATGGTTCAAGAATAGTCGTCAGCGGAATATGCTTTGCATAGATACCAAGTTCTCCTTCAGTACTTACAAATTCAAGGAATTCGCAGTCACCCTCCAGAAACTTCTTTTCCGGCGAAATAATGTTAAGTTTAAATTTATCTGCCATAGGACGTCCCTCCTATTTCACACGGGCAAGCACGTCATCGATATTACCTGCATTCAGGAAATATCCCTCTGGAATATCATCATGCTTTCCTTCGAGGATCTCTTTAAATCCCTGAATTGTCTCGCCAATTGGAACATAACGTCCTTCCAGACCTGTAAACTGTGTCGCAACATGGAATGGCTGGGAAAGGAATCTCTGGATCTTTCTTGCTCTGGATACGACCAGCTTATCTTCCTCGGAAAGTTCATCCATACCAAGAATTGCAATGATATCCTGCAGTTCTTTGTATTTCTGAAGAATTTCCTGTACTCCACGGGCTACTTTATAGTGTTCTTCTCCGACAATGTGTGGATCCAGAATACGTGAAGTAGATTCCAGTGGATCTACAGCCGGGTAAATACCAAGCTCTGTGATCGCACGGGAAAGTACGGTCGTTGCATCCAGATGGGCAAATGTTGTTGCCGGAGCCGGGTCAGTAAGGTCATCGGCTGGCACATATACTGCCTGCACGGATGTGATGGATCCGTTTTTCGTGGATGTGATACGCTCCTGCAGCGCACCCATTTCTGTCTGCAGTGTCGGCTGATAACCTACCGCTGAAGGCATACGTCCAAGAAGCGCTGATACTTCGGAACCTGCCTGTGTAAAACGGAAAATGTTATCAATGAAAAGAAGTACATCCTTTCCACCTTTATCACGGAAATATTCTGCAAGAGTCAGTCCTGTAAGTCCGACTCTCATACGTGCTCCAGGTGGTTCATTCATCTGACCGAATACCATCGCTGTCTTTTTGATAACTCCGGATTCTGTCATCTCATAGTAAAGGTCATTTCCTTCACGGGTACGTTCTCCTACACCAGTGAATACAGAATAGCCGCCATGCTCAGTTGCAATATTGGTAATCAGTTCCTGGATAAGAACGGTCTTTCCTACACCGGCTCCACCGAACAGACCGATTTTTCCACCTTTCTGATATGGGCACAGAAGGTCAACAACCTTGATACCTGTCTCCAGCATCTCTGTCTGTGTTGCCTGCTCTTCAAAGCTCGGAGCTTTTCTATGAATCGGTGCGTATTCAACATCCTTCGGAGCCTCTTTTTCATCAATCGGCTCACCCAGTACGTTGAAGATACGTCCGAGTGTTGCTTCGCCAACCGGAACTGAAATCGGTCCCCCGGTTGCTACGGCGTCCATGCCTCGCACCAGTCCGTCTGTCGGTCCCATGGCGATACATCTTACGATATCATCACCCAGATGCTGTGCAACTTCTACCACAAGTTTTCCTCCGTCCTTGCGCGTAATCTCAACCGCATCGTTGATCTCCGGCAAGTATCCTTCCGAAAACTTAAGGTCAAGAACGGCACCGATAACCTGGGTAATCTTCCCTATATTTTTATCTGCCATTTTCTCCTCCTTACATACAGAAACCTGTATTTATCCGATCGCCTCTGCTCCGGCAATGATCTCGGTAAGTTCCTGTGTGATCGCACCCTGACGTGCTCTGTTATATTTCAATTCCAAATCATCTATCATCTCTTCCGCATTGCTGGTTGCCGAATCCATCGCCTGCATACGTGCACCGTTCTCACTGGCAACTGCTTCCACAAACGCGCCATACAGAATGCTGCTGATATATTTCGGAACAAGAAGGCTGATTGCCTCTTCCGCTTCCGGTTCAAAGTTCATCGGTGTAAGCTGCACCTTTGCATCCTCTTCTCCCGCTTCTTCCTGCACCTCTGCCGGAAGGACTTTGATCATCGTCGGAATGTGACTTACCGTATTTTTGAAAAATGTGTAGATCAGATAGATCTCACCAATCTCACCATTTTCAAAATCTGTCAGAAGTCTTTTTGTAATACTCTTCGCATCATCATAGGACGGTTCTTCGATCATCTCTGAATAATCAGCGACAATATCATATCCTTTGTGTTTCAGAAGTTCCAGTCCTTTTCCTCCAATTGCATAGATCCGGATATTCTCCTTCGTAAAGGCTTCGTTTTCAGTCACCATCTTCACTACATTGGAGTTATATCCACCTGCCAGTCCACGATTGGATGTTACAACAATGACTGCTTTCTTCTTCGAATCATCTGCTTTCAGATATGGATGATTGATATTCCCTGCCTTTGCAAGCAGAGAGGTCATTGTTGCATACATACAGTCAAAATACGGCTTTGATTCTTCTGCCCGGGTTCTTGCTTTCTGCAGCTTTACGGTAGAGACAAGTTTCATGGCTTTTGTAATCTGCTGCGTGCTCTGTACACTGGTACGGCGACGCTTGATATCTCTCATAGATGCCACTTTGTATCACCTACCTTGCCTGAAATTGTTCTTTATATTCTCCGATTGCTTTTCTGAGAGCTTCTTCTACTTCTTCTTTCAGCACTTTATCGTTCTTGATAGATTCCGGAATTTCCGGATATTTTGTCTTAATATAATCAAAAAGTCCGCTTTCAAAAGCCAGAATATCTTCTACCGCAATATCAAGAAGAAGCTTCTTAACTGCTGCATAAATGATAATAATCTGGTATTCTACCGGCATCGGCTGGTACTGCGGCTGTTTCAGAATCTCTTTGATCCGGACTCCCTGTGCCAGACGTTCGGAAGTCTCTGCATCCAGTTCCGATCCGAACTGTGCAAAGGATGCCAGTTCACGGTACTGTGCAAGATCAATACGGATTGTACCAGCGATCTTCTTCATCGCCTTAATCTGTGCCGATCCACCTACACGGGATACAGAAAGTCCGGCATTAACGGCCGGTCTGAAACCAGAGTTGAACATCTCTGTTTCCAGATAAATCTGTCCGTCTGTGATGGAAATAACGTTGGTAGGAATGTATGCTGATACGTCACCTGCCTGTGTCTCGATAATCGGAAGTGCAGTAAGTGAACCTCCGCCAAGTTCATCTGAAAGACGGGCTGCTCTTTCAAGAAGTCTTGAATGCAGATAGAATACATCTCCCGGATAAGCCTCACGTCCAGGTGGACGTTTCAGAAGTAAGGAAAGGGTACGGTATGCAGTTGCATGTTTGGACAGGTCATCATAAACGATCAGTACATCATCTCCGTTCTCCATCCATTCTTCTCCCATCGCACATCCTGAATACGGTGCGATGTACTGCAGTGGTGCAAGCTCACTGGCTGTTGACACAACTACAGTTGTATAATCCATTGCTCCAAAGGTCTCCAGAGTCTTAACAAGGGAAGCTACGGTCGAAGCTTTCTGACCGATTGCTACATAAATACACTTTACGCCCTGCCCTTTCTGGTTGATGATCGTATCGATCGCGATCGCTGTCTTACCGGTCTGTCTGTCACCGATGATCAGCTCTCTCTGTCCACGACCGATCGGAACCATGGAGTCGATCGCTTTAATACCTGTCTGAAGCGGTGTATCTACTGACTTACGGGAAATAACCCCCGGTGCCACACGCTCGATCTGACGATGCCTGGTTGCCTGGATTGGTCCTTTTCCATCGATTGGCTGTCCAAGTGCATTAACTACACGGCCAAGCATACAGTCGCCTACCGGAACCTCTACAACTCGTCCGGTTGTCTTTACAGTATCACCTTCATTGATATTCTTATGATCTCCCAGAAGAACAGCACCTACGTTGTCCTCTTCCAGGTTCAGAACCATTCCGTATACTTCTGAAGGGAACTCCAAAAGTTCACCCTGCATTGCATTTTCAAGGCCGTGGACACGCGCAATACCATCTGCCACCTGAATAACCGTTCCGACATCCGATACGTTCAGCTCAGAGGAATATCTTTCAATCTGTTCTTTGATCACAGAACTTATTTCTTCTGGTCTTAAATTCATGGAGCGAATCCACCTTCTTTCTACTAATTCTAACTGCTATACCTGAATCTTCTTCAGGCTCTTTGACAGTTCATACAGCTTTGTCTTAATACTTGTATCCACAACTCTGTCACCGATACGGATCACCATTCCGCCGATCAGAGAAGCATCTACCTGATAATTCATCTCAAAGGATTCATATTTTGTCGTCTGAAGAAGCCGCTGCATGACTGCTTCTTTCTGTGCCTCGCTCAGTTCTACTGCTGTAGCGATATATGCAATCCCGATTTTCTTTTCTTCTTTTACAAGTCCGATAAAATATTCAAATACAGAATCTATCTTGCTGTAGCGCCCTTTTTCGATCATCAGCTTCATCAGCTCTACAATCTCATTTGAAACACGTCCGCGGAAAATCGTCTCGATCATCTGCTCTTTGTCTTCACGCATAACTCTCGGATTTCCGAGAATCTTCTGAAGCTCTGCATTTTCTTCGAGGATCACTCCGATACTCTGTACTTCCTCGAATATCTCATCCATTTTTCCGCAGTCACGGGCAGCTTCAAACAGGGCGTCACCATATACCTTTGATACTAGCTTAGCCATGTCTGTTCTCCCATTTCTTTTAATGTCTCTTCGATCAGTTCATCCTGTACACTGGTATCGATCGAAGCTGCTACTACTTTACCTGCCATTGCTGATGCAATGGAGATCATCTCCTGCTTCATATCATCAAGCGCACGCTTCCGTTCCAGTTCGATCTCATTATTGGCACGTGTGATGATCCTTGCTGCTTCTTCTTTTGCTTCTGCAACAATTTCATTTTCGGTCTTCATCGCTTTTTTCCGTGCTTCACTGAGAATAGCCTGCGCCTCTTTATCGATTTCTTTCAATTTCTGTTCGTATTCTTCTTTGTAAACGGCTGCCTCTTTCCGGTCATTCTTTGCTGACTCCTGTTCATCAGCAACTCTCTGCTTTCTGTCCTCCAGAAGTTTTCTTACCGGTTTGAAAAGCAGATATGACAGAAACGTGAACATGACAAGCATACTGAGTGCCATGACACAGGCATCAAAAAGAAGCTGCGCATCCAGATTAAACAAACGTTCCAAGGCGTTGCCTCCTTTCTCTTATTTTACAGGCAAAACCTTTTTTACAGCTTTCCAAGAAGCGGGTTTGCGAACAAGAGAATAAGTGCAATAACCAAACTGTACAGACCTGTTGTCTCTGCTACTGCCTGTCCTAAAAGCATTGTAGACGTGATGTCTGATCTTGCTCCCGGGTTACGTCCTACTGCAGATGCACCATGACCTGCCGCAATACCCTGTCCTACACCAGGACCAATACCTGCGATCATCGCAAGTCCTGCGCCGATTGCTGAACACGCTAAAATTAAAGCTTCATTTGAAATATTACCCATAATAATTTTCCTCCTTAATCACTGCAAACCTGATACTGTCTGAACTTAGATCCCAGTTTGCTTTTTACTCCGCTGACGGCATCTTGTCATTGATATATACCATCGTCAGCATGCAGAATACATATGCCTGAATTGCTCCCGAGAACACATCGAAATAGATGTGTAGAAATCCCGGCCATGCCCATGCGATCTTATACAGAAGACCATAGATAAGTCCCATGATTACAGTACCGGACAGCACATTTCCAAACAGACGAAGTGAGATGGAAAATGGTGCTGCGATCTCCCCGATCAGATTGATTGGGAACAAGAACGGCAATGGTTTGAACAGGCCTGTAAATGCCTCAATTTTGTTGTATTTGATGTTATTGAACTGAATCAGCACAAATGTGATAAGTCCAAGTGGAAGTGTTACACCATAATCTGCAGTTGGTGGCCGAAGCCCCAAAAGTCCCGAAAGGTTTGCCACAATCAAAAACAAAAACAAAGACCCGATATAATTCCGGAACGCCAGTCCGTTTTTCCCCATGCTTCCTTTTACCATATTGTCAAGCATCTCAACGATAAGCTCGGCAATATTCTGCAGGGTTCCGGGTTTGCCTTCGGCATCGCTCAGCTTAGCTCGGACAACCAACGCAAAAATCAGCAGTAATAACGCTACGATCAATATGCTGACATGTGTAGTGGTGAGCCATAACTCCTGCCCAAATAACTGGAATTTAACGAGACCGTGAATTTGAAAATCCGGCTCCTTAGCTGCCAGCATTCCTAAGCTGTTCCCCACGCGCTTTACCTCCTTTACTTAGATTTTTTGAATTTAGCGAAAAGCTTATGCATAATTGGCTGCAAATATGCCGCAAGCTTTAAACTCATAATTCCTGCAAACAGTGTAAGTACATTCGCAATCTGAAGCCAGCTGACGGCTATAAATACTACAACTACAACCAGATATCTTATCGCGTAAGATTTCTGCATGTATCTCTGTGCTTCCTGTTCTCCATAAAGTACCGCCTCATCCAACGAGTTTTTCATATGGATTACCATGAAAACACCTGCAGCCACCCCGATCCAAAGCCCTGCTGTCATTCTCAGATGATCCCCTGGGATAATCAGACATACAATCTGTGCGATTATTCCATACAGAAGCATAGTGATGATCATATCCTTCAGTACGGTATTGTCTGTCTTACTCATGTTGTTTCATTCCTCCCTGCTCAATTTTTGTTTTTGTCTTCCGGATCTTCATTCGCATGTCTCGCAAGTACCCATGCATTGCGCAGACCTGCCAATACACCCACTATCACCAAAGGGATAAAAACTGGAAAAGAAACCTTCTTTTCCAGCCATGTACCAAAAAAAGTGCATAGCAAAATGGGAACCAGTATACTGATACCTAACTGACTGATGAGTGCAAAGGTTTTATATACGCTTTGTTTATATTTCATGATACTTATCTCCATTCTCTATATCACTTTCCATTTATTATATCCTTTTTTATGAAATATGTCCACTGGTTTACACACGATTGTATTTTTTCTTATACAATTTCCAAATATTGTCATCACTTTTACCAATAAATACCATTAAATGCGTTGATTATTTAAAATATTTTATATAGTCATTTTTTTCACAATAGTAAAAGTGCTGCAAAGCGTTTTTAGCCTTGCAGCACTTTTTTATTCATCCCATTCCAGTCTGTGAAGATGTCCTTCTGTATTCATTCCGGCAAACCCATTCTGCCGGAGCGCTTCATATAACACGATCGCAACCGAATTTCCAAGATTCAGTGAACGGATATCTCCGATCATCGGAATCCGGATGCTGTCTTCCTTGTGATGACAGAGGATTTCTTCCGGAATCCCTGCGCTTTCTTTTCCGAACATGATATAACAGTCCGGTTCATATTTAACATCCGTATAAAGATTCGGTGATTTTGTAGTTGCCATATAAATCTTCGCTCCCGGATTTTTTTCCATAAAATCCCGGTAATCAATATAAGTCGTCACATCCAGATGTTCCCAGTAATCCATCCCTGCCCGTTTCAGGTTCTTTTCATTTAACCGGAAACCAAGTGGCTCGATCAGATGAAGTCTGGTATTCGTCGCCACACAGGTCCTTCCGATATTTCCGGTATTTGCCGGGATTTCCGGTTCAAAAAGTACAATATTAAGCATTTACATTCTCCTTCATTTCGTAAATTCGTGCCAGCTCGTCCGGTGCCGGTCTGTCGAGAAATCTTTTTTCTCCCCCACCCCAGATGATCCTCTCGTTTCCTTCTGTTGTGTGTCCGATGATCTCTGCCGGAATACCTTCCCTTTTCAGTCTTTCCTTTAGTTCTTCACCCTTCGGTGTCACCATAAGAACCGCTCCTGTACTGGTAAGCTGGTAAGGATTCAGATGAAATACTTCACAGACTTCAATCGTTTCCTGACGTACCGTCATTTTCTTCATCTCTACCGAAAGACCAATTCCTGCACCTTCTGCCATATCCCAAAGTGCTGCAAGAATCCCTCCTTCTCCGATCGGATGCATTGCTGACACCCCGTTCCGGCCGGCAATCTCCATTGCCCTGTCACTGAAAATTTCATCCCTCATATCTTCCAACTTATTTAAGAATCCCGGCGCAAACCGCTCTGCCAGAGCCGCCCCTTCTTCCCGTATGATCCGTAAGGTTCCTTCCATACCAATCCATTTAACCAGGACAATCTCTTCGCCTGCTTTTGCCGATCTGCTTGCAAGCAGCTGTTCTTTTTTTGCCTCACCGTGTGCTGTTACATGAACAATACTCGTCTGGATCCCATTTACAATTTGCGCATCTGCAAAGAAAACCCTGAGACCTTTTTCTTTACATATCTCCGAAATCTCCACCATCATCGCTTTCAATCTGGACTCATAGGCAAACGTCGGGAGCATGATCCGGACACTGATTCCATATGCCCGCGCTCCTCTGGAAGCCAGCTGATCCACTGCCTGCGCTATGGCAAATACTCCAAGATCTTTTTCATTTCCGGCTAATGAAACATCCGTTGCGATTGTGATCCTCTCTTCACTTTCATCTGCTATATAACAGGTTTCCTCCTGTGACGGTCTTAAAAAATCTATACCTTCTATATTATTCTGTATCTGTTTTAAAACCGAACGCCGATAGACGGTCTGTGACACTCTTCCTGCTTTCATACTTTTATCCTCTTTCTGTTCTGCCATTCTTTCCAACAGCCGCCTGCTTTTTATTACTTAAGTGCAGATGCCTTGCTGATCGCCGCATTAATCTTCTCCTGATCCTGGGTTGCAATTGCTTCCTCCACCAGCTTAGTTGCCTCTGCATTATCTGATTTTGTCCCGACTTTCACGGTAACATCAGAAGTCTGATAGGTGCTGTTATTGATTACTTCCCGGCTGACCTCTTCTCCGTTTTCATAGGTAACTTTCCAGAGCCGTGCCGTGCTTCCATCCATTCCGGCTCCCTCTGTTTCCTGTGAGCCGACCGCACTTTCCGTATCTTCTACATACTTTTTCGTATACTCTGTTGTCTCCAGAGTCTCACTTTCAAATTCCACGGAATGTCCTGCAGCTCTGGTATCTTTTCCGTAAATATAAAAACCAAGCTGGTTATTGCCATCGATATATCCTTCGATCAGGATCGGTGTATCGTAATTATTGACAAATTTAAAATCACTGATTCCTTCCGCTATCATTGCATCCCTTGATGGTTCTACATAGCTGACACTCATGGAATGCGGTGCACGCCGGGTGACCTCCAGTTCCGCATAAAGAACCGCATTATAAAGCGTCGTAGATACCTGACACAGGCCACCTCCGATACTCTCTACAATCTGTCCGTTCTCATAGGCACTTCCTGCCACATAGCCATTCTCTTCTGTGTAAGGAAGTGTGGCCTGTTCCACTGAAAATTCTTCTCCCGGCATAACAACAGTTCCGTTGATCAGCTCCGTTGCACGCCTGATGTTCTGCACGCGGTCCCCCCATCCGGCGTTTGTCGTATAAGAACCAAGCTCATCCTGCAGGGATTCCAGATCTGTCTTTTTGATCGTCGGCTCTTCCGTATCCAGCTTTAACTCGACTTCTGCGTCCTCGTAATTCCATTTTTTGTTCATGAAATTCTTAATCTTCTTCACAGATTTATCTACATCAACCGTATAACCTTCTGCTTCATCTGTCAGATCGAATCCGCTTCCGTTATAGGATGCCGATGCATTGACCGCTTTCTGTTCCAGCGGAACCGCACGTTCCTGGATCAGCTCTCTGAGTTTTGCTTCATCAACTTTAAAGCTTTCATCTATGACATATTTCTTCTTATCTAAATTATGTATCTTCTGATAGCGGCTCCAGATGCTTCCATTTTTTCCGTATCCGACCGCCTTTTCTGCAAGCTTATCAATATTTTCTACTTCCGCTCCCATTTCCTCGATTGACACATCTGCGCCCTGATCTTTTACCTTCAGTACAAGTTGCTTGTTCCGATAATCTCCAAGTGTATTGTTTACCGCTTTCACTGCTTCTTCCTTGGTCATTCCGGATACATCAGTCTTCCCTATAAAAACATTTTTGCAAATATGCTCCTCATCTACCTTGCTCACATACCGCCATAATGTGAACTGAATCACGGAGAAAATAATCACGATGGCTGCAATAACCGTAATCCCCACATGCAGATTTCTCTGCCGGATACGCTTTTGTGCCTTTTCACTTAACTCTCTCTTTTTCTTTCGTGCCGCCATCAAAAAAATCCTCCTGATTTTATATGATATATGGAATAATTGATGTTGCTACCATTGCAACAATAACAACAAGAATAATCACTGCCGCTATCTTCCGTGTCTGTTTTGGATTAAACACTTTTTTTCACCTCAAATCACACATTTGTTTTCATTCTATACTCTTTCATTTCTTTTTTCAAGATATCCATTACTACTGTCAGATGTTACTGTTTGCATAATTCCCGGATTTCTTCTGTAACACAAAATACCTTTGCCTGATGATCCAGTGGGTTCCGGTTCTGGTAGTCAAACAGAAGCACACATTCTTCCTCTTTCATATCCCCCAGAACATCATAAGAAAACCTCTCGATGTGCGTCATTTTTCTAAGCTGCCGCTTCTCCATATTTTCATAATTTTCCAGATAACGCCTCTCTTCATCCTCACGGTCATAGAACAGGCGGAACTCTTCTTTGGAAATCCGCTCATCGCCTGCAAATAACGGACGGCTCTTTGCATTCTCCCTCAGATAAAAGTCCAGTGTCAGAAGCTGCTTATACGCCTCACATCTTTCTGCATCATAAAATCTTGCAAAATCATACAGGATCTCATATCTTGCCGTGCGTGCATGACTTAAAGTATCCAGTCCATTTTCTTCATAATACTCTGCCAGCTTTTCAAAAAGCGTAAATGGTCTTTTAAAGTGTCGGATCAGATAAGGAAGCGTGTAACAGAACTGCCTGCTGTTATAGTAGGTCTCCACCATTTCCTCGATCCCTTTCAGGCGCAGGGTATCCTCATATGGAAGCCACTTTGTATACAAAACTTCATACGGTGGCATTCCTTTATAAACCAGTCCGTAATCGTCTTTCTTCTCTTCCATATAAGAACCCTTCAGTACTTTCAGAAAACCAAGCTGCAGCTGCTCCGGTTCCAGTGCATAAACATCATCAAAGGATTTTCCAAAGCTTTCATAATCTTCATACGGCAATCCTGCGATCAGATCCAGGTGCTGATGTACATTACCATAAGAATTGATTCTCCTTACCACTTCTGCAACCTGTTCAAATTTCATTGTCCGGTGAATCTCACGTATCGTATCCAGGTTGGTAGACTGCACACCGATTTCCAGCTGGATCAGCCCTGGCCGCATGGTTTTTATCAATTCCATTTCTTCTTCATTCAAAAGGTCTGCCGCAACCTCAAAATGGAAATTGGTAATGCCGTTATCATGCTCTTTGATATAACGCCAGACTGTCATGGCGTGATCATGTTTGCAGTTAAATGTACGGTCTACAAATTTAACCTGAGGTACTTTATGATCGATAAAAAATTGCAGTTCTTTTTTTACCAGTTCCAGATCACGGAACCGCAGACACTTATCTATAGAAGAAAGACAATAACTGCACGAAAATGGACATCCACGGCTTGTCTCATAATAAATAATCTTATGTTCAAAAAGCTCCATGTTCTCATATACAAACGGAACCTTACTCAGATCCATGGTCTTGCGCCATTCATTTTCCACAATCTGCCCGGTCTGTTCCCGGTATACGATTCCTTTCATATTCTGAAGTCCGTCCACTGTCTTGTCCTGATAAAAGTGTAAAAGATCGCAGAAAGTCTGCTCCCCTTCTCCTTTCATGACGCCATCCACTTCTGGCAGACGCTCCAGCACCTTTACTCCATCATAAGATACCTCCGGTCCGCCTATCCAGATGATGATCTGCGGCATCACTTTCTTGATCTCCCTGCAGATTTCTTCAACATAAGTAAGATTCCAGATATAGCAGGACAGACAGAGCATGTCCGGCTTCCTTTTGTAGATATCCCGCAGAATCTCATCGAGCTGCTGATTGATCGTATATTCTCCAATACTGATCTCATCTGATGTATCACCATACTTTTCCGCATATGCTTTCAGACAGTAGACTGCCAGATTGGAATGTATATATTTCGCATTGACTGCACCTAAAAGTACTTTCATATCGTTTCCTTTCCGTTTCCAAAAAGTTTTATCTTTAGTATCATACTCCATTTTCAGATTGACGTAAACCAAAATGATAAAATAAAATCTCCTCAGATACATTGACATTTTTACAAAAACACGGTAAAATAATGTTCTGTGCAGCCGGGGTGCTAGCGGTACCCTGTACCTACAATCCGCTATAGTGGGGGTGATGCTGTGCCGAGGGCTTTACTTGTCAAAGCTGCCTCTGGTTTGTGGCGTTGAGATTTGGGTCTTACGCGGCGGGACTCTGTGAACCGTGTCAGGTCGGGAACGAAGCAGCACTAAGCAGAACCTCTCGGGTGCCGTAAGGTAGCCTGGATTGAGTTTACAGCCAGAGTAACGTTTGGTAGGCTTTAGTTCGACGCACAGCGCACAGAAAAAAGAAATTACAAAAGCTACGGATTTTGCTTCCGTAGCTTTTTTCATGCAAAAAAGCCTGCCTTTGACAGGTTCTTCGATTAAGGATTTTCTTCCGGCATATTTGCTGATTCCTGTTCTTTCTTTTTCATCTTCTGCTTCTTGCGCAGTTCCTTGAAAAAGCTCTTCATCATCTGTGAGCATTCTTCTTCCAGAACTCCTGTCGTAAGCTCTGCCTGATGATTAAACGCTTCCACCTGTAGAAGATTCAGGATGGAACCGGCGCATCCGGCTTTCGGATTCATACATCCAACAACCACTCGTGGAATCCTTGCCTGTACAATGGCTCCGGAACACATCTGACATGGTTCCAGCGTTACATATAAGGTGCATTCTTCCAGCCGCCAGTCACCCATTACCTTACTTGCCTTTTTGATTGCAGAAATTTCTGCATGTGCAAGGGGATTCTTATCCGTTGTCCGCCTGTTGTATCCTCGTCCGATAATTTTCCCCTGATATACGATCACACAACCAATCGGTACTTCCTCAATCTTCCATGCTTTTTTCGCCTGACGGATCGCTTCCTTCATGTATTTTTCGTCTTCGGTCAATATCTGCCGCATCTTCCTTCTCCTTTACTTCTTTTCGAATCACTGCCCCTACCGGTCTGCACCAGTAACCGAAATGTTCCTCATCTTCAATCTCATATTCTTCCAGATCCAGTTCGCCATCAGATGGCTTCATGAACTGACTGAATCCAAATGCTCCTGCCGCCCGCTGCTCGCCCGAAAAATAAAGTCCCGGAACCCCAATCCAGCATTTCCCTTCTTTTTCAAATGATACCAGATGATGGTAATTATAATATCCATGGAGCAGAAAATGATTATTCGCAAGCTTCCATTCCTTTCGCGGAAGTCCGGCAAGCTCCTGACGGGTGATCTTATAGATGATATCCTTTGTGGTTTTTGGTGGTAAATCTGAATTTGCGTTCTGAGAGTTTCTTTCTTCCGGCACATTTGGGTTGCTTTTCGATTTCCTAACTGCATCTGTGTTTTTAGATTGTTCTGAGGTCTCCTGTTCTTCTATATTCTCATATTTTCTCTGGCTTGTTTTCTCCTCAAGTATTTTCTCATTTCCTGGCTTCTCGTATTTTTCATTGCTTAGCACGTCTCCGCCATTTGCAATTTTTTTATTTTTCCCCGATTTGTTTAGCTTCCATTCTTCTTCCGTAATCATCCTGCTAACATCTACCGGTCTCGCCTCATCCCAGACTGCTCCATAATATCCTGCATCCGCTCCGTTTCCAGCCCGAAGGATCATTCCACCAATCCTGCCAAACTGTCCATCTCCTCCCACATCGTCTGTCGTATAACTCAGCTTATAACCAAATGCTGCCTGCGCCCCTCTGATCTCTCCCATCCGGATTCCAATACACTTGCCATCCTCTTCATAAAAGAGATATATTTCCAGTGTACGTCCTCCTGCCACCGGAAATCCTCTCCCATAAATCTGGATTTCCGCTGTATCTGTCTGTTCAAGAACCTTCACAAATCCTGTATTTCTTGTCCTTTTTCCATTCTGATATTCATATAAATACCGGATAAAGCTTTTCATAATCTAGCACCTGCACCTTCCTTCTAACTGCCTGTTCTAAACTATTCTGACTTTCCGGTAAAAATTACCATTTTTAAAAAATCAGAGCGGAATCTTCCGCTCTGACAAATAACTCATTGATTAATCCAGATAAATCGGTGGCTCGTAGTCTTTTCCCATCGTAGCTTTCTTTCGCTCTTCCACCCCAAGGAACGCCCACTCTGTCATGTCTGTCCACTTGTGATCTTTTCGGTCATATACCTGTACATAACCGATTCTGTGTGGATGCATACGCACACTGTTTGTCCGATACTCATGTCCGGTATATGGGTTCACATCTCCATTTACCAGATCTTCATCAATATCCTCCCGACGCTTGATCGGCTGGAAATCCTGCGGCCATCCGGAAGATTTCTTTTCCTTTTTCGGAGTAATCAGCTTTGTAAGTTTTGAAAATGGTGAATTTTTCTCCTCATGAACATCTTCAGTTTCCGCCTCTTCTACTACAGGATTTTCCTCTTTCTGACAGGTTTCCGGCTGATTCTCTTCATAAGCCGGCTGTTCCTGGTACGCTTCTTCCTGCGGTTCTGCCTCTTCCTGGTAAGCAGCTTCAGAAGTTTCCTCCGGAATCTCCTCAGCCCCGGCTTCTTCAACCACTTCCGCTTCTATTTCCTGTTCGGGCTCCTGTAATTCTTCTTCAATCTGTTCTGCGTCTTCTGCAGATACTTCCACATCATCTTCTGCCGGTTCTGTGTACGGCTCTGTTTCTTCTTCAGTCAGAATATCTTCTTCCAAAGTATCTGAATCCGCAATGCTTTCCGTCTCCTTGGCAGCATGTTCTTCTGCATCAAGATCCAGTTCCATCTGTACAGCTTCTTTCTCCGGTTCTGCTGTTGTCTCTTCAAGTATATCTACAATCTCTCCAACTGTAATATCACGTTCTACATTCTTTTTTGCTTCTTCTCTTGCTGCCTTTCTTTCTTTTTTCGCGGTAAGCTTCTCAAGTTCTCTTCCCGTCGGCATCTCTTCTTCATCCAAAGCCTCCTTTTCCGAATCCGCATTACCCAGAATGCTGAGCTGGAACGGGCATCCAAGAATATCTGCGATCATACGCATATCCTGCTCCTGAAAATTATCTCTGCCAAGCCGCTGTGTCAGATTCTGACGGGACATCTTTTTCCCGGTTCTTGCTTCGATTTCTTCTGCAAGCTCTTTAATCGTCATATCTTTTCTGCTTAAAACAATTTTTACCTGCTCTCCGAATGTGAGACTAATCATTTATTTTTCCTCCTTTTCTCCCCGTATAAATATATCTTCTTTTTAAATACAGACTTATTGCTTTGTTAACTTAAAACTTTCTTGATAAAGGAATCTTTTTCACTTATCTTTTATTCTAGCAAATGACATTTTATCCGTCAACACCTAATAAATGCACGAATTTTTTGTATTTTTTTTAAAAATAATTTGACAAATCAAAATCAGTCGCTATAATAAAGCGTATCAAGAACGACGGCGTTCCCTATTATCCGGGGAACGCCTTTTTTGTTCTTTTTTTTAATCGAGAAGGAGGGACTCAGTTATGAAAAAACTAGAAATCATTATCCAGCCGGAAAAACTGGAAGCCCTGAAAACAATCCTGGATGCTTCCAATGTCAGCGGTATTATGATCAGTAACATTATGGGATATGGTAATCAGAAAGGACACAAACAATTTTATCGCGGTGCTGAATACAGCGTAAATCTTCTTCCTAAGATCAAAGTAGAAACTGTTGTTGAACCGGAAGTTGCAGAACCTCTGATTCGGAAAATTGTCGAAGAGATCAAAACCGGTGCGTACGGCGATGGTAAAATTTTTGTTTACGAAGTACAGGATGCTGTAAGAATCCGTACCGGTGAACGTGGCTCTGCTGCTCTTTAGCTAAAAATATATGTGAATTAGAATAGTGTTGAATATCGTTATCAAAGAGGATAACTACAAATGAACTGCCTGTAGATCATTCATTGTAGCTATCCTTTTTATTTGAAATGGAGGATGTTAAATATGGGATTATCTGATTTAATTGCGGGCGGAATGGATGCAACCGCCGCCACTGAACTACTGCTTAATGTTATCTGGACAATTGTCGGTGCAACTCTTGTTTACTTTATGCAGGCTGGATTTGCAATGTGTGAAGCCGGATTTACCAGAGCAAAAAATACTGGAAATATACTGATGAAAAATATGATGGACTTTGTACTTGGAAGTTTGTTCTTTTTCATCTTCGGATTTGCGATCATGCACGGAACCGACTGGAATGGTATCATCGGTATAAAAGGGTTCTTCAATCCTACAACACTTGCCGATGCCGACGGACTTTTCAACGGACTGCCAATCGGAGTCTTCCTTATTTTCCATACAGTATTCTGCGCCACATCCGCTACTATCGTATCCGGTTCTATGGCAGAACGTACAAAATTCCTTGCTTACTTATTGTATAGTGCAGCAATCAGTATTTTTATTTACCCGGTAACCGGCCACTGGATCTGGGGCGGTGGATGGCTCGCTCAGATGGGATTCCACGATTTTGCAGGTTCCACAGCAGTCCATATGGTCGGCGGTATCTGTGCACTTGTTGGTGCCAAAATCCTCGGACCTCGTATTGGAAAATATGATAAAGAAGGAAATGCCCGTGCGATTCCCGGACACAACCTTTCCATTGCAGCTCTTGGCGTATTTATTCTCTGGTTCTGCTGGTTCGGTTTCAACTGCGGCTCTACCACAGCAGCTTCCACAAACCTCGGTGATATCGCAATGACAACCAATCTTGCCGCTGCTGCCGCAACACTTGCAACCCTTGTTGTAACCTGGATCCGCTATGGAAAACCAGATGTATCCATGACATTCAACGGTTCCCTCGCCGGACTCGTAGCAATCACCGCCGGATGCGACACCGTCAGCAACTACTCTGCAATCATCATCGGACTGATCGCTGGTATCCTCGTCGTATTCTCTGTAGAATTCTTCGACAAAGTAGCCAAGATTGATGACCCGGTAGGTGCGATCAGTGTCCACGGCGTATGCGGTTTCACAGGCAGTATCCTCGTCGGAGTCTTCTCCCCGGAATACACCCTCAAAACCCAGGTGATCGGTGTCCTTTCAACCGTAGCCTACGTCCTCGTAATGGCAATCATCGTATTCACCACCATCGATAAAACCGTAGGCCTCCGCGTCACCAAAGGAGAAGAACTCGACGGTCTCGATATCCACGAACACGGCTGCTCAGCATATGCAGACTTTAACTTCCGTTTATAGCCGGGCGAAGTAAAATAAAAAGATACAGCCTCTGGGATGCTTGCATTTCAGAGACTGTATCTTTTTATTTTAATGAGCGGCTACGCGACTGAGGAAAGTCATCAGACTTTCCGAGGTTCGCCCGGCGGACGTCTTGTACTACCTTTATCATTCTACATCCCCTGCAATCCTTGCATTTCAGAGGCTGTATCTTTTTATTTTAATGAGCGGCTACGCGACTGAGGAAAGTCATCAGACTTTCCGAGGTTCGCCCGGCGGACGTCTTGTACTACCTTTATCATTCTACCACTTCTTATTCTTCAGCACGATCGCCGATTTCTTACCCATCATCAGTGAAATATTTCCCTCTTTCACGATATACTCTTCGAATTCTCCAATATACCCATCTTCATAAGAATACATCACTCGCGCCATATTATGTCCTTCGGCAACTTCTGCCTGCCATACCGGAACCCTTACTTCCTTCAGATGATCGGAATTATTGATAATAACCACGATCTGCTCATTCCCCCAGAATCTTCCATAGGCCAGAAGATCCGGTTCTGCTTTCAGCATCTTGATTGATCCCTTTCTGAGAGCCAGAGACTTTCTGTGGATTTGGATCATCTCACGGTAGAAATTGATCAGATCCCGGTTTTCTCTTCCCCACGGATAAGTTCTCCGGTTATCCGGATCCGTGAAACCACAAAGTCCTGCTTCGTCTCCATAATAAAGGGTCGGTGCTCCCGGCCAGGTCATCTGCATGATGATCGCTTCCCGCATAACTGCAAGGCTTACCCCTTCTTCTGCCGCACGCGACCCAAGCTGTCCCACACGGCCAACCTTGTGGTTGGTACGCGTCAGGAAACGGGAATGGTCATGGTTTGACAACTGGTTCATCGCCGTCTGAAGTGACGGTGTCATCATATTTGCCATATGATGCTTCATCGCATTCATAAAATGGTCTGCATTTCCGAGAAGATCGTCGCGATATTCATCACTGTGTTTCTCCATCCCGGTCAGAAACCAGGTGACCGGCTCCATAAATGCATCGTAATTCATAACGCTGTCCCATTCATCGCCCTGCAGCCAGTCACTCGGATCTCCATAGTGCTCGGCAAGGATCAGTGCATGTGGATTTGCTTCTTTTACTGCCTTACGAAATTTCTTCCAAAATTCATGATTGTACTCATTGCTTCTTCCAAGGTCTGCCGCAACATCCAGTCTCCAGCCGTCTACATTATACGGCGGTGAAACCCATTTCTTTGCGATACCAAGAACATACTCTTCCAGCTCTTTTGAATCTTCATAATTCAGCTTTGGCAGCGTATCGTGTCCCCACCAGCCGTCATAGCTTCCATTGCCCGGCCATTCATTCTCCCCGGTACGGTGGAATAGAAAATAATTCCGGTACGGACTCTTCGGTGACACAAAAGCACCTACTTCGTAACCATCGGCGCTCTCGTAGATCAGCTCTCTGTCCAGCCATTTATTGAAAGAACCACAATGGTTGAAGACGCCGTCAATGATGATTCGCATTCCCCTCTTATGGAGTTCTTCTACCAGCTTGATGAACAGCCGGTTACTTGCTTCCAGATTCTCTTTTCTGGTAGTTCTTGTCCGGTAACGGTCCGCATGGATATTGTTATTTTCTCCCGGATCCAGAAGCCTTCCTTCATCGACTTCAATTTTACCGACATGCGGATCAATATAATCGTAATCCTGTGTGTCATATTTATGATTAGATGGTGATACAAATAGTGGATTACAATAGACAACTTCTACTCCAAGTCCATGCAGGTAATCCAGTTTATCAATGATCCCCTGGATATCTCCTCCGTAAAATTCCCGTACATCCATCGGCTGCGGATCCCGGTACCAGTCATCTACATGCTGAACCTGTTCTCCAATATAAAAGTACTCTCCCGTCTGTACATCATTATCCGGGTCGCCGTTACAGAAGCGGTCTGTATAAATCTGATACATGACCGCTCCTTTTGCCCAATCCGGTGCCGTAAAGCCCGGCACGATTTTAAAATCATAATAATCCACAAGTTTGCTCTCTGCTCCCCATTTGTTATAGTAGCAGATCTCATTTCCTGATCTGATCTTAAAATGATACCGGAATGGTTTATCTTCTAATTTGTATTTCACTTCATAAAAGTCAAATGCCTTATTTGAGATTACTTTGTTCATTGGAATGCATAGTTCGCGGTTTTCCAGATAGACTTCATCTACGTCGTGAGCTGCTGTACGGAACCACAACTGAAGTTCATCTCCTGCCTCCGGTTCCGGCGGACTCACATACGCCTCTGTTCCATCACAAAACAATGCTTCTTTTTTCATAATCTAGCCTCTATTCTTCAAATAATGCTTCAAATTCTTCTCTTGTAATCTTCTCTTTTTCAAGAAGCAGATCTGCACATTTATAAAGAACAGCTTCATGCTCTTTAATAATGGTCTTTGCACGGTCATAACATTCATCAATGATCCGCTTCACTTCACTGTCGATCGTTGTGGCAACCTGTTCACCATAACCTCTGGAGGTATGACCAAAATCTCTTCCGATAAATACTTCATCATTATCATCTCCATAGCTTACAAGACCAAGTGCTTCCGACATACCGAACTTCGTTACCATGGATTTGGCGTATGCTGTTGCCTGCTTGATATCCTGGGATGCCCCGGTTGTAATATCATCAAAGATCAGCTCTTCTGCCACACGTCCACCTAGTGATACGGTAATATCCTGCAACATCTTTCCTTTGGTATTGAACATCTCATCCTTTTCAGGAAGCGGCATCGTATATCCGGCTGCCCCTACACCGGTAGGAATGATCGACACGCTGTACACCGGTCCTACATCCGGAAGTACATGGAATAAGATGGCATGTCCTGCTTCATGGAATGCAGTGATCTTCTTCTCTTTATCAGAAATTACACGACTCTTCTTCTCTGCACCGATTCCGACTTTTACAAATGCTCTGCGGATATCCTCCTGTTGCAGATACACTCTTCCATCCTTTGCTGCAAGGATCGCAGCCTCATTCAGAAGATTTTCCAGATCAGCTCCGGTAAATCCTGCCGTTGTTCTCGCAACCTGTTCCAGATCCACATCATCCCCGAGCGGTTTGCCCTTGGCATGAACCTGAAGGATTTCCAGGCGTCCCTTTACATCCGGTCTGCCGACCATGACTTTACGGTCAAAACGTCCCGGTCTTAAGATCGCCGGATCAAGAATATCGACACGGTTGGTTGCTGCAAGTACGATGATTCCTTCATTCGCGCCAAAACCATCCATCTCTACGAGGAGTTGGTTCAGCGTCTGCTCTCTCTCATCATGTCCGCCGCCCATACCGGTTCCACGACGTCTTGCCACGGCATCGATCTCATCGATAAAAATAATACAAGGTGCATTTTTCTTAGCATCCTCGAAAAGATCTCTTACACGGGATGCTCCGACACCGACAAACATCTCCACAAAATCAGAGCCTGAAATGGTAAAGAACGGGACACCTGCTTCTCCTGCAATTGCTCTTGCAAGAAGCGTCTTACCTGTTCCCGGAGGTCCTTCAAGAAGGACACCTTTAGGGATTCTGGCTCCTACCTGCGTATACTTCCCGGGGCTCTTGAGGAAATCCACGATCTCTGCAAGCTCTTCCTTTTCTTCCTGCAGTCCGGCAACCTGCGCAAACGTCACATGGTTTTCTTCCTGCGTGCTCATCTTTGCCCTGCTCTTTCCGAAGTTCATCGCTTTTGCATTCGATCCGCCCTGACGATTCATCATCATCACAACAAATACCATGATACCTGCCATCAATATGATCGGAACCAGTGTTGTTGACATCCAGCTGTCCTGCGGGACATTGTCCACACTGTAGGAAATATCATAAGATTCAAGCAGATCCTCTGCACTGTTGACATCGGATACATGAAGCTGTTCGATGTCATCATTCTTCAGCCGGATCTTCAGTGTCCCGGTCGGTGCGACTTTGTTCTGCTTGACCTCTACACTTTCTACCTTCTCTTTTTTCAGATCTTTCTGAAAATCCTGATACGTGTATGCTGTCTGCTGCACACCCGACTGGCTCATAAACCAGTACACACCTGCCAGCACCAGAACACAGAGCAGAATCGAAAGACCACTGATTCCTCTTGTCTTATTATTATTCAAAACCTGCTCCTTCCACCTGTTACATCTCTACACTTCCGATGTACGGTAAGTTTCTATATTTTTGTGCATAATCCAGACCGAATCCTACCACAAATTCATCCGGGATATTAAATCCGACATAATCTACATGTACATCGCGCACACGACGATCCGGTTTATCAAGAAGTGTACAAAGCTTCATGCTCTTCGGTCCTCTCTTCCGAAGGATGTCAAGCAGATAATAAAGAGTACGTCCTGAATCTACGATATCCTCAACAACAATTACGTCTTTTCCTTCCAGAGACTCATCCAGATCTTTTGCAATCTTAACAATTCCACTGGACTGGGTTCCGTCACCATAGCTGCTGACACTCATAAAGTCCATTGTTACCGGCACTGTAATCCTTTTTGCCAGTTCACACATAAAGAACACTCCACCCTTTAAAACACAGATCAGATGAACCTGCTTTCCCGCATATTCTTCACTGATTTTTTTTCCAAGTTCTTCAATTCTAGCATTTACTTCTTCTTCCGGAATTAACATTTTCACTTTCTCGGCCATTTAAAGTACCTCCATTTATCGTAATTTCTAATATTTTCGTTGTCTGCTCTGTCACCTGGTATGCCTTGCTCTGCCGGCAGCCCACAATCCATAAAATCTCGCTTCCCTCTGCGATCAGAGGAATTCCGGCACGTTCTGCCACTGGTATTTTTTTATTGATAAAATAGGATTTCAGCTTCTGCCTTCCTCCGCTTTCATCAATTACAATAAAATCGCCAGCCCTTCTGGTGCGTACAGCGACACTCTGTTTCATTATACCATAATCAAACCATTTCGTGTACGTTTTTTTCGGGATCTGGCATCTGCATTCTTCTTTTTCAAAAATACGGTAGGAAATTTCCCATTTCCCGTAAGATATCTTTCCCGAAACCTGCTTCAGATCCAGATTTTTCTCTTCTTCTGCCAATTCCGTGTCCTTCTTTTTCCGCTTCAGTTCAATTCCTTCATAGGTTCTGCATGCACAGACCCCATAAGGAAGATCCAGTCTTTTTCCAACCTGCTTTTCAAACAGTCCCTCCAGCTTTTCTACATGAACCTGCTCCAGATCTTTTTCATGTTCTGCCACCAATGCCAATGCTTTCCGGAGAATCATTTTCCGGATCAGCCGTTCCTGTCGGTGATATGCATCTGCATGGATGCAGATTTTTTCTCCATTTTGGTCAGTACAGATCTGATATGCACTTTCTGTCTGCCGTTCCATATAATCCCAGATCTCCCTAAGCTGATCCATAGACCGATTCATATGCTCCACGGTTTTTTCATTGATATTTTCTTTAAAATACGGAATCACATGGTTACGGATGCGGTTTCGCATATATGCATCTTCCATATTTGTCGCATCAATGCAGTAAGGCATCTCCCGTCCTTTCAGATAATCCTCGATCTCTTTTCTCCCCACGCAAAGAAGCGGCCGTATATACATCCCATTTACCGGATATATACCGCCGAGTCCCCGAAGTCCGCTGCCGCGGGCCAGATGCAGGAAAAATGTCTCTGCATTGTCATCCTGGTGATGTGCCAGTGCGATCCTTGTTCCTCCCCATTCTTCCGCTGCCTGCTCAAATATTTCCCTTCGTGCAGTCCTTCCCGCCTCTTCTTCTGACATCCTGCATTCCACTGCCATTTTCGGAATATCCACCGAAACACTCCTGCATGGGATTTCTTTTTTCTCACACAGTGTCTTTACAAATTCTTCATCAGCTTTTGCCTCTTCCCCACGGATCCCGTGATTCACGTGTACCGCAAGGATCTCAAATCCGATCTTTTTTCGCAGCTCTTCCAGTATCAGAAAAAGGCATACAGAATCTGCCCCTCCGGAAAGACCAACGACAACTTTATCTCCTTTTTCAAGCATCTTCCACTGCCTGATATAGTTCTCTACTTTTTCTAACATGGTAAATTCCTCTCGTCTTTTATCTACTGTAACACATCTTCCAGATTCCCGCCACAAGGACTGTCATATCATCTCCTGCTTTTCCGGCCGCCAGCTCCAGCACCTTATCCAGAATATAATTCGCCAGTTCCTCCGGATTCTCCAGCGGACTTCCCCCAATCATCAGATCCAGTAAATGCTCCTGCTCTCCTGCCGGAAGCGCATCCAGGATCCCGTCCGATACCATGACCACCACATCTCCGGATTCCAACTGTCTGGTTTCCTTTTCACTTTGCTGTCTCTGGATTACCCCCAGCGGAAGACTTTCCGAACGGATATGCTCCACCCCGTCTTTAGTCCGCAGAAATGTCACTGCCGCTCCTGCTTTTACAAACTCACATTTTCCATTATAGAGATCAAAAATGCTCATATCAACCGTAGAAAAGCGAACCTCTTCCCGTCCCATAACAAGAGCCGTATTGATCATGGAAAGTGCAGTTTCCACAGGAAATCCTGCTCCAAGAAGCTCTTCCAGCATTTCTACCAGCATCCCGCTTTCCTGTAGCGCTCTCTCACCAGATCCCATTCCGTCTGACAAAATTGCCGCCTCTTTTCCACCCGGAAGTGTCTTCATAAGAAAACTGTCACCAGATACCTTTTGTCCGTTTTTTCCCATTTTTGCCACACCCTGCAGCACATAATATCCCGGTCCTTCCACACATACAATAGTTTCATACTCCTGTCCCAGAACCTGCCTCTCGTTCTGAGCCGGGCACATCCTTCTCTTAGTACATACTGATAAAAGCTCTGCCGCTTTTCTGGTTGGGATACAGTTTCCCTTCTCACTTTTTACCGTTACATGAATTTCATATCTGCCATGCTCATCCACAAAAAAAACGGAACTCAGCATCCGGATCCCTGCCTTTTTGAAATGCTGCGCAACCTTTTTTGCAAGCGGCGGATCCGTAAAAATACTCGCATCCAGATCTCTCGTCACATGGCAGAGCATGTCCGCAAAAGAATCCAGCTGTGCTGCACATCCCTCACGGCTCTGTACCATCTTATTATTCCACACCAGAATCCTTTTTGCCTCCTGGAAAGTTTCCAGTGATTCTCGTAAAAACCGTGGTGCCTGAATACACTCCCTCTGAAGATGCTGTTTCATCTCTTTATTCAGTTCTGCACCATATCCTTCAATCGTACATAAAAGATCATAAAAAAGCTGCCAGTGTTCTGCCTTCTTTCTCTCCAGGCACTCTGATTTCCTGCTGCATCCTCTGCACACCTTCTCCGTAATCCGATCATACATTTCTGTCATTTCTTCGGGTGTAAAACATTGCTTTTTCGGCTCCATTTTCAGAAACCTGTCTGCCAGATGCCGAAGCGACACTGCCATTTTATCTGCCTGCGTTACATATGGACTTGTGATCACTTGCTCCTCTCTGTATTTAACCTCCATTTGCCACCACCCTCTAAATTTCTATGAATGAAAAAAGCTTCGGGATATTTTCTTCCCAAAGCTTTTCTTACGTTACTGCTGTGCGCGGAACAGAATCTCATTCTCCTTTACAAGTCCCAGCTTCTCTCTGGCGACTTCCTCGATGTATTCATCTGTTCCTACATATTTTTTCAGTTTATTAATTTCTTCTGAGCGTTCTTTTTCCGCATCGATCTGTGTCTGCAGTTCTTCTTCCTGCACCTTATATGCATCATTGCTCTTTTTGAGCGCCATCCCATGTACAATAACCATGCCGCATAATAATATAATAACTGCGGTAATCGCAACAATACTTCTTTTGTGCTTCTGAAGCCCGCTCCCCGGACGCTTTTTCCGGTTCTTCTTTAAGCTTCCCATCTAATCTATTCACCTTTCGCTATCAGTTGATCTTGTATAGCTTCTTACTACCAAACCCATTTAGTCTTCTACAGTGTACCGTTTTTAATCAGATTTATCAACTCTTTTTACTCTTTTTTCACAAATTCGTGTAGAAATCTTTTTGTAAGCTCTTACAAAGACAGCTGAAAGCAGCGCCATCCCGATTGATCCGAGCGCAATCCCCAGTCCGATATACCACCGCAGAACACCATCACTCGTATGATAGATCTGCACAAAAGTATAAACGGAAATTCCTGCCCAGTAACAGGCATCCTCCAGATTGATCAGCCACAGTCTGTGAGCAACCAGTCTGCGCAAAACCCTGATCCACAGATAGACTGCCACAATCAGGACACCGGTCAGGATTGCATAGCAGAAAACCCTGATCTCAGTTCCGATACCAGACATTTTTTCTCCTCCTACCGAAACAATTTTGACAACAGATTTTCTCCGGCTTTTGCTCCCGAATGGATATCCGAATAAGAAATATTGTCAATATTGCCTGCCAGGTCGACCTCCCCTTTTTCAAGATTCAGCCGGTTTACATGCATGTCCGTACCTTTTACCATCAGCATTCCCTGCTCTGTCTCAAGCAGGATTTCATTTAAATCAAAAGAAAGAACGTCCAGCACTCCCGTTACTGTACCTGTCTTCCGGTTATTGATAACCAGCCTGTGATTCTGAGGTTTTACCAGCTGTCTCTCTTCCATACAAATCCCAACCTTTCCTATACTGTCTTTCTAGTTATTGTATGAATAATATCTGGTAAATATGCCTCGGATCCGCTGCCGGAACAATCTCAAACCACATCTTTTCAGATGTTCCGGAACTTTAAAGATAACGGAATAAATCTGCCGCCTCTTCTTTTTTAGTCGTATCTCGCAGATCCAGAACCTCTGCCTTTACAGTCTTGGTTCCAAACTGGATCTCAATGATATCACCTTTTTTTACTTTCGTGGAAGCCTTCGCCACCGCCCCATTGATCAGGACTCTTCCTGCATCACAGGCTTCATTTGCAACGGTACGCCGTTTGATCAGGCGGGACACCTTTAAAAATTTATCAAGTCTCATTTTGATTTTCCCTTCCCGTAATATGAATAAAGCGCAGCCCTTTTCAGACTGCGCCATTTTTCAAAAATGTTCTACAAATTATGCATTAACAGCATCTTTTAAAGCTTTTCCTGCTTTGAATTTCGGAGCCTTGCAAGCTTCGATCTTCATAGTTTTTCCAGTCTGTGGATTTCTTCCTTCTCTTGCAGCTCTTTCGCTTACTTCGAAAGTTCCGAATCCTACTAACTGAACTTTTTCACCTTTTTTCATTTCTTCTGTAACAACATCAACAAATGCTTTTAATGCTTTTTCTGCATCTTTCTTTGAAATATCTGCCTGTTCTGCAACTGCAGCTACTAATTCTGTCTTATTCATGACTTACGTCCTCCTGTAAAATATACTCCCGGAACACCCCGGCATTTTGTCTTTTTGCTAGGTTTATTCTGCGTATCCATGCGTTCTGACACGCCCCTTACCCTACATATGTTATATAGGTTTTTACCTTCTTTGTCAAGTCTAAACCCTTAAAATCTAAGAAAACCGAACGCTATATCTGAAACGCAAACAGATTCCGCAAAAACCGCTTTTTTTCTTCTGTCTGTGCGACAGAAAGTGAAAGTTTTTCGACATTTTTTGCAGGAATCCATGCCTTTCCTGAGTGGTAATACGAATTGGTGATCTTCCAGAATTTTTCCGGATAAGCAAGACGGATTGCAAGGTAATCCCGTTCTTTTTTCCCAAGATTATTCACCGAATCATACGCTCTCATCATCCGATATCCAAGCCGTTCATCATAATGATGCTTTTCCATACATTTGCGCAGGAAATAATACAGATCTTCCATCTGAACATCCCGGTGTGCATGTTCAAATCCAGTCACCGCCATGCCCTCCTGACAGACCAGAAGATTATGATAATTATAGTCTCCGTGGACCATATGATTTTCTGCCTCCGCTTCTTTAAAAACACTGTCCAGATCCATATTTTCCAGTATTTTCAGCACTCTGTCTGCCCAAAAATACATCTGGTCATATCCCTTTAAAAATGCGATCTCAAACGGGCTTTTCACACTTCTTCTGCAGACAAATTCCCGAACCTTTCTGAGTTCTCTGTTATGCCTTGCATACTCCTTGATCACCGGATTTTCTTCTCTTCCTGCAAATCCGTTTTCTTCCCCAGCCAGACGCATGCATAGATGGATCCGGGCAAGATTTTCCGCACCGGCGATCAGTTCATTTTCACGTCTGACATCACACTCACGTCCCTGAAACCATTTCTTTAAGATATAGCCTGTTCCATCCTCGGCTTTACTGACATAAGCATCCTCTTTATTAAGCAGAGGCGTATCTACCCATTCAAATCCATTCGCATTTAACTGCTCATATATTTTTGCAAGCGCGCAGATCCGGCTCTCCTCCATGCGCGTCTCCTTCAAGAGGAGCAGCCCCTTATCTGTATCGCATAAAATAGCACCCCTTACTTTATGGGTGCCGAATACTTCCATCTGATATTGTGTCAATACACTGATTCCATAATCTTTCATGGCTTCCCCCTGCCGCTTTGTTTTACCGGTCTTTCTAATGTATGCAGGGGGAGACTTAAGTCATGCATGATTTTTGATTATTCCAGTTCTTTTATTCTGGCAAGTAAATATTCCCGTGTATTTTTCTCCGGTTCCTCGATCACTTCCTGTAAAAGTGTCTGGAGTGTCTGACCAATTTTCGGTCCTTTTTCAATACCTGCCGCGATCAGATCCTGACCGTTTACTTTCAGTTCTTTTAAAGAAACACATTGCTTTTTCTCCAGAATCTCCTGGTAGCACTTCTCGATACCAGCCAGATTTTCCAGCTTCTTATCACGCTGATAATCACTCTGTGCCAACGTATCAGCCATCCGTACCTTCATATAATACGGGAACAGTTCCGCACTGATCCGGTTCATTGCGCGGCGTACATGCTTCATCGTTGCAGGCATCCGGTCATCATGATACAGCACCAGCTTTGACACCTTACGCAGCGTATCATTATCGAATTTCAAGCGATGCATGATCGACTTTGTGAGTTCTTCGCTGACGTATGCATGCCCTTTAAAATGTGCCGTCCCATCCGGATCGACCGTCTTTCGTGCCGGTTTCCCCGTATCGTGAAACAGCATTGTAAGACGCAGCACTTTATCTGCCGGAATATTCATCAGCGCATGGATCGTATGCTCACCTACATTATAACAGTGATGCAAAGTTTCCTGCGTTGTTTCCATCATTGCATCGAATTCCGGGAGGATCACCTTTGTGATCCCAAGCTCATATGCATCCTGGATCTTTTCCGGATGATCGGAGACCAGAAGCTTTACAAGCTCTGTCTGGATACGTTCTGCACTGATATAGGAAAGATTTGGTGCAAGTTTTCGGATTGCCTGTCTGGTCTCTTTCTCAATCTCAAATCCAAGCTGTGCCGAAAAACGGATCGCCCTCAAAATCCGCAGGGCATCCTCCGAAAAACGTGCCTCAGCATTTCCCACACAGCGGATCACACCTTTTTTCAGATCCTCCATCCCATGAAACAGATCCACCAGTCCGTCCTGTTCATTGTACGCCATCGCATTGATCGTAAAATCCCTGCGCAGCAGATCCTCTGATAGACTTCTGGTAAACTGCACTTTACTCGGATGCCGGTTGTCTTCGTATTTCCCGTCAATCCGGTATGTCGTCACTTCAAATCCTTCTCCATTTAAAAGCACCGTAATCGTTCCATGCTCGATTCCGGTGTCAAAAGTTCTGGCAAATAATGACTTTGTCTCTTCCGGCGCTGCCGATGTTGTGATATCCCAGTCACCCGGCACACGTCCGAGAAAAGAATCCCGGACGCAGCCGCCGACTGCATATGCCTCAAAGCCATGTTTTTGTAATGTAGTTATAATTCGATTCACCTTTTCAGGTAACTGAATTTTCATATACATTCGCTCCTAGTATGCTTTTCCAAAATAAACAACATGTTTAGCCTGTTTGCCACAGAAAATACAGGTATCTCCGTCTTTTACCTGATCCTCTTTGCAGATACAGCGGGTGGTTGCTCCACCTGTTGCTGCCTTGATCTCATCTTCACATTCTGCGCTTCCACACCATTTTGCTTTGATGAATCCACGTTTGGTGTTGAATTTTTCATTCATTTCATCCATGGTTTCAGCAAAATCAATATGGCTGTCAAGGAATGCTTTTGCACGGTCATACATATCCTTCTGGATTGTTTCAAGGATCTCGCCAAGTTTTGTCTCGATCTCATCTAAAGAAACAACGATCTTTTCTCTTGTATCACGACGTACAACAACAACCTGGTTCTGTTCGATATCCTTTGGTCCGATCTCGATACGTGTCGGGATACCAAGCATTTCCTGCTCACTGAATTTCCATCCAGGGCTCTTCTCAGAATCGTCGATCTTCACGCTGTAGCCAGCTTTTTTCAGTCTCTCTGTCAGTTCATTTGCTTTTTCAAGAACGCCTTCTTTGTGCTGTGCGATCGGAATGACTCTTGTTTGAACCGGTGCGATTCTCGGTGGAAGAACAAGTCCGCTGTCATCACCGTGAACCATGATCAGGGCTCCGATGATACGTGTAGACAGTCCCCATGAAGTCTCATATACGCTGTGAAGTTCATTGTTCTTATCCAGATATTTGATGTCAAATGCATCCGGGAACGCATTTCCGAAGAAATGGCTGGTTGCAGACTGAAGTGCTTTTCCGTCATGCATCAGAGCTTCTACGGTGTAAGTGTCCTGTGCACCTGCGAACTTCTCGCTCTCTGTCTTCGGACCTGATACGAACGGGATTGCAAGGGAATCACGGATCAGTTCCTGATATACACGAAGCATGGTCAGTGTTCTCTGTTCTGCTTCTTCATAAGTTGCATGAATGGTGTGTCCTTCCTGCCATAAGAATTCTCTGGAACGAAGGAACGGTCTGGTTGTCTTCTCCCAGCGAAGTACCGAACACCACTGATTCCATACTTTCGGAAGGTCACGGTAAGACTGTACGGTTCTTGCCCACAGGTCGCAGAACAGAGTCTCCGATGTCGGACGGATGCACATTGGCTCCTGAAGAGTCTCAAGACCACCTTTTGTTACCCATGCAACTTCCGGTGCAAATCCTTCGATATGATCACTTTCCTTCTGGAGAAGGTTCTCCGGGATCAGCATTGGCAGATATACGTTTTCAACACCTGTCTCTTTAAATCTCTTGTCAAGGTCTGCCTGGATCTTCTCCCAGATTGCATATCCATTTGGAAGATAATTAAGACATCCTTTTACACTTGAATAATCACAAAGCTTTGCTTCTCTTACAACGTCGGTATACCACTGTGCGAAATCTTCATCACGAGAGGTAATCGCCTGTACAAATTTCTTTTCCTTAGCCATTGATAAAGTTCTCCTTCTCTTCATTTTTGATTTTATAAATAAGGTTATCATAAAACCAGAAGATGCTGCTCTCTGCAGCCTCTGCCGGATGCAGGGGATTCAGATCAGACATGCTTTGCCCGTAAAATAAAAAACACCAAATCTTCATGCCCCTGACAAGGGACCGAAAATTCGGCGGTACCACCCTAATTAATCGTATTACGATTCACTTCATTACCCGTTAACGCCAGGCATACGCCACACTTTTCATGCGGAACTCCAAGGTCGGTTCTATAATTTCCATGTAGCTTCCTCCCACCAGCCAGAAGCCTCTCTGTGCCACTTTCATCATATACTAGTCCTCTTCATCGTCAAATCTCTTCGATTTACTATAGAGTTTAATTGAGATTTTCGGATTTGTCAACCCAATTGACAAGCCCTTTCCGTTATGCTTTAATCAAAGAAACAAAATTTTCGCATATGGGGAGGAATTATTTTGCAAACACCTGAAATTCTATATGAAGACGACCAGATTCTGGTCTGCCACAAACCTGCCGGTGTTCCCGTGCAGACAAAAAAGATCGGCACACAGGACATGGAGAGCATTCTGAAAAATTATCTGTTCATCCATTCTTCACATCATGCCGGACATAAGCCACCTTATCTTGCCGTGATCCACAGACTGGATCAACCGGTTTCCGGCATCCTGGTTTTTGCCCGCACACCTGCGGCCGCGAAAAATCTGAACCAGCAGTTACAGAACGATCAATTTGAAAAATACTACCAGGCTGTAGTATGTGGATCCCTTCCGGACTCCGGCACTCTGACCGATTATCTGGTAAAGGACGGTCGCACCAATACCTCCCGCATCTGCAGTAAAAATACACCCGGTGCCAAAAAAGCTGTCCTTTCGTATGAAATACTGGAAACTTCCGAAGTGACTGGCTTATCCGTTGTTCAGATCCATCTCGGAACCGGACGCCATCACCAGATCCGTGTCCAGATGGCAGGTGCAGGCGCACCACTCTGGGGTGACAACAAATATAACCCGGAATTTGTAAATAAAAGAGGATATTTCCCGATTGCACTGCGGGCTTTCCGGCTTTCTTTCTGCCATCCGACCACCGGAAAACGTATGGAATTTGAAGTCCCATGTAACTGGGAACAGTTGGAAACAAAAGCAGATTAGCCTGCAAATAAAAAGTCAAGGCTAAATTGAAGAACATTGAAAATTTTATACAGG
>NZ_JAQCZB010000016.1:20981-98214 GCF_027682785.1 Coprococcus sp. AF51-11b1 | reverse complement strand
ACTCTAAGGAATTGACCTAATTATCTAAGTTTCATGTCCACACTATAGGGTCCATTATACTGTAATCTTTTTGATTTTCTTTGAGTTTTTTAGAATACAATCAATTTATTTACATCATCTTCTTGATTTATTTTCATTTTTCCGGTATGCAATCAATCTATTTCTGAAATTATCTTGATTTATTTTCATTTTCAGGAATTATAATCAATCCATTTCTGGAAACTTCTTGATTTATTTTCATTTTTTTTGGAATTATAATCAACCTATTTAATTAGACTGTCTTGATTTGTTTTAGCTTGTAATAATTTGCAATCAATTTACTCTTTGCAAAAATGATTTGATAAAAGATTTTTTGATTTGGTGGATTCAGTGTATCATATATATTCTGAAAAGAACAGTAAAATTTTCATTTTAATCATAATTTAATATTTCTAATCTATAACTAGATAAAATAAGAGAGCGTGTGAAAAAACGAAAGGTTTTTTCACACGCCCTCTTATTATTTATTTCTTGCTATACGCAATATGCTTATTTTGCATTCTTCTGAGCGATTGCAGCCTGAGCAGCAGCCAGACGAGCGATCGGTACACGGAATGGTGAGCAAGATACATAATCAAGACCAATGCTGTTGCAGAATTCTACAGAGCTTGGATCTCCACCATGTTCTCCACAGATACCAACGTGAAGTTTCGGATTAACCGGTTTTCCGAGTTCGATAGCCATCTTCATAAGCTTACCAACACCTGTCTGGTCAAGTTTAGCAAATGGATCGTTCTCGAAGATCTTAGCGTCATAGTAAGCTTCAAGGAACTTACCAGCATCATCACGTGAGAATCCGTATGTCATCTGTGTAAGGTCGTTTGTACCGAAGCAGAAGAAGTCAGCTTCTTTTGCAATGTCATCAGCTGTAAGAGCAGCTCTAGGAATTTCGATCATTGTACCAACTTCGTACTCAAGGTCGCTTCCTGCAGCAGCGATTTCAGCGTCAGCTGTTTCTACTACAAACTTCTTAACATATTTAAGCTCTTTGATATCGCCAACCAGCGGGATCATGATTTCCGGTTTAACATTCCAATCCGGATGAGCTTTCTTAACATTGATAGCAGCACGGATAACTGCGCTTGTCTGCATCTTAGCGATTTCCGGATAAGTTACAGCAAGACGGCATCCACGATGTCCCATCATTGGGTTGAATTCGTGCAGAGAGCTGATGATTGCTTTGATCTGGTCAACAGATTTGCCCTGTGCATCAGCAAGTTTCTTGATATCTTCTTCTTCTGTTGGAACGAATTCGTGAAGCGGTGGATCAAGGAAACGGATAGTAACCGGATTTCCTTCCAGTGCTTCATAAAGTTTTTCGAAGTCTCCCTGCTGTTCCGGAAGGATCTTAGCAAGTGCAGCTTCTCTTTCTTCTACTGTTTCAGAGCAGATCATTTCACGGAATGCATCAATTCTGTTGCCTTCGAAGAACATATGCTCTGTACGGCAAAGTCCGATACCTTCAGCACCAAGTTCGCGGGCTTTCTTAGCATCAGCTGGTGTATCAGCATTTGTACGAACTTTCATAGTTCTGTACTTGTCAGCCCATCCCATGATTCTTCCGAATTCACCTGCGATTGTAGCGTCTACAGTCGGGATGATTCCGTCATAAATGTTACCTGTAGATCCATCAAGAGAGATTGCATCTCCTTCATGGTATTCTTTTCCACCAAGTGTGAATTTCTTGTTTTCTTCATCCATGTTGATGTCACCACAACCAGATACACAGCATGTTCCCATACCACGTGCAACAACGGCTGCGTGTGATGTCATACCACCACGAACTGTCAGGATACCCTGAGCAGACTTCATACCTGTGATATCTTCCGGTGATGTTTCAAGACGTACAAGAACAACTTTTTCTCCTCTTGCAGCCCATTCTACAGCATCATCAGCTGTGAAGACGATCTTACCACAAGCAGCTCCTGGAGATGCTCCAAGTGCTTTAGCCATCGGTACAGCAGCTTTCAGTGCAGCTGCATCGAACTGTGGATGAAGCAGTGTATCAAGGTTACGAGGATCGATCATAGCAACTGCTTCTTCTTCGGTTCTCATTCCTTCATCAACGAGATCGCAAGCAATCTTAAGAGCAGCCTGAGCTGTTCTCTTACCATTACGTGTCTGAAGCATGTACAGTTTACCATGTTCTACAGTAAACTCCATATCCTGCATATCTCTGTAATGTGTTTCCAGAGTCTTGCATACTTCTTTGAACTGTTTGAATGCTTCTGGGAATTTCTGTTCCATTTCTGAAATGTGCATTGGTGTACGAACACCTGCAACTACGTCTTCTCCCTGAGCATTTGTAAGGAATTCTCCGAACAGTCCGTTATTTCCTGTAGCTGGGTCACGTGTAAATGCAACACCTGTACCACAGTCATCACCCATGTTACCAAATGCCATCATCTGTACGTTAACAGCAGTTCCCCATGAATACGGGATATCGTTGTCACGACGATATACATTTGCTCTCGGGTTGTCCCATGAACGGAATACGGCTTTGATAGCTCCCATTAACTGTTCCTTTGGATCTGTCGGGAATTCAGCACCGATTTTTTCTTTATATTCTGCCTTGAACTGGTTAGCTAATTCGTGAAGATCTTCTGCTGTAAGTTCAACGTCCTGTTTAACGCCTCTTTCAGCTTTCATCTTGTCGATCAGTTCTTCGAAGTATTTTTTACCTACTTCCATAACTACGTCAGAGTACATCTGAATAAATCTTCTGTAGCAGTCCCAAGCCCAACGTGGGTTGCCTGATTTTTCAGCAAGTACATTGACAACGTCTTCGTTAAGACCAAGGTTCAGGATTGTATCCATCATACCAGGCATAGATGCTCTTGCACCAGAACGAACGGAAACAAGAAGTGGATTCTCTTTATCACCGAATTTCTTTCCTGTGATTCCTTCCATCTTTGTAATAGCTTCCATGATCTGAGCCATGATTTCTTCATTGATCTGTCTTCCGTCCTCATAATACTGAGTACAAGCTTCTGTTGTGATTGTGAAGCCCTGTGGCACTGGAAGACCTAAGTTTGTCATTTCAGCAAGGTTAGCGCCTTTTCCACCAAGCAGGTTTCTCATATCGGCATTACCTTCTGTAAACATGTAAACCCATTTTGTTGCCATTTTACAATTCCTCCTCGTTATTGGTAATTGATATATATAAAACTTGAAAATCACAGTCAGACTGGTAACTGTCTGCTCTTTTCATATCTTATATCGCCCTTAAAAAACGGATTTTACCGCACTAATATTGTAAATGTTTTAACTGTGATAGTCAACCCTTATGCACTTTTTTTCGTACAAAAAAGTGAATTTATCGAAGAGTTCAATTTCTTCAAGTGATTTCTTCTATAAAAAAAATCTCCGTAATTAAATTTCTTTTATATACTATAAATTTTGTTATTATCAGAAAAAACTCAGGCAAAACCGGACTGTATCCATTGTTTTGCCTGAGTTCTTTTCATCTCTTACATATTCAGAAGAAATGCTCTGTATCCCTTTACTGCTTCATACACATCAGCTTTGCTGCTGACCTCATAAGGTGCATGCATAGAAAGTACAGCAACACCGCTGTCGATCACTTCCATACCATAATTTGCCATAATATATGCAATGGTTCCGCCGCCGCCTACATCGACTTTACCAAGTTCTGCGAACTGGTAAGTAACGCCTGCATCGTCCATCACCTTGCGCAGTCTTGCAAGATATTCTGCATTTGCATCATTGGATCCGCTCTTTCCGCGGCTTCCTGTAAACTTGTTGAATGCAAGTCCCTTTGTAAAGAAAGCGGCACTTCTCTTTTCAAATGCTTCTGCAAACATCGGATCATAAGCAGCACTTACGTCAGAAGAAAGCATTCTTGAATTAGCAAGTGCACGGCGTACCTTCAGTTCAGATTCACCTTCTGTAAGTGCAACAAGCTCTGCAACTGTATTTTCAAAGAAACGAGAATGCATTCCAGTTGCTCCGACGCTTCCGATCTCTTCTTTATCTACTAACAGACAGCATCCTGTACGCTTTGCATTTTCCACATCCAGCATAGCGAACAGAGAAGTAAATGCGCAGACTCTGTCATCCTGTCCATAAGAAAGGATCATGCTGCGGTCAAATCCACAGTCTCTTGCCTTTCCGGCCGGAACAATTTCCAGCTCAGCCGATGCAAAATCCTCTTCTTCGATTCCATAGTTCTCTTTTAAAATATGAAGTACGTTAGCCTTGATCGTTTCTTTTTCTTCTTCATCAAGTCCCTCCGCTTTATCAAGTGGACTGTTTCCAATCAGAAGATCCAGCTTTTCTCCTTCGATCACTTCACTTGCTTTCTTTGACATCTGGTTTGCTGCAAGATGAACAAGAAGGTCTGTAATAACAAATACCGGATCAGACTCTTTTTCCCCAATGCTGATCTCTTCTACGCTTCCATCTTTTTTCGCAACAACACCATGAAGTGCCATCGGTCCTGTTACCCACTGGTATTTTTTGATTCCACCATAATAATGTGTATCCAGATAAGCCATTCCTTCACTTTCATATAATGGATTCTGTTTCACATCAATACGTGGTGAATCGATATGAGCTCCAAGGATATTCATACCGTTTGAAAGCGGTTCTTCGCCCATACGGAACATGGCAAGCATTTTTTCCATGCATACCGCATATACTTTATCTCCTGCTTTCAGGCTCTTTCCTTCTTTCAGAACATCTTTGATATCCTGATATCCTGCTTCTTTCGCCATCTCAACCGCAAGCTTTACGCATTCACGCTCTGTCTTTCCGGCATCCAGGCAAGCTTTGTACTTTTCATTGATTTCATGAAGTTCTTTTTTGGCAGCTTCATCATAAGAGCTCCAGAGATTCTTTTTTTCTTCCATTTCTATACCTCTCTTCAATTCAGTTGGGATTCCCCACAATGCTTTCAGTATAACCCTCTCCCGATAAGAAGTCAATTATTACCCTTTAACTTTACAAGCATTTCCGTCATCGTTTCCTTCAAAACCGGATGCCGTTTATGCGGTGCGATCTCACACATTGGTCTAAGCACAAATTCCCTGTTCTGCATATCAATATGTGGTATACATAAATCATCCTCTTCAATGATCTGATCCCCATAGAAAATGATGTCCAGATCCAGTGTTCTCGGTCCCCATCTGCGGATCCGCTTTCTTCCGGCTTCCTGCTCAATTCGGTGTAACAGCTCCAGAAGCTCATGCGGGGTAAGCAGTGTTTCCATTTTCAGTGCCCCGTTCAGGAATTCATCCTGATCCGTCACGCCATATGGCTCGGTTCCGATCAGTTTCGATACCTTCATGACTCTGCAAAGTTTTTCATTTTTCAGCTCTTCTACCGCATTCTCAATGTATTTTTTCTTGTCACCCATATTCGATCCGAGTGCGATAAACGCTTCATTCCAGCAACGTTCAATCTTCACGGAAACCGTCTCAAGCGGCAGTCCTACCGGTGCCCATGGTTTCTTTACTTCCACCATGACTTTCCGGATCTTCTCATCAAATAATAAGATCTCTTCTGCAAGCTGCTCTGCTACTGCTTCGATCAGCCTGTAATTCTTCTCTTCCATCTTTTCTTTTATCAGATGGGAAATGGTTCCGTAATTCACAGACGCTTCCAAGTCATCCGTTTTTCCCGCCTTGCGTGTATCCACATATAAAATGCAGGAAACCAGAAACTTCTGTCCCAGTCTGTTTTCTTCCGGATACACCCCATGATTTGCAAATATTTCCAGGTTTTCAATTTTTATCTGATCCATCTTTTTCTCCTGCTTACTCTCTTGCCAGAATCACTTCTGTCATCTTGATCGCTCTGCGGTTTTTCTCAGCATCATGAACACGCACAAATCCATAATGACTCTGTACTGCCATCACGGTTGTGACAAGAGTTCCTTCTTCTCTTTCTGTTACCGGCAGATCCAGTGTCAGACCGATCATGGATTTTCTGGAAGTTCCAAGAAGCATCGGATATCCAAGTCCGTTAAAAAGATCCAGATGCTTCATCACATCCAGGTTCATCTCGTAGGTCTTTCCAAATCCAACCCCCGGATCCAGCATGATCCGGTCATCTCCAATCCCAGCCGCTTTCGCTGTATCTACACACTTCTGCAGTTCTGCATACATATCCTTCAGGAAATTCTTGTACACCGCATCATTTTTATTATGCATCAGACAGCATGCCGCATCATATTTTTTCACAAGACCTGCCATCTTTTCATCGTACTGGAATCCCCAGATATCATTTACCAGATCTGCCCCTGCCTGAAGTGCTGCCTCTGCCACATCACTCTTATAAGTATCAATCGAAACCGGCACATCAAAATTCTTTTTAACAGCCTCGATAACCGGCGCAGTTCTTGTAATTTCTTCTTCTGACGTAATCTGCTGGTGTCCTGGTCTTGTGGACTCTCCTCCGATATCCAGGATATCGGTTCCGCCTTCTAAAAGCTCTTCTGCATGACGCATTGCCGCATCATAACCGTTCCACTTTCCCCCGTCCGAAAAAGAATCCGGTGTCACATTCAGGATTCCCATAATATAAGTATGGTTTGCTGTGTCAAATTCTTTATTCCCAATTTTCATTTTGTTTCCTCGTTTTCTACCAGATGATTTTCTGATTCTTCTTTTCTCCGCTCCAGTTACAGTCCTTCTCAGCCGGACACGTATAACACGCACGGGAAATCTTATCTGCATCATAAAGGATTTCTGCAAGCTGCCACTTATCCTGCCCTGCATTTTCTGTCTCTTCTGCATTGCCCCGGTGACTTAAAATTGCAAAAAGAATCCTTTCCGACTCCTCCTTTGTAAATCCAGTCTCTTCCAGAATCCTTTTTGCAATTTCAGCACTCGCTATCTCATGGGGAACTCCCGCCTTATATTGCTGCCATTTCCCGATATCATGAAGTAATGCCGTCGCATAAATCGCTTCTTTTCCAAAGGCATATCCACGCTCCATCGAAAAAATATACATCAGACGTGCCACGTCCAGAAAATGGTTCATATCATGATGGCAGAATATTCTTTCCTTTTCTGCATCTTTATTCTTTACCAGTCCTTCTATAAAAAGAGGATGCTCATATATTTTCCAGATTCTCTGCATGCTCCTCTGCTCTTCCAGTTTTCGTTTTATTTCCATCGCACTAACCTATCATACGGAAAAACATGTTCTGCAGCTTTTCATTTTCTTCAAATGCACCTCTTGTAACAACACTGACCGTCTTGCTTCCCGGCTTCTTGATTCCACGCATGGTCATACACATATGCTCTGCCTCAGCAAGTACCATTACTCCCTTTGGATGAAGGTTCTCCATCAGGGCATCCGCAATCTGTGCTGTCATCTGCTCCTGTAGCTGAAGTCTTCTGGCAAACACTTCCACAGTCCGTGCAAGCTTGCTAAGTCCCACTACCTTTCCATCCGGAATATAGGCAATATGAACCTTTCCGTAAAATGGCAGCATATGATGTTCACACATGGAATAAAACGTAATATCTTTTTCCACAACCATCTCATTGTTTTCTGCTGTAAATGTCTTTTTCAGGTGTTCCGCTGCATCCTCATTCATTCCACCACAGATTTCTTCATACATTCTTGCAATCCGGTCCGGTGTCTCAGCCAGTCCTTCCCTATCCGGATCTTCACCGATTCCTTCCAGTAAAAGACGGATTGCCTGTTCTACTTTTTTATGATCTACCATAATGTTCTCTCTTCCTTTTTCCTTTCAAACACGTTTGTTTCCCGTTCAAGTCTTATCACTTCTCCCAGATAAGATAAGGAACCAAACACCAGAACAACATCTTCTTTCCCACATTCTGCTTTTGCTTTTTCAAGCGCATCTGCAATGTTCTCTGCCGGTTCTGACTGTACGTTCTTGGCCTTTAATACTTCACATAATCTCTCTTTTCCCAGATTCCTCTCCCCATTTGGAAGATCGATCGTATACACCTTTGAAAGATACGGAGCCATGATCTCTGCGATTTGTTCATATTCTTTATCTTTAAAAACCCCCATCACACCGACAATCTTTCTGTCCGTCAGATAGGTTCTCACATTTTCCGCAAGTCTTCTTGCGGCATCCCTGTTATGCGCTCCGTCGGCGATCACGGTCGGTTCTTTTTCAAGTACCTGAAACCGTCCAGGCCATGTCACTTTCACAAATCCCTTTCTTACAGCCTCTTCCGGAATCGGGACACCGCTCCTTCTTAACGCATCCACAGCTTCCAATACTGTCGCCGCATTGTCAATCTGATATCTGCCAGCCAGGCGAAGACGGATATCTTTATATTCTCCATAAGAGAAAATCTGTCCATCCATCGTTTCTTCAGAAATCACAGCCTTTTCCGGATGCGAAACCACAAACCGGCATCCACACTCTCCGGCCTTTTTCTGGAGGATATCGATCACAGACATCTGCTGTGGCGACGTGACAACTGCCAGACATGATGGTTTTATAATTCCGGCTTTATTTTCTGCTATCTCTTCTAATGTGTTTCCCAGCACTCCGATATGATCCATACTGATCGATGCAAAAATGCTCAAAACAGTTGTATCTATTACATTTGTCGCATCAAGAAGCCCACCCATCCCGGCTTCCAGAACGACATAATCACACTGTTTTTCTCTGAAATAGAGAAATGCGATCGCTGTTTCTATCTCGAAAACAGTTACGGTGAGATCCGTTTTTTCTTCTACTTTTTCTGCTGCCTCTTTCACCTGAGATACAAAAGGGGCGAGCTCGTCCTCCGCCATCCATTGGCCATCAACCTGAAATCGTTCCATATATCCCATCACGGTCGGAGAACAGTATCTTCCGGTCCGGTATCCTGCCTGCTGCAGGATACCGGAGAGTCCGGCGAGAATCGATCCTTTTCCATTAGTCCCGGCTATATGTATAAATTTCAAATCTTTCTGCGGATTCCCAAGCTCACCCAATAAGCTCTTTATACTATCTAAGCCAAGTACACTTCCGTATTTCGATACATGATCCAAATATACCCTTGCTTCTTCGTATAACATGATTTAATTTTCCTTTTTGTACTTTTCAGCATATGCTGATATCTGAATATTTTATCATATTCCTTTACTGCTGTACAGTTCTATTTCTTTTTCTTTGGTACAACGTGGATCGCTCCACCCTCTGCTTCTTCCAGGGCTTCTCCGATTCCTTCGTTATACGTCGGATGTGCACGCATTCCCTTTAAAAGCTGTGCAACCGTCATTTTATTTGCAATCGCAGTTACAAATTCACCAATCATGTCTGTAGCTCTTGCACACATCATCTGTGCTCCGAGAATCACATCTGTCTCTTCATCTGCCACAATCTTGATAAATCCTCTTTCTTCTTTTGTAATAAGCGATTTACCATTGGCACTCATGATAAATTTTCCAGTCTTCACTTTGATTCCCTGTTCTTTGGCTGCATCTTCTGTAATACCTGCTGATGCGATTTCCGGATCTGTATAAACACATCCCGGAACCACATCCAGATTCACAGAAGGTTCTTTTCCCGCCAGCTGTTCTGCAACAACGATTCCCTGTGCACTTGCTGCATGGGCAAGCTGTGCGCCAAAGATCAGATCACCGATCGCATAGACTCCCGGAATACTGCTTTCGAATTTATCATTTACAAGAACACGTCCTCTTTCCATATCCGGAGCAGCACCTTCTGCAAATAATCCGTCGGTATTCGGGCATCTTCCGACTGCACACAGAACATATTCTGCTTCTACAGTCTGTTCTTTTTCTTTTTCAACGAAGGTACATACACAAGTATCCCCTTCCATATGCACACCCTGTACTGCTGCTGATGTATGGCTTTCTACGCCACGTTTCTTCAGGATCAGTTTCAGATTTTGTGCGATCTCTTTATCCATATTTGGAACCAGGCGCGGCATTGCTTCAAGAATGGTAACCTTAGATCCAAGTGCGGAATACACGGTTGCAAATTCTACACTGATCACACCACCACCGATGATAACCAGACTCTTCGGAACTTCTCTCAGCTTAAAAAGTTCATCACTTGTCAGAACTCTCGGAAGATCCATTCCCGGAATCGGAAGAATCAGTGGTTTGGAACCAGAAGCCAGAATGACATTCTCTGCTTCGACAGACTGTTCTTCATTTCCTGTAATCTTAACTTTTTTCCCCTCAAAAAGTGTGCCTTTTCCATAATATCTTGTTACGCCATTTGCCTGCAGAAGCTGTTCTACTCCCTGAACAAGCTGTCCGGTTGTCTGCTCCTTATATTCCAGTATTTTTTCAAAATCATAAGTAACATCTGATGCTGAAATTCCGAAACGATCCGCTTCTTTGATTTCACGATATAATGTCGATGCATGAATCATTGCTTTTGCCGGAATACATCCCCTGTTCAGGCACGTTCCGCCGACTTCTCTCTCCTCGATCACTGCGGTCTTCATTCCAAGCTTCGCAGATTTGATTGCTGCCACATATCCTCCCGGACCGGCTCCAATTACTACTACATCAAACTTCTCACTCATTTTATTTCATCCTCCTACAGTTCCTCGCCCCGAATCCATTCGATAATGTCTTTCATCATCTCTTCTTCCTGTGGATCATCTGACCAGAAAAGCCCCAATTCCGTACAGATACTTTCCTTTCTGTACTTCAATCCTTTCAGATACTTCGGAAGTGTATGTATGAAATCCGGATTCAGTGCATCCGACCATGCAATTGCATCCTTGATCTTTCCTGATTCTACTGCAAACTGAAGTGTAATCCCTCCCCATCCAAAACGGTGGGAAAGCTCATACTGAAAATCAATTTTTCTGCCATAAAGCCAGTTCCATGAAGAGAAAAATTTCTCTCTTTCTGCAATTACTCCGGTATCAAGGTCTTCTATTTTTTTATCACGTACCTTTAATCCGTATACCTTTTCAAATGACTGTTTAAGTGCCACCTTCAGTTCTTCCATTGTAAGCTCCGGAAGATAATCTCTTAAATTTGTCACTCTGGATTTTACCGAATCAACCCCCTTTGATTTCAGTTTATCCTTTGATACAGTCAGATATCTGGATAAGGTTTCCATATTTACTCCTACCATGATCGTGCCATGATGATAGCAATGCTTTTCCTGCTCATAAAACGCATTTCCTGAGAATTTCTTTCCATCGATCAGGATATCGTTACGCCCGGATTTTTCAGCCTTCAATCCAAGGATCTCCATCGCTCCTATGATTACCTGAAGCTGCCGGTCCAGATTATATTCTTCTTTATTGATCAGAAATGTGAAGTTCATATTTCCCAGATCATGGTACACAGCTCCGCCACCTGACAGGCGTCTGGCAAGATGACCACCTTCTTCTTCAAGCTTTGTTGTTCTACATTCTTTCCAAGCATTTTGATTCCGTCCGATAACAACTGTATTCTGATTCTGCCACAGATAAAGAATACATTCTTTATCCTCGCAGTGGAGGAGCAAATACTCCTCCACTGCAAGATTTCTATATGGACTGAACTGATTGCTTTCAATATAAGTAATCTTTTCAATCATAGTTTTTCCCTCGCTTTAAGCTATAACTTATTAGTCCTGCCATTCGTATCGCAGATATGGATGTCTTGCTGCTCCAACCTCATCCATTCTTGTAACCGGTGTTGTAACAGGAGCCTGATGAAGCTGTTCGGCATCTGTTTCTGCGATTTCATACAGTTTGCGTAATACTTCTACTGCTTCATCCAGAGTTTCTTTGGACTCTGTCTCTGTCGGCTCTACCATCAGTGCTTCCTCAACGATCAGCGGGAAGTACATTGTCGGTGGATGGATACCGTTATCAAGAAGTCCTTTTGCAATATCCATTGCAGAAATTCCTGTTTTCTTTTTCAAATCTGCAAGACTCATTACGAATTCATGCATACATACCTCGTCATACGCCATTGTATAAAGGTCTTTCAGTTTGTTCATCATGTAATTTGCATTCAGAACTGCATTCTGGCTCGCTTCCGGAATACCTTCGCGTCCCAGTGTCTTCACATAAGTAAGTGCTTTTACGATGACTGTAAAGTTTCCATAGAAGCTCTTCATCTCACCGATGCTCTGTGGTTCTTTTACAAATTTCAGTTCTTCTTCCCCATCTACTACATAAGACGGAAGGAACGGAACCAGCATGCTCTTGCATCCAACAGGTCCGCTTCCAGGACCACCGCCACCGTGCGGAGTTGAGAATGTTTTGTGAAGATTCAGATGGATCACATCAAATCCCATATCTCCAGGGCGAACAGTTCCCATAACTGCATTTAAGTTTGCTCCATCATAGTAGCAAAGTCCGCCACAGTTATGAACGATCTCCGTGATCTTCAAAATATTCTTATCAAAAAGTCCTACCGTATTTGGATTGGTAAGCATAAGTCCTGCTGTATCCTCTCCGCATACTTCCTGTAATTTTTCAAGATCAACACCACCATCCGGTGCAGATTCAATGCTGACTACCTGGAATCCTGCCATTGCCGCACTTGCCGGGTTGGTTCCATGTGCAGAATCCGGAACAATAATTTTCTTTCTCTTTTCGTCTCCACGGCTCTTATGATATGCTTTGATCAGAAGAAGTCCTGTAAATTCTCCGTGAGCACCGGCTGCCGGCTGGAATGTCATACGATCCATACCTGTGATCTCGCAGAGAAGATTTTCAGATTCTTTGATGACTTCCAGGCATCCCTGTACCGTATGTATCGGCTGCAGTGGATGGATCTCTGTGAATCCCGGAAGTGCTGCCATATCTTCATTGATCTTCGGATTATATTTCATTGTACAAGATCCGAGTGGATAAAAACCATCATTCACACCATGTGATTTCTTTGCAAGTTCTGTATAATGTCTGCTCAGTTCAATTTCAGAAAGCTCTGGCAGATGAAGTTTTTTCTCTCTTTTATCTTTTTCCTGTGGAAGTGTTACTTCTACATCGCATTCTGGCAGTAAATCGCAACCTCTTCCAGGTCTGCTTTTTTCAAATATTAACATTACTGCACCTCCTTCAGAATCTGAACAACTGCGTCCATCTCTTCTTTGGTATTCACTTCTGTACAGCACCACAGAATTCTGTGTTCGTCAAGCGGAAATCCTCCAAGGATTCCTTTTTCCTCAAGTGCTGCAAGTGCTTTTGCGGCCGGAACATCGGATACAGTTACGAATTCATGGAAAAATTCTCCTTTGTTCTCGGTCTGATATCCAACTTTTGCAAGTTCTGCTGAAAGATAATGTGCTTTTGAAGTTGAAAGTGTTGCTGCTTTCTTAATCCCTTCATTGCCCATTGTTGCCAGATAAACGCCTACTGCTAGTGCGCAGAGTGCCTGGTTTGAGCAAATATTGCTGGATGCTTTTTCACGACGGATATGCTGTTCTCTTGCCTGAAGAGTAAGTACATAACCTTTCTTTCCATTGTGGTCTTCTGTCTGTCCAACGATACGTCCCGGAAGATTTCTCATCATCTTCTGTGTTGCAGCCATAAATCCAAGATATGGTCCACCGAATGCAATAGAAAGTCCAAGTGGCTGTCCTTCGCCAACTGCCACATCAGCTCCATATTCTGCCGGTGTCTTTACTACACCGAGAGAAATCGGATTGACATTCATCACATATTTCGCACCAGCTCCATGTGTGATCTCACCAATCTCGGCTGCTTCTTCCAGATTACCGTAATAGTTCGGATGTTGGATCAGTACACATGCTGTCTGTGCATCTACATGTTCTTTCAGATATTCCATATCTGTAAGTCCGTCTTTTTCCGGAATTACTTCTATTTCCATTTCATTACCGAAGCAGTATGTTTTGATTGTTTCAAGAACATATGGATTCACGGTAGCTGAAACAAGTGCTTTGCTGCGTTTTCTGTCACGGCACATTGCCACACCTTCTGCGGATGCTTCTGCACCATCATATACGCAGGCATTGGAAATATCCATTCCTGTCAGATCACAGATCATGGTCTGATATTCAAAGATCGACTGCAGGATTCCCTGGCTGATCTCTGCCTGATAAGGAGTATATGCAGTTAATAAATTTTCTTTTGAAATCACGCTCTTTACTGTTGCCGGAATAAAATGCCGGTAAGCGCCTGCGCCGCGGAAAATCGTCTTAAAGACCTGATTCTTTGCAGCAATATTTTCCATATCACGACGTACTTCTAATTCTGTTTTTCCTTCCGGAATATTAAGACCGCCCTGGATCTTTACTTCTGCCGGAATGTGTGCGAACAAATCATCAATTGTCTGAAACCCGATTTCTTTCAGCATTTCCTGACGCTGTTCTTTTGTATTCGGTACATAGCTTCCCATAAATGGTCCACCGCCTTTCCCTGATTATTCTTCGCTTGCTGCAAATGCCTCATATTCTTCTGCTGAAAGAAGTTCCTCTGTTCCCGATACATCTTTTACTTTGATGAACCATGCATCATACGGAGCGCCATTGATCTTTTCTGGTGCGTCAAGAAGTTCTTCGTTGATTTCTTCAACTTCTCCTGTTACCGGTGAGTATACATCTGATACCGCTTTTACAGATTCAACATCTCCAAATACTTCTCCGGCTTCTACACTGTCTCCAGCTTCCGGAAGATTTACGAATACGAGATCACCAAGTGCTGACTGTGCATAATCCGTAAGTCCAATTGTCCAGACTCCACCTTCTTCTTTTACCCATTCGTGTGATTTTGTATATTTTAATTCTGCTCTTACTTCCATGATTTTAATCTCCTTTTCTTTTCAACTGCCGGTCACCTTTTCCAAACACTCTCTATCGCTTTTTTCTGCGACCGGACTGTTAATCTATTTTCGTTATTATTTTCTTTTATTTTGCTCTCTTATAGAACGGAAGCTGCACAACTTCTGCTTCCACTCTTCTTCCACGTACATCTGCTTCTACCTTGTCGCCAATTGCTACGCTTCCGGCATCAACAAGTGCCATGGCGATCGGATATCCAAGATAAGGGCAATGCGTTCCGGATGTTGTATGTCCGATCTTCTGATCTCCAGCATACAGATCCTGATGTTCACGGATGATTCCTCTTCCTGTTACTTTAAGACCAATTCTTTCGATCTTTGGTGTTCCTCTGTCTTCTATGGCTTTCTTTCCGATGAATTCGTCTTTCTTCATCTTAACACCGAAGTTCAGACCTGTTTCAAGAGGTGATACTTCATCATCCATCTCATGTCCGTAAAGAGGCATTGCAGCTTCCATACGAAGTGTATCACGAGCACCAAGTCCACAAGGGATTAGTCCCTCTTCTTTTCCTGCTTCAAGAAGTGTCTCCCACATCTTTTCTGCCAGATCACTTGCCAGGTAGATCTCTACACCATCTTCACCGGTATATCCTGTCTTGGATACGATGCAAGACATTCCGGCAACTTCTGCTCCAAATACTGCATGATAATATTTCTTTGGAATATTTTCTTCTGTTGTAAGTTTTCTTAAGATTTCCATCGCCTTCGGTCCCTGAAGAGCGATCTGTCCATACTGGTCGGATACATCTGTAAATGTAACCTCTCCTGACTGATGTGCGAGCATCCACTGATAATCCTTATCCTTGTTTGCTGCATTTACTACGATAAAATAGTGATCATCTGATCTTTTGTATACGATCAGGTCATCTACAGTTCCACCGTTCTCGTTACACATCGGGCTGTATCTTGCCTGTCCGTCTACCATATTTGTAAAATCGTTTGTAAGGATGTGCTGCAGATTGACAAGAGCATCTTTTCCTTCACAAAGGATTTCGCCCATATGAGATACATCAAAAAGTCCTGCCTGTGTACGTACTGCCATATGCTCTTTGATCACGCCTGTCTCATACTGAACCGGAAGAAGGTATCCGGCAAACGGCACGATCTTTCCACCTGCTTTTACATGAGCGTCATAAAGGGGTGTTTTTAATTCCATTATTTCTTCCTCCTGTTATTCATAAAGTGGATATTTATCGCAGATCTTTGTAACTTCGGCACGGATTTCATCTGCTTTGGTATCAAAGTCTGTAATCGTCATCTTGATCAGTTTTGCGATGGTCTTCATATCTTCTTCTTTCAGACCTCTTGTTGTAACAGCCGGTGTTCCGATACGAACTCCACTGGTCACAAACGGACTTGCAGGATCATTCGGAACTGCATTCTTATTAACTGTGATGTAAACTTCATCCAGTCTGTTCTGAAGTTCTTTTCCTGTGATGTTCATGTTCTGAAGATCTACCAGAATCAGATGGTTGTCTGTTCCACCACTGACAAGGTTGAATCCTTCTTCAACCATGGCTTCTGCAAGTGCTTTTGCATTCTTGACAACCTGTTCCTGATAGGTTTTGAATTCCGGTTTTAATGCTTCTCCGAAGCATACAGCTTTTGCTGCGATAATGTGCATCAGAGGTCCGCCCTGTGTTCCCGGGAAGATTGCTTTGTTGATCGCTTTTGCATATTCTTCTTTGCACATGATCATTCCACCACGAGGTCCTCTGAGTGTCTTATGTGTTGTTGTTGTAACTACATCAGCATAAGGAACCGGGCTCTGGTGAAGTCCTGCTGCAACAAGACCTGCAATGTGTGCCATATCTACGAAAAGATAAGCTCCAACTTCTTTTGCGATATCTGCAAAAATATCAAAACGGATCTCTCTTGGATAAGCCGAAGCTCCTGCTACGATCATCTTTGGTTTGCATTCACGTGCAAGCTTTCTGATTGCATCGTAATCCAGAACACCGTCATCATTGACATTGTAAGGTATGAAATTGTAAAGAATACCGGAAAGGTTTACCGGTGAACCATGTGTAAGATGTCCGCCGTGTGCCAGGTTCAGTCCCATAACTGTATCACCTGGTTTGATCAGCGCCTGATATACAGCTGTATTCGCATTTGCTCCTGAATGCGGCTGTACACATACATGGTCACATCCGAATAATTTCTTTGCACGTTCAATTGCAAGATTTTCAAGAATATCTACATCCTCGCATCCGCCATAATAACGTTTTCCCGGATAACCTTCTGCATACTTGTTTGTCGGTACAGTTCCCATCGCAAGCATAACTGCCGGGCTTACGATATTCTCTGATGCGATCAGTTCAAGGTTTCTACGCTGACGGCCAAGTTCTAACTGCAGCGCTTTCCCTACTTCTTCATCACATTCAGTAATGTAATTTGTTACATCTTCAATTCTGTTCATTCTCTTTTACCTCCTTAGAACCAACTACCTGGTCTTTTTCGCTCCCTTTCCGGTGTACTTAATTCAGAATTTTATCGTTTATATCTGTATTTTTCTGAATATTCCCCTTTTTAGGGTACAAAAAAAACAGGCAAAAAAGTTTTCGTCATTGAAATCTTTTTTGTCTGCCTCTGTCCGTTCACCTGAAAGATCACCCGGACTTTTGCGCTATATAGTCCAGACTACTTCTTCGGTACAATACATATATATTGTTCTCCAGAGTGTTGTCCGAATATGTTCCTTTTGCCTGAGAGTTTCTGCCTGCCCCTTCGGCTCATGCTATACATTAAATAACGGTGCGCGCCGTCTGTACAACAAGTATCTCACATATTCATCTTCCAACCTTAACGTTAATCCCATTATATAATTGTCGTTACAATTAGTCAAGCGTTAAATAATTTTCTTTATTGTTTATTATTTGTCAGAATATTCAATAGTTTTTTCCTATAGGCATTGTTTTTATTGACTATTTTTTAACTATATCATCGATTTTCTTTGTCTATTTTCACACTTGCCAGCATTTCCCCTGCCACAAAATAGTTTCCACTAGTAAAGTTGAATGATAAATGGGACAAATATAAGTGTTCAAATTCGATTGTTGTGCCATGGCGAGGAGACTCAAAAATTATGGAAGCCTCTGCTGACATAATTTTCGCTTTCAGAGGCTCCTCAGAATGGTTGGCACAACGGAATTTGAACACTTATATTTGTCCCATTTGTCTCACAACCTCCCAAACAAACTTTTTTTGCACAAAAAGATCCGGACTTCCCAAACCTGGGAAATCCGGATCTTTTCAAATCTCTACCACTCAAATTTTTTCTCAAAGTATGCTTTGAGATCTTCAATTTTAATTCTTTCCTGCTGCATTGTATCACGGTCACGAACAGTAACTGCTCCGTCTTCTTCTGAATCGAAGTCATAAGTTACGCAGAACGGTGTTCCGATCTCATCCTGACGACGATATCTCTTACCGATATTTCCTCTGTCGTCAAATTCACAGTTATAATACTTGCTCAGCATTGCATAAACTTTCTCAGCACCTTCATTCAGCTTCTTGGAAAGCGGAAGTACACCGATCTTAACCGGTGCAAGTTCCGGATGGAAGTGCATAACGGTACGTGTAGAACCGTCTTCCAGTTCTTCCTCATCATATGCTGCGCAAAGGAACGCAAGTACCACACGGTCAGCACCAAGTGATGGCTCGATAACGTATGGAATGTATTTTTCATTGGTCTCATCATCAAAGTAAGTCAGATCCTGTCCTGATACATTCTGATGCTGTGTCAGGTCATAATCTGTTCTGTCTGCGATTCCCCACAGCTCGCCCCATCCAAATGGGAAGAGGAATTCTACGTCTGTTGTAGCCTTGCTGTAGAAAGAAAGCTCTTCTTTGTCATGATCTCTGTAACGGACTTCTTCATCCTTAAGTCCAAGAGAGAACAGCCAGTCAAGACAGAATTTCTTCCAGTAAGCAAACCATTCAAGGTCTGTATCCGGTTTGCAGAAGAATTCAAGTTCCATCTGTTCAAACTCACGGGTACGGAATGTAAAGTTACCCGGTGTAATCTCGTTACGGAATGATTTACCGATCTGACCAATACCAAATGGAAGCTTCTTTCTTGAAGTTCTCTGTACGTTCTTAAAGTTTACGAAGATTCCCTGCGCAGTCTCAGGACGAAGGTAAACAACGTTCTTTGCATCTTCTGTTACCCCCTGGAAAGTCTTGAACATCAGGTTAAATTCACGGATCTCTGTGAAATTGTGCTTTCCACAAGTCGGACACGGAACTTCGTGTTCTTTTACAAATCCTTCCATCTCTTCATGTGACCATCCGTCAATGCTGTCCGGAATATCGATTCCATGCTCATGTGCATAATCTTCAATGATCTTATCTGCACGGAAACGTTCGTGACATTCCTTACAGTCCATCAGCGGATCACTGAATCCTCCCAGATGTCCGGAAGCGATCCATGTCTGCGGATTCATCAGGATCGCACAGTCAACACCTACATTGTACGGATTCTCCTGAATAAATTTCTTCCACCATGCTCTCTTTACGTTGTTCTTAAGTTCAACACCCAGGTTACCATAATCCCATGTATTTGCAAGCCCACCGTAGATTTCAGACCCCGGATATACAAAGCCTCTTGATTTTGCCAAAGCTACAATTTTGTCCATTGTCTTTTCTACCATAACACTAATCCTCGCATTCTTTTTATTTTTCGTTAGAAGAACAACGCCACTTATCGCGATAACATTTATTCCTCTCTGATTCACCTATTATACCTATTGCATATAGGTTTTGCAAGCTTATCCTGCTAATTTTCGCCAAATTTGTCTTTATTTTCTAATCTAATATACAATTTTCCGGTTATTTCAGCCCTGTGAGCTGCTCCAGAATCTCAAGCGACTTGAATCTGTGAGCCACGTATACATCCAGATAACGCCCCATTAGCTTTCCCAGTTCCTTTAAAACTTCATCGCTTAAGGTAAAGGTATAGAGCTTTTCCACCGGTGTCCCGACAATGAACTGCATGGCATAAAGGGTAGACGTATTCAGCCGCATTCCGTCATAGACATTCTGACCGCATTCACTGCAGACCAAACCACCTTCCTTTACACTGAACACACAAGGACGTTCCCTGTTCCCGCATCTGACACACTGAAATACCTGCGGTCCTTCCCCACTGACACTGAGTGCCTTCAGTTCAAATATGTAGCGTACCAGCTCAAATGGAATGATCTTTTTCGTCAGCACGCGCATCGTCTGATAAAGAAGCTTCAGCATTTCCCGCTCGTCATTGGCTTCCCTTGTATAAAAATCTGCAAATTCGAGAAAATAAAATGCATAGTATGCCGCTTCCACATCCGTGCGGAGCTCTGCAAAATAATTTTCGATCTCTGCCGACTGGAGAGTGTTGGAATTTCTTCCTTCATACAGCATGAATTTTCCGAAATTACAAGGTGTACAAGCCCCTGCAAGCGGACTGTTCGGTCGTCTCGCCCCTTTTGCAAACGCTGATATTTTCCCTTTTTCTTTTGTCAGGATCACGACTCTTTTATCATATTCACCAATCGGTGCTACCGACAGAATCATCCCTGTCATTGTTGTTAACTGATTCACTGCATTTGTCCCCGTATTTCTCCGTTTTCGCTTTGCAGACTTCCTTTTCCCGGTAGGAGAGATAATCCTCCACCCGTCCTGTTCTTGCAAACTGATCCCAGTATTCCTGATTCATCCTTCGGTCACCTCATCTTTTTCTTATGCCTTTTAAGATTAGGTTCTCCCATATTTTCAGATGCTATACTGCGTAATATCTGCCAACTGTTTTTCAGAGAAACACCTTGACATTTTTTACTCGTCTTCTCGGTATCCAAAGTTTTTGATCAGGAAATCGCTGTCTCTCCAGTCTTTCTTTACTTTTACCCAAAGCTGGAGATTTACCTTACATTCGAGCATCTGCTCGATCTCATATCGCGCCGTACTGCCGATCTTTTTCAGCATGGATCCCTGCTTTCCAATGATGATTCCTTTATGTGAATCACGTTCACAGATGATCGTTGCCTCAATATCCATCACTTTTTTGCGTGCTTTCATCTTCTCGATTGATACCGCAATTCCATGTGGAATCTCCTCATTCAGGCAGTGCAGTGCTTTCTCACGGATCAGCTCTGCCACGATCTGCCTTTCCGGCTGGTCGGTAATGGTATCTTCATCATAAAACTGCGGTCCATACGGAAGATATTTCATGATGACCTTTAAAAGCTCGTCTGTATTTTCACCGGTTCTCGCAGATACCGGAACGATATCTGCAAACTGGTATACTTCATTGTATTTTGCGATACAAGGAAGAATATCTTCCTTCTTCACGGTATCTGCCTTGTTAATGACCAGCACGACAGGTGTTGTCACCTTCCCAAGCTGCTGCACAATGTGCTGCTCTCCGGCTCCGATAAAGGTACTTGGCTCAACCAGCCACAGCACCACATCCACTTCATTTAAGGTACGCTCTGCCACATTTACCATGTAGGTGCCAAGCTTGTTCTTTGCCTTGTGGATTCCCGGTGTATCGACAAATACGATCTGTCCTTCCTCGGTCGTAAGCACCGTCTGGATCCGGTTTCTTGTGGTCTGTGGTTTATTCGATGTAATAGCGATCTTCTGACCGATCAGATAGTTCATAAGGGTGGATTTTCCCACATTCGGTCTGCCGATCAACGTTACAAATCCTGATTTAAAATCTGCTCTCATGCATTCTCCTTCTAAAATAAATTCTCAACTGTCATAAATAATTCTTTTTCTTCTTCTATCTTTGCTTCATTTCCGATCACACAGATCTGATCATTTGCAAGCACTGCACGTGCCACACCTGCAAGTGCGCGGATATCCTCCTGGTTTGCTGTAAGGATCTGTTCTCTTTCTTTTCTGATCATCTCTGCACTGACATGATTCATATAAAGGTTCATGGAACGGTCTCCCTTGGTTGCCGGAGTCATCGGCTGATCAATGTTGCTGATCGTTCCGATAATATATTTTGTCATATCGCGTTCGCTGACCGAGAAGTTCTCCAGATATTCCGGAACTCCGTCGTAGATTTCCAGGGTTCTTCCAAGATTCGGGTCACGGTAAGATACAAAATATCCCTCACCAATGCGGTTGAAGTTACTCATGCAGCCATACGCACCACCTTTTACGCGGATATTGATCCAGAGGTATTCATAACTCATGATCACTTTCAGGATCTGCAGTGCCCCGTTATATTCCTCCCCTGCGTCGATAAAGTTGCCTGCCTTTGCCGCAAACTGTACTTTAGAAGAAGTTTTAAATCCTTCATTCTTCTTTTCACAGTGCAGGATGCATCGGCTCTCTGGCGTTCTCTCCAGATAAAGAGCTTCTTTTAAGCTTCCGATCTCCTCTTCCAAAACGGCAAGTCCCTCTCTTGAGGCTGTGTAACTGATCATCACATTGCCTTTTCTGAAAAGCAATTCCGACAAAGCCTTCAATCCGCTGATGATTTCTTCTTTTTTCTCATCAAAATGTTCTTCCATCTCACGGATATTCTGGTAATATTCTATTCCATTCGTCGTATCTTTGAATTTTGAAATCGGTGACTTATAAGACATTGCCCGGAGTGCTGCTGCAGAATGTCCTGCAGACAGGAAACGATCCTGTAATCTGGTCTTTGTCATAGAAAGAATCTCTTTCAGACGTTTTTCATCATCCAGTTTCGATGCTGTCAGAATCTCTTTCATCATACGGATGGCAAATGGAATCTGTCCATAAAGTGCTTTCCCTTTGATTTCAAAAGTTGCCTTGAATTCTTTTTCTTTTACTTTCGTCACATCCGGGTAAAGCTCCAGTGAAGTTCCGATTCCTCCGGTGTGTCTGTTGATTTCATTAAAAAGTTCTCCATATTCATAATGCTCAGTGTCAATGATTCCGAGAACTGCCTGCAGAAGCCCCACCATCGGGAGATCCTTTTCCGGCACATCCGAAAGGTCAAACATCAGATCCAGATAACCGATCCCGTTCGTCTCAATCTCATGGAATACCGTCGGGATATCTGCAATCTTCATCTCTTCATTATAAATCGGTGCGATCTCGCGGGAAATATCCGCTCTTGTCAGCATCGGTATCTTCTCCAAATCCTCCTGACTTGACGGTTCTTCCTGATACTCCTGTAAATGCTTTGTATCTGCAACCAGCTTTTCGATTTCTCCCCTGCTAAGGCTTTCTTTATATACCTGCAGTTTTTCTTTTAACTCCGCATCCAGTCTGGCTGTACGTCCCGGTTCCGGCACAATCGTGACCAGTGCTCCATGCTGGTTATCCAAAAGATATGTCTGAATCAGTTTTTCAAAATACCCGGTATTGATCTGTTCTTTTAAGAACGCAAAGGTGTCCAGTGCCTCCACATGGATAAACGGCTTTGTCTCATCATAAAGCCAGCTGTCAAATATCTGCAGACCGTACATCAGTCCCTTTGGATAGCCTCCGAAGTCTGCTTCACGGTAACGGAATTCATGGTAATTGATTCCCGCTTCCAGTGCCTTTTTGTCCATTCCGTTTTCTACGATAGCCTTCAATGTATCTTCGATCACTTTTACAAATTCTGCTTTCTGCTCTTCATTGGCATTCTTTGCCACAATGGAGAAGATCGGCTGATAGGTGCTGCTGTCATACGACCCGCTGATATCTTTTCCGATTCCTGCTTCCAGAAGTGCTTTTGTAATTGGTGCTCCCGGTGCAGAAAGCAGTGCATAATCCAGGATCTGGAATGCCAGATACAGCTTTTCATCCAGAGAAGTCCCAATGACCTTATTGTAGGAAAGATAGGTGTTATCTTCTGTCGATTCATTACTTGCGATCGAATACGGCTTTGTGATATCATGCATTTGCTCAAACGGCTTCTGCAAATGGATCTCAGAATCTACTTCTTTTCTATCGTAAGCAGACAGATATTCCTGATCCAGCCAATTTAATTTCTCTTCCATATCCATATTTCCATAGAGGTAAATATAACTGTTGGACGGATGATAATAGGTTCTGTGGAAATTCAGATATTCTTCATAAGTCAGTTCCGGGATCACATCCGGATCTCCGCCGGACTCATTTGCATAGGTCGTATCCGGGAAAAGAGAATTCAGGATCATACGGTCCAGAACACCATCCGGTGAAGAAAAAGCTCCCTTCATCTCATTATAAACAACTCCGTTATAAGAAAGCTCCCCATCTGCTTCCTCCAGGTGATAATTCCATCCCTCCTGCCGGAAGATCTCTTCGTATTTATAAATATTCGGATGCAGAACTGCGTCCATATACACGTCCATCAGATTCTGAAAATCCTTTTCATTACAGCTTGCAACCGGATATACCGTCTTGTCCGGATAAGTCATCGCATTCAAAAAGGTGTTCAAAGATCCTTTTACCAGTTCCACAAACGGATCCTTGGTCGGAAACTTTTCCGAGCCACACAGAACAGTATGTTCCATGATATGTGGCACTCCGGTACTGTTCGTTGTCGGTGTGCGGAATCCGATATTAAATACTTTATTTTCATCATCATTGGAGATCAGAAGCACCCTCGCACCGCTCTTTTTATGTCTTAAAAGCGCTCCTTCCGATTTCAGATCCGGAAGAGGTCTGTGCTCAATGATCTCATATGCTGTAAGCTTTGTTAAATCCATATATGATTTCCTCCAAGTTCTGTAGTTAGTCTCATAAATAACATTGTACACATTTCTTTGATTTGATACAAGGTCTTGGTGGGAATTGTTTTTCATAATCCGCTATACCTCCCCAGTTCAATATGACTTTTCCGCCAACTACGAGAAACACGCTCCGCGTGTTTCTCAAGTTATCGCGGCAGTCGCCAAGGTCTCGTGCAAGCACGCACTTTGACTCGTTGCTCGCGTAAATAAAATAAGGAACAGCTACGAAAGCCATTCCTCATTTTCTCTATTCTGCTTCTTTCTTCTGTGAAAATTTCATGAATGTCACAAATACAAGCATCATGATGATTCCTGCCGGAAGTGCGATCCATGCACTCTGTACAAATCCGGCAACAATATAAGTGATAAAAGAGATCACTGCGCAGCCTGCCGCATATGGGAGCTGTGTATTGACATGATTAATATGATTGCACTGTGCACCGGCAGATGCCATGATCGTTGTATCCGAAATAGGTGAACAGTGGTCACCACAAACTGCTCCAGCCATACATGCGGAGATGGCAATGATCATCATCGTCTCATTCTTTCCTTCAAATGCATGTACCACGATCGGGATCAGGATTCCGAATGTTCCCCAGCTTGTACCAGTTGCAAATGCAAGGAAGCATCCCACAAGGAAGATGATTGCCGGAAGAAGATTTACCATACCTTCCGCACTTCCGGCTACAATACCTGCTACATATTCCGCCGCCCCAAGACTGTCTGTCATAGATTTCAGTGTCCATGCAAAAACAAGAATCAGGATTGCCGGAACCATCGCCTTAAATCCATCCGGGAGACATGCCATACATTCATCGAATTTCAGCACACGTCTTACCAGATACAGCACGATTGTGATCACAAAAGCAAAGAAACTTCCGTACACCAGTCCCTGGGAAGCATCACTTCCTGAAAATGCTTCTACAAAACCGACTCCGTCAAAGAACCCACCGGTGTAGATCATTCCGATCACACAGCAGATGATCAGTGAAATAATCGGGATCAAAAGATCCATTACTTTTCCTTTACAGTTATCCACTGTCTCTTCCTCCGCATTTGCATACGGTCTGTCCGGTGTGGTGTAAATATCACCTTTTTTCGCATTATCTTCATGAAGCTTCATCGGACCATACTCAACCTTCATCATAACCATTGCAATCATCATCACGATGGTAAGGATTGCATAGAAGTTATATGGAATTGCACGGATAAATATCGAAAATCCATCTTCACCTTCTACAAAACCGGTAACGGCTGCTGCCCAGGATGAAATCGGTGCAATGATACATACCGGAGCTGCTGTCGCATCGATCAGATACGCAAGCTTTGCTCTGGAAACATTCTGCGCATCCGTTACCGGACGCATCACGCTTCCGACTGTCAGACAGTTAAAATAGTCATCGATAAATATCAGCACACCAAGAACGATTGTTGCAAGCTGTGCACCGACACGGCTCTTGATATGGGAACTTGCCCATTCACCGAATGCGGTAGATCCTCCTGCCTTATTCATCAGGCAGACCATGGTTCCTAAGATAACCAGAAAAATCAGGATTCCCACATTATAGCTGTCAGAAAGAACACCTACGATCCCTTCCTGAAAAATATGGGTGATGGTTCCTTCAAAGGAAAATCCGGAATAAAACATTCCACCCACTAAAATCCCTACAAATAACGAGCTGTACACTTCTTTTGTGATCAGTGCCAGTGCGATCGCAACCACCGGTGGAACCAGTGACCAGATGCTGGCGTACATCTTCGGTACATACTCCTCCGCGTCTGCTGCAAAAGCGACAAGGGGACTTGCCATTACGCAGATCATTATAGCTGCGAACAGACTGCTTAACTTTTTCATTTTTTCTCTCAATTAAAAAACCTCCTATTTTAAAACATAAAAATGCCATGAATAACGCTTGCACCGTCAAAACGCATTCATGGCATGTATAGTCTTCCTTAAATGTTCTTCCGATAGCGCTCCACATGTGTGACAGTACGCTGCATCTTCTGCATCGTCCCAGAAACCGGGGTTGGGATTCCGGCTCCTTCGGCGGTATTTCCTTTCTCTTCTGTCGGCTTCCCTGCCGCATCTTTCAGAAGGTACTGATAAATCCCGCGCCTCTATCAAGCTGAATATTCATCATTTTCTTTATCAACCATACTATAAAATTTTCATTTTTGCAAGAGATAATTGCTATTTATACATAAATTTCCAGTCCCTTTCCACCACATACCACTCCCAGACTTTTGAATGTGCAACGACAAAAGGAGCCAGAGACTTTCGTCCCTGACTCCCTATTCAAGTCAATCTTATTCTTCAGAACCGTACAGTGTAACGAGTTTCTGCAGATATGCATATCTAGCTTTTGCTTCTTCTTCGTTCTTAGCAAACAGAACTTTAGCCTTTTCAGGATTGAATCTAGCAAGAGCGTTGTAACGAACTTCTCCGTTAAGGAACTCTTCGTATCCAGCAAGGTCTGGTGCTTTGCTGTCAAGAGTGAACTTAGATCCTTCAGCTGCCGGATTGAAACGGAAGTTGTTCCAGTATCCACATTCAACTGCAAGCTGTTCTTCTGTCTGAGCTTTGCTCATGCCTTTCTTGATACCATGGTTGATACATGGAGCGTAAGCGATGATCAGGGATGGTCCCGGATATGCTTCAGCTTCTGCGATAGCTTTTACAGTCTGGTTGAAGTCAGCACCCATAGCGATCTGTGCAACGTATACGTAACCATAGCTCATTGCGATAGAAGCAAGGTCTTTCTTCTTAGTTTCTTTTCCGCCTGCTGCGAACTGAGCAATAGCACCAGTCTTAGTAGACTTAGAAGACTGTCCACCTGTATTAGAGTAAACTTCTGTATCGAATACCATTACGTTGATGTCTTTTCCACTTGCAAGTACGTGGTCAACACCACCGAATCCGATATCGTAAGCCCATCCGTCACCACCGAAGATCCACTGAGATTTCTTAGCGAGGAAGTCTTTCTTTTCAACGATATCTTTGCATGTCGGGCAGTCGCATCCTTCTAATGCAGCAACAAGTTTGTCTGTAGCTGTTCCGTTAGTAGCTCCACATCCGTATGTTTCAAGCCATTCGTTGCAAGCAGCTTTTGCTTCTTCGCTGGCTTTATCTGATGCAGCAACTTCTTCAACTTTCGCTTTCAGACCTTCTCTGATTGCTTTCTGAGCAAGTAACATACCGTAACCAAACTCAGCAGCATCTTCGAACAGTGAGTTAGACCAAGCCGGTCCCTGTCCCTTAGCGTTTACTGTGTAAGGTGTAGACGGAGATGAGTTACCCCAGATAGATGAACATCCTGTTGCATTAGCGATGTACATTCTGTCACCGAATAACTGTGTGATAAGTTTAGCGTATGGAGTCTCTCCACATCCGGCACAAGCTCCTGAGAACTCAAGCAGTGGCTGTTTGAACTGAGATCCTTTTACTGTATTTTCTTTAAATTTAGCAACAACTTCCGGTTTTACTTCGATTTCTGTACCAAAGTCAAAGTATACCTGTTCTCCAGCGTTCTCTTCCATGTTACCCATAACAAGAGCTTTTTCACCCTTCTTACCTGGGCAGACATTTGCACAAGAGCCACATCCTGTACAGTCATAAGCTGATACAGTCATTGTGAACTTCATTCCCGGCATACCGATCATGTCGATTGCTTTCAGTCCTTCTGGTGCTTTTGCAAGTTCTTCTTCTGTAAGAGCTACCGGACGGATTGCAGCGTGCGGACATACATATGCACAACGGTTACACTGGATACATGTTTCTGACTGCCAGATCGGGATATCTACTGCGATACCACGTTTTTCGTAAGCAGCTGTTCCTGACGGTGTAGATCCATCTACATAATCTTTGAATGCAGATACAGGCAGTGTGTTACCTTCCTGAGCATTAACCTTAGACTGAATGTTCTTAACGAATGCTACTGCATCTTCTCTTCCACCCTTAACTTCTGGTGTGAACAGACCTTCGTCTTCGCAGTTCTTCCAGCTTTCCGGTACTTCGATTGCGTTAACCTGCTTAGCTCCGGCATCGATAGCATCGTAGTTCATCTGTACGATCTTATCACCTTTCTTACCGTATGTAGCCTTTGCAGCTTTCTTCATAAGGTCGATAGCTTCTTCTTCCGGAATGATGTTAGCCAGTTTGAAGAATGCAGACTGAAGAACTGTATTGATACGTCCGCCAAGTCCGATTTCTTTACCGATCTTGATACCATCGATTGTATAGAATTTGATGTCATGGTTGGCGATGAATGCTTTAACCTGTCCTGGAAGATGTTTGTCAAGTTCTTCTGCTGTCCATGGGCAGTTAAGAAGGAATGTACCACCATCTACAAGTTCCTGAACCATGTTGTATTTGTTGATGTATGACGGGTTGTGGCATGCAACAAAGTTTGCTTTATGAATCAGGTAAGTAGATTTGATCGGTTTCTTACCGAAACGGAGGTGAGACATTGTAACACCACCGGATTTCTTTGAATCATAATCAAAGTAAGCCTGTGCATACATATCTGTGTTATCACCGATGATCTTGATAGAGTTCTTGTTAGCTCCGACTGTTCCGTCAGCTCCAAGTCCCCAGAACTTACAGTTGATTGTTCCTTCTGGTGTTGTAACCAGTGGAGCACCAACTTCAAGAGAAAGTCCTGTTACATCATCAACGATACCGATTGTGAATTTAGGTTTTGCTTCGTTCTCGAATACAGCAACAACCTGAGCCGGTGTTGTATCTTTAGAACCAAGTCCGTAACGTCCTGAGTTGATCTTAACAGCGTCGAATTTAGTTCCTTTAAGAGCTGCAACAACATCAAGGTACAGAGGTTCTCCAAGAGATCCTGGTTCTTTTGTTCTGTCAAGAACGTTGATGTACTTAACAGAATCCGGAATTACATCTACAAGTGCCTGTGCGCAGAATGGTCTGTAAAGACGAACTTTAACAACACCAACCTTCTTGCCCTGAGCAAGTAAGTAATCGATTGTTTCATCGATTGTGTCACAAACAGATCCCATAGCGATGATTACGCTTTCAGCGTCTTCTGCACCATGGTAGTTGAACAGTTTGTAGTTTGTTCCGATCTTAGCGTTAACTTTGTCCATGTATTCCTGTACGATTGCCGGCATAGCATCGTAGTATGGGTTACATGCTTCACGAGCCTGGAAGAATGTATCCGGGTTCTGAGCTGATCCTCTTTCACATGGATGGTTCGGGTTCAGTGCATGTGCACGGAATTCCTTGATTGCATCCTTATCTACGAGATCTTCCAGATCTTCGTAATCCCATGTTTCGATCTTCTGGATTTCGTGTGATGTACGGAAACCATCGAAGAAGTTAATGAAAGGAATTTTACCTTTCAGTGCTGCACAATGTGCAACCGGTGTCAGGTCCATAACTTCCTGTACGCTGGATTCACAGAGCATTGCGCATCCAGTCTGACGACAGGCGTAAACATCTGAATGATCACCAAAAATATTAAGAGCGTGTGAAGCTACTGCACGGGCAGATACGTTGAATACACCCGGAAGCTGTTCACCAGCAATTTTATATAAGTTAGGAATCATAAGAAGTAAGCCCTGGGAAGCTGTGTAAGTAGTAGTAAGCGCACCTGCTGACAGTGAGCCGTGTACAGTACCTGCTGCACCTGCTTCAGACTGCATTTCTGTTACCTGAACAGTCTGACCAAAAATATTCTTTCTTCCTTGTGTTGCCCATTCGTCTGTGGCTTCAGCCATTACAGATGAAGGTGTGATCGGGTAAATAGCAGCAACTTCTGTATAAGCATAAGAAGCATGAGCAGCTGCATGGTTACCATCCATGGTCTTCATTGATCTTGCCATTTTCTTTGTTCCTCCTTAGATTGTGTCAAAACTTTTACTTGTGTTAAAATTTTTCTACACTTTCGTTCGATATTATTATAGCTGTTCATATATGAAAAGTCCAGTCATTTTACTGTTCTGATTGTTCCTTTTGACGTACAAACCCTGTATTTCACAGGGTTGTTTTATGCAAACTGCAGTAAGTTTTAACTATCTTATATTATAAAAGAGACGGACATCTGTCCGCCTCTCACCACACATTATCAATTACTTTATTAACGACTATTATACGTTGAATCTGAACAGGATAATATCTCCGTCCTGTACAACATAGTCCTTACCTTCCAGTCTTACCAGACCTTTTTCTTTTGCAGCGTTATAAGTGCCACATGCCATCAAGTCATCATAGGATACGATTTCAGCGCGGATGAATCCTCTTTCAAAATCAGAATGGATCTTTCCTGCTGCCTGTGGTGCTTTCGTTCCTTTTTTGATCGTCCATGCACGGACTTCCGGTTCTCCTGCTGTCAGGTAACTGATCAGTCCGAGAAGGCTGTAGCTTGCCTTGATCAGCTTTTCAAGGCCAGATTCCTTAAGTCCCAGTTCTTCCAGGAACATGCTCTTTTCATCATCATCAAGTTCCGCGATCTCCTGCTCAATTTCCGCACATACAACGAATACTTCGCAGTCCTCTCTTTTTGCATACTCACGGACTGCCTGTACTCCCGCATTACTTGCACCATCATCTGCAAGATCATCTTCTGCCACATTTGCAGCGAAAATGACTGGCTTGTAGGTCAGAAGATTGTAGCTTTCCAGCCACTGCTGTTCATCTTCGTCATTGATATCATCAAAGCTCTTTGCCATCTTTCCATCTTCCAGATGTGCTTTAATTCTTTCCATCAGTGCCAGCTCTTTTGCGATCGTCTTGTCATTTCTTGCTGCTCTGACTGCTTTGGAAATTCTTCTTTCCAGGATCTCAAGGTCTGAAAAGATCAGCTCCAGGTTGATCGTCTCAATGTCACGCAGCGGATCGATACTTCCGTCTACATGGACAATATTGCTGTCCTCGAAACAACGTACTACATGAACAATTGCATCAACCTCACGGATATTTGCAAGAAACTGGTTTCCAAGACCTTCTCCTTTGGATGCACCTTTTACAAGACCTGCGATATCTACAAACTCAATCGCTGCCGGGATGATCTTTTTGGTGTGATACATCTCACCAAGCACATTCAGACGTTCATCCGGTACAGTAACAACGCCCACATTTGGATCAATGGTACAGAATGGGTAGTTGGCTGATTCTGCTCCTGCTTTTGTCAGTGAATTGAATAAAGTACTTTTTCCTACATTCGGTAATCCTACGATTCCTAATTTCATTTTGTATATTTCCTCCTATAAATCCTTTGATTTTCAGTATAATTATCTAAATTCAGTACTCTGTATTATACCATAGCCTTTTCTCTTTGTGAATATTTAAGTTTCTGTTTTCTTTACACTTGTAAGCAACCTTATTTGTAAAACTTAATTTTCTCTAAGAAATTTGTTGCGCCTGCCGCCAATGACAGATCGTTCTTGATGAAAATTTTTTTGGTTATTTGAATACCTGAAAACCCAAAACACTCACCCATTCCGGGTGAATGCCTTATCAAAATTTCCTTATTTTGTTGTCTATGACGCTTATTCAGATATGCCCGCATATCTGCTAAAATGTAATTGCCTGCAATTATATTTTCACGTGGGTATGGAGACGTAATCCCCATCAAGTCTGCTACTCGTAAGTAATACAAAATTGTCAAAATGACAATACTGTAATACACGGGTGGATCTTGCTCTGGTTGTAACATATTAATTCACGCGATAATAGGCCCAAATGGGAACTTTCACCATTCAAGCCTATATATTTATATGTCTTTCAGATAATAGCGTAAAAAACAACTGTAACAGGGTAAAGTTCACAAGAATTTCATTTCAAAGCTTAACATAGATCCTAAATAGTCACCATGTCTCTTCTATCTCTTCTTGCATATAAAATGTGTAACCGCAACATTAATAAGCAATAAAGATAATATTACACCTACAGTAATATGAATTGGCCAATAAAATGTAAAATATGACAATTTATTTTCCATATAAATTTTTACTCCAAACACAACTGCCACTCCTACTGTAAACAACATTCCCACCACACACATAAAATAATAACTACCTTCTCCAAAAAGCATTAATTTCATCTGCTTATCCGTCATTCCGATACTTTTCATAATATCTAATTCTTTTCGCCTGGAGTACATCCCAGTGAATACAACGTTACAATAATTGGTCAATCCCGCAATGAATAATATGATACTTACAGCACCTAAGAGAATTCGATTTCCTCTCATATATGTTTCTTTTTGCTGCATCAGGTCTGATTTACAGACAACAAAAACTCCTGCTTCGCCGGTTCCTTCATCCATTGATACTTCTGTCATTTCGGATCGTTTTTTATTTTCCTCGGAGACCAGCTCGCTGATTTGTGTTTTCACATAAGGTTCTTTTTCCGAGTCGGCAGTTAATTCCATTGTTAATATCTTTTTCTCAGTCGGTATCTTTTGAAAGCCTTGCTCACTGATAAAATAATATAAGCTGCCCTCTCCATGCCAGGATTGATGTATTTCCGGGAAATCATCACTTTGCCTGTCTAAATAACCACATAGAGTAAATGTTTCCGATTCTTTTTGAGGGAATTCGTCTTCCTGTTGTTTCTCTTTATTTTCAGAATTACTTTGTTCTTTTCTACGAATCGCATCTTCCCTTGAAAGCAAAGTTTTAAAGTATACCGGTTCGCCAATTGCTTCATCTGCAAGTTTTTGCTGTTCCGGGGTCAGCATATGATCATGTATGAGCAACACTCCATTTCCTTCTTCCAAAGATTTCAAATCAATATTGAGTTGATTATCCTGAACGTATTTCTCAAGCAACAAGATTTGATTGTCATTTAAAATCTGCACAGTATCCCAACTGAATCCTTCCACCATATTGTCATCTGTAAGATTCGAAAGCCCTTCGTCATAAGGACGGATTCCCTTTCTGGACATAACTGTAGTTACATAAGCTCCTTCGATCAAATTAGATTTTTCCCAATCGATACCATCTATCTTGTGTAATTTTTTCTCCAACTCTTGAGAAATTGGTGAAAATTCATCATAATCGTTATCATACAACAGTTCCACACCATCTCCCTGCGTCAGCAAAGGATCCACATCGATTTCTCTTGTTTTATATTCTTCCCCACACCCCTGGCTTTTCCCAAATTCGCTAAACTCTCCTGCCAGCAAAAAATCAGGACGTTTCTCAAGAAGATGCTTATAATCACATCCATTTGTAAGTACATTCATTAGAATAAAGGATAGGACACCTAAAAATATAGAAAGACTTGTAATGATAAATCGTGCTTTCTGTCGTGTTATATTTCCCCATGCAATATAGAACATTTCTTCTGTTTCAGAACGTCTGTGCACTATTTTCCCAGAGTGTTTTGTTTTTCTGGCAACTGTATTTTCGTTATAAGCAGCACTCTCAATACAAGACAGCTTCGTTATTTTTCTAATAACGCCTTCCGATGCTATCCACAAAATTCCATTTACAAATACAACAGAAAGCAAAAGAATCCACGGTCTGAAAAAGGAAAGTATTGTATTCCCTCCCATTTCCTGATAAAAATGGAAACCTAATAGTTCCGGTATTAATAAGACTAAAATCAGTGCAGAGATCAAACTTCCCAAGACAGAACCTTTTAACATGAGTGACCTCATTTGTTTCCGGTATATTTTTGTAATCTGTCTTTCTGTGGCTCCGATTGTGTGGAGCAGTCCGAGATTTTGAACATCTTCGCTCATGGATATCCAAAGGACATTGCGTACAAGGAAATATATTCCACACAAAATTCCTATTGTTCCCAATATCACCATCTCATATCCACCTGCGAATTTAGAAACAGCAGTATATTGTGCTGTATCAGAAACGTATATCTTCTGATCTGCACTCTTCATCGGCAATGTCTGATATAATTTTTCCTCTGTTTTACTCCTGTTTAAATGATCACTCTGACTGAAAAGTAAAGTATAAGGACCCTTTTCCAGTTTCAACTCTTTAATTTTGTCATGTGAAATATATCCGATTGCTAATTCATTTCCAGAGTCTGTATACCAGCCACACAATTCGAATTTTTCTTTCGAATGTTCGAACACACCTTTGTATACATCTAAGTTTATTTCCATTCCCTGTTCCGGTTCAGAGATACCAAGTTTTTTCAATGCCCGCTCAGATAATAGAATTTCATCCTTTTTCTGTGGGTAGCTTCCAATCACATTGGTATATGCCGGTCTCCAAAAATTGTTCCAGCTTTCTGAGTCAGCCCAGACTATATCACATATCGTTTTTGCATTGTTCTCCGAAACTTCTGTAGCTTCACCTACAAAAATACTTTTTCCAACTTGTTTTATATAATCCAGTTGTTTTAATTTTGCATATTGTTCTTCTGTTCCATCTTCTATTCTCCCCGAAGAAGCAGTTCCATTTTCTCTGATTAATCTTATTTCTTCTGCCTGTATTTTTCCAAAGGAGATTCCGAATACCATGGTAATAGCAACAATGCCGATTACAATCGAGCAAAATAGAATCGTATTTCTCACCTTTTTGGTGCCTGCCAAATTTTTAGCCAGGAATCGGATTATGTCTTTATTGTTATTCGGAATGTTCTTGTGAAGCATAGTAATCCCTCCTAACAATCGTTACAATCTCTTGTATAGATTTTTCCATCAGACATACGTATTACTCTGTCTGCCATCTGTGCGACCTCTTCTTGATGCGTCACGATCAATGTCGTCTGATGAAATCTTGCAGCACAGGATTTTAGTAATCCTACGACTTCCATACTTGTAACAGAATCCAGATTTCCGGTCGGTTCATCCGCCAGGACAATTGCCGGTTTCGTCAACAATGCCCGTGCTATAGAAACTCTCTGTTGCTGTCCACCGGACAGTGTTGATGGAAAACGTTCTAATTTATCTTTTAATCCAAGTATTTCTACAATTTCATTAAAGAAATCTATATCGATTTCCTTACCGTCAAGTCGCATCGGAAGAACTATGTTTTCGCGTATACTAAGCGAAGGAATTAAATTGTATTGTTGGAATACAAATCCGATATTTCTTCTTCTGAATATTGTTCTTTCTTCCTTGTTAAGATCTTTTAAACTTGTATTTCTGATCCAGACACCTCCAAAATCCGGAATGTCAAGACCTCCTAACATGTTCATAAGTGTTGTCTTTCCACATCCGGACGTACCAACAACCACTATAAATTCACCCTCTTCCACCGTTAATGCCACACCATCTAAGGCACGCACTTCATATGTATCGGATGTATAATATTTTTTTAGATTCATGGCTTTGATTATATCCATCTTTTCTGTAAACTCCTTTCGTAAATGCTACCTTTAACTCAGCCATAATCTATTATACATGGTACCTCTTACAAACTTCTTACAAGCTGCATATGAACTGTCTATACCGGAAGATTCACTTCTATAAGCAGCCCTGGCTTCATTTGTTTTGCTTTCATCATCCCTTTTTGTAATAAGACAATCTCTCTGGAAAGGTATAAACCAATTCCGCATCCTTCCTGCCCTCTTGCCTGTTCACCTCGATAAAATCTTTGAAAAATTTTGTTTTCTTCTCCGTCTTTTATCCCGATTCCATAATCTCTTATCTGAATTTTATAAAACATTTCCGTTTGTTTCATTGTGATATCGATCGTACTGTTGCTTTTGCTATATTTGACTGCATTATCAAACACATTATAAAACGCCTCACACATCCAGTTTTTATCATGTTCGCAAATGATTTTCTCCGGCAATTCTACTTGAAAAAAGATACCTTTATCTTCTGCCTTTTTTTGTATTTGCCCTAATGCATTTAGAATTGTTTCGACAAGATTTTCTTTTTGCATGTGAACTTGTATGATTCCTTGCTCTAATCGAGCAGTTTTTATAAAGCTTTCCACTAAAAAACATAATTGTTCTTCACTCGTTCGCAAGTCTTTCATGTATTCTGTATTCAATACTTCTTGCGTTTCATCCAATGACTCTTGCAGCAATTCTGTATAATTTTTTATATTCGCCAGCGGTGTCCTTAGTTGATGCGCAATCTCAGAAATCAATTTTTGTATCTCATATTGACTTTTTTCGGCCTCTTTTCTTCTTCCTTCTAACATTTCCTGTAAACGGATTAACTGATTGGCTGTTTTAGAATAAAGCGTTTCCTTCCCTATATCAGAATCATCTAAGTCATTGCCATTTATTAAAGATTCGGTCAGTTTATATATTTTGTTCATTTCCTTTGTTCTAAAATGATTTTCAACTAAATATACAGTGCTTCCTCCGAGTATGAAACCTACTAAAAATACTGTGAAAATTGCTACAGCCATGCTAATCTCCCATTCTATATCCCATTCCAAATACATTACTGATAACTTTCGATGATTCATTTAATTTCTTTTTCAATCTGCTAATCATAACGCTAATTGTGTTAGGATCAATGAATTCACTATCAATTCCCCATATATTTTCCATTATCATCTCTTTTGTAAGAACCTGATTCTGGTTCATAATAAAATATTCCAAAAGCTGATACTCTTTGAGTGTTAACGATATTTCTGTTTTTCCTACAAAAACCTGTTTTCTATCCGAATACAAGATAACCTGTCCGCACATAAAAACATTTTCATTTGATTTTCTCTTCAAAACAACTTCCATACGTTTTAACAATACCTTTATTGAAAATGGTTTGACCACATAATCATCTGCTCCTATATCAAACGCTTTTAACATATCTTTTTCATCATCTTTTGCGGTTAAAAAAATAGCTGGAATTTTTCCATTTTTTTGAAGCTCTTGATATAGATTTATTCCATCTCCATCCGGTAATCCAATATCTACAATCAACAAATCTACAGATCTATCTATATTTTTAATTGCTTCTTTTCTTGAACCAGCAAGAATCGTTGTATAACCTTTATTTTGCATAGATGTATCCAAAGCTTTTCTCAACAAAGTGTCATCTTCTATAATTCCTATTACCATACACACCTCCTGATTTTTCTAGAATATAATACAAAAAAGCCCATTACAATATACATAACACCTCTGCATATTGTAACGGACTTTTTTCAAACCCAGACTTGGTGCAAGCACCATTTCTGATAAAAACTTCGAAAGTTTTTGTTCTATGTGCATATATTACCCAATTTCATTCACAAAGTCAATATGTTTTCTACTAAATTTTCAAGTACCTTTTATGTTTTGGATTATTATTTTGCTTCTTAATATATTGTATTACTCCACTAATGAATCTATACGCTTCAGCAATAACCTGATTTTTTTCAAAATACTCTTTGTACTTCAAAACTCTTCCACCTTTTTCACAGAAAAAATGGTACAATTCATCCATTGTTTTATCACGCATATTACGGTTAGCAGCCTCCTTTAAAAGGTCATTATAAACAAATAGAAGTGCTACAAAATCATGAAATGCCGGATAAGCCATATATTTACTACGAGCATGTAAACTAATTTCCTTTTGAGCCTGAGATAATGCATTTCCATACTTAAAGGATAAAGATACATTTTTTCAGTCTCTACTCTCATAAAAGCTCCTAAAACATCTGTGTAATTCTTGCGATCTCCATAACTACAATCTTTAGCATCACTCCACCAGACATCACATGAAACCATATCTCACGCATATGCTGTTACTTTGCTATTGGTGCAATAAGTTTCATCCTTTTTTCCTCCTCCATATAAACGACGCAGTGCAAAACTGTAACGCTACAATCCATTCCTGATGCTCTGATTCATCGTTCAAATCATTTCACCCTTTCAACTTATCTGCATTTCCTGTAAGAAATGATCCATATGCTCTTCCAGTAACTTTATCACTTGACTTTTGTCTTCTGCTCCATCATATATACTATAAAGCAAAAAAATAGGTCCATAAAAATCAAGTGCTGTCTGTCTGGCTTTTCCTTCATCGCCCAGCATTCCTGAAAACAAAGCTTCCATATAAGTTAATGGTCCGCTTGCAAGATAATTCTGATATAGCTGTTCCATCTGTGGCTCCCTGTACTGTTCCAATGTCAACATCTTACGAAAACAGCTTGAAAATTCTTCCTCCGTCCAATGAAGAAACTGCACCTTTGTAAACTGCTTAATCTTATCAAATGCCGTTTCTTTATACTCGGCTGTAACCTTTTTCAGATCACCCTCCGGCATTTCATACTGCTTTACTCTCTCAATATCCAATTCATTCATTTTTTCAATAATACTGTCCAATATCTCCTGCTTGCTTTTATAATGCTTATACAATGCAGCCTTGGTTACTCCAAGTTTTGAAGCAATATCATTCATGGATGTTCCCATATATCCACTCTGTGCAAATAACTTCAAAGCTTCTTCCAATATTTTTTCCTTTGTGTTCTTTTCTTTGCTTTCCATGTCTATCTCCTAATTTAAATCTGTTATTAAGTTACCTTTTGGTAACTTGTCAAGTAAATTATAAATTAGTGTTTTCTTTCTCCCTGCATCTTGAAAAAATAACATACCGTTTTGCATTATTGTTAGTTCTGCATCGACATCATTGGCAAACTTATGGATAGTCTCCTGTGATGTCAGATTATCTTTATCTCCATATAATATACAAGTCGGAACCGACCAATTGACCGGATGATTACGCACATAACACAAATATTCCCAAGACAATGTTTCTCCAAATCCTGTAATTATCAACTGTTTTTCACGTAACTTTTCTTCCGTTATATCCGCCCATCTCATCATGTCAAGAATCACCTTTTCCATATCAACGATTGGTGAAATGAAAAAGGCTTTGTTTACCCGCCGAAAATAATATTTTCTATCGTCTGCCTTCCCCCTCTGGCAGCAATGTAACAAAATAATAAATAATTCCGAATACAGCTATACTTCCCAGCATAATACCGATCATCTGATTTACACCTACTACATTTCCATGAAATACCGGATTGCAATCAAGAGTGGCTCTTATCGCTTCAACCATCTCATCCGGATAATGTTTTCTCTCCATCTCCATGAATACTCCGTGAAGCATATGATTCTTAATCAATGAAGTGGCATATGTACTCGGAAGATAAGACAGTGCCTTCTGAAGACCTGATCCAAAATTTGAAATCGGCATATAAGCACCACATATAAAACCATATCCTGCGCTGACAATTGTACCTACAGCCGAAAGCTGTCCCTGTGTTGTCAACGGAAAGCTAATGATACTTGAAAGCGTACTTCCAAACAGGACGAGCAATATCATATCAAATAAAACCCATAATACATCTACTGCATTCAGATACCATCCCATTTTAAGCAGATATCCCAGACATAATACAAACGCAAGTCCATTGACCATCAATGAATTAGCTACTGTTGACAGAAAATATCCCAAATATATTTTTCCCTTGCTGACAGGCGAAACATTAAAATCCTTCCATGTTCCATTTGCCTTGTCCTGCACCATAGTCAGATTCACACAAAATGTTACAGTGATACAGCTCACTGCCATAAGTGATGCTGTCAGTTGTGCTGCCACAGTTCCATTAATGAGCTTATCCGAAATCGTGATCATATCCGGAATCGCTGCTGTAAAAGAATCTCTGAAAACTTTTGCAAGAAACGTAGCATACAGAACAATCAGAATGACAGGGGTGATCATTGATGTAAACAACATCCCTTTATCTTTAAAAAACAGTTTCCTGTTCCTGTTCATTAATGCCAATACTGTTCTCATCAGCGTTCACCTCCAAGCTTTTTTCCTGTGACTGCAAGAAATACATCATCCATTCCGCCTTTTACTACTTCATAATCCCTGAATAGGTCCTGATGTTCTACAATAAGCTCCGTAGCTTCCTTCGTATTTCTTACTTTTATCTGATATCCGTCACGTATTTTTTTATATTCTCTGTTCAATGACTTTATTTCATCTTCGGAAACACCATAAACAGATACTATATCCTGTACATAATCATTTTTAAGTTCAAACGGTGTACCTTCCGCTGCGATACTTCCTTTGTCGAGAATCACAACATACCCGGCATTAGCAGCCTCTTCCATATAATGGGTGGTTAGAAATACTGTCATATTTTCATTTTTCTGTAGCTTCTCGATAACATTCCAGATTAATTGCCTTGTCTGTGGATCAAGCCCTGTTGTAGGCTCGTCAAGAATCAAAATTTCCGGTCTATGCAATAATGCACGGGCAATATCAATCCTCCTTCTCTGACCTCCCGACAGCTTACCTACAGGTCTGTTTAAAAACTCGTCAAAATCCAAAATCTCGACCAGCTCCTGTAATCTCTTATCAAAGGCATTTCCTGTAATGCCGTACAAAGCAGCTCTGCTCATTAGATTCTCTTTCACCGTAAGTGGTTTATCAAGTACGCTATCCTGAAATACAACACCAAGCATCCTTTTTGTCTGTGCGCCGGCTTTGTCAGTTTCTATTCCGTTTACCTGAACCGTTCCACTGTCTTTTTTCAGCAGTCCACAAAGAATAGAAATGGTTGTACTTTTCCCTGCACCGTTTACTCCTAGAAATGCAAACAATTCTCCTTTTTTCACACGAAAGCTCAAATCATTGACCGCTTTTACTTCGCCAAAGCTTTTATTCAAGTGGCTGATTTTAATGATATCTGATTCCATATCTTCTCCTTATATTTTCATTTTTCCTTAAATGCTGCAGCATATGTTGGATTTATCTTTTAAAATAAAATCCATATATTAAAAAGTAATATAAATGCAAAAATTGTCCATGCCCATTAGCAGTTACCAATCGGTTACTTATATTCTAGTAATCAATTGGTAACTTGTCAATCTTTTTCTAATCTTCTATCACTTCTATCGGATGAGCATCCGAAACATAAATCATCGGATCATATGAATAAAAAATATAATTTTTTCGCTTGCCGTTTTCGTTCTTCACTTGTTTTGTTATAAGCCATTATCTTTCTTCCGATCTGATTTTTGGTATAGAAATCAAATCGGAGCATGGCGGTGACCGGATATGTGGTATCCCACAATTCTCAAAAAATGTCGAAAAAAAGTGTTGCAACCAGTATGATGATTACAACACTTTGTTCATTCTTATTGTTTAATTCTTTTTGTTGGACCCATTGATGCAAATACCACTTCTCCTATTGCTCATGTCTCCCCTCAAAACATTACATTTAGAAGCATATGACATAATAATTAACCACTACCCCATATTATAAATAACACCCAGAGATACTTATTTCAGACTGATAATCAGATTTTTATTGAATTTATTAATCTATATGTTATGACAACATATCTTTCAGACATGTACTCCGGTAGTCACTCGGTGATATTTTATATCTTTCTTTAAATACTCGGTTAAATGTTCTCTGACTTTCAAATCCACTATCCAGACAAATGTTTGTAATAGAATCACTCGTATTTTCCAAACGCTGGCATGCATAGTTCAACCTTACATCGTTAAGATATTGATTAAAGTTTCTATGGAATGTTTTGGAAAAGAGTCTGGATAAAACATATTTGCTCACCCCCAGATCTTTTGCCATCTCTTCCAGCGAAAATTTCTTCTTAAAATTTGCTGATATATAGGAAACTGTCTGGTAAATAAGATCGTTGCTCCCCACATTACTCTTTTCTACCAAATTTAATTTTCCTATGCAGCGTGCCAACACAATTTGAAGATATGCCTGTGCAACAGTAATATCCGACTGTTCTGTCTCTAAAATTGCATTTATAACCCTATATACCTCCGGTTCAACCTTTTCCGCTTTGATGATTGGGTATTCAGGGGCCATGGATTGCATGATATCTGCAAATTTGGCTATTGTAAATGGCGATGCAATCAGATAAGTCGCTTTATTTACACCGGGTGTCAGTACCTGATAGTGATGAATAACATCTGGAAATACAAAGCCTATATCTCCTTTTTCCATATGGTATAGTTCCTGTCCGACACCAAGTTCTAATGATCCACTTGTTACACAAACGATCTCCAGTGCATTATGAAGATGTGGTTCAATATGTTTTGACTTCCTATTTATTGCTATGATCTCCTCTTTTGTGTCAACATATTTTAACTGCATGAAATACTCCCCTTTGCAACATTTGTCTATATCTTCTTTCGATTTGGCAAGCAATCCTTTTACACCTATCTTATAATCAACTTGTAAATAAGGAAAGGAGGAATTGCAAATGAGCAACCTAAAAAAATATCTGAATGACCTTTTAGTATTCTACACTGAATATTTTGAGCATCCTTACCATGCATAAATACTAAAAGGACTATTTTGTGAAAACTGAATATTTTCTTAAGGCCATTTCACAAAAATGAAGTGGTCCTTTTTTATTTTTAAAATACAGTTCTATCACTTTATATATAGAAAAAAGCACTGTCTCATCGAGCAATGACCAGACAACGCTTTCTCCTGTCAATTCTAATTTATGTCTGATGCATCTGTTACTTTATCTGTAGCAATTCCTTTTTCTGCTTTCAGTTTTTTATTTGCATCTTCTACATTCATTCTTGAAAGTACAAACATAATCAATACATCAAAGATTAACGGAAGCCAAAGATACATAAACTGCATCATATCAAGTGCAGACTGCGGCTGAGTTGCATTTGTTCCGATATATCCACTGAACTCAAGCAGCCATCCAACAACAGCGGTTCCAATACCTCCACCGATTTTTACGCCAAGAGAAGTACAAGAGTACATCGTTCCGTCAATTCTCTTTCCCTGTGTAAGGTAAGTGTACTCAGAGCAGGATGCGATAACTGCATTCATATCTCCCTGCCATGGTCCCTGACCTAAGGCTGCAAGAGCTGTAAATGCCATCATCAGCGGAACACTGCCCATATATCCGGCAACAACAACAAGTGCTCTACCGATGACTGCTAAGACGTAACCTCTTAAGTTCAGTTTATACATACCTTTCCACTTACCAACTAATGTCGGTGTGAAAATCAGGGCAATGATCAGTGGAATATTTACTGCCCATGCAAATTTTCCAAACAAATTCTTATTTTTCAGTACCCATGTCATGTAATAAATGCCAGCTCCAATCATGGCACCATATAACTGCTGTAAAATATATGTTCCACAAATCATCATGTAATATTTGTTTTTAACAAGAAGCTTGAATGCCTGTACCATTCCGTACTTTTCATTATCATCCTTTACTTCTCCTTCGTTAAGTTCTTCCTCAGGAAGTTCCTTAACAGAAAGTGCTGAAATCGTATTTACGACAAGACCAATGATTGCATAGATAATAGCAACCGTTCTCCATGCTGCAGCATCTCCACCACATTTATCTACAAATCCAACTGTAATTGCCTGAATCAGAAGACTTGTTGAAAACGCAAAAATAAAACGGTAAGATCCCATCTGCACACGCTCTTTGCTGTTCTTTGTAATCAGTGACGTAAGTGCTGAATAAGCAATATTGTTTGCTGTATAAAACACACCATTTAACAGTGTGTAAGAGATAAAGAACCATGCATATTTAGCCGTTGTTCCCAAGCTGACTGGTACTGCAAAACAGCAGACCAGCGTAATGGCACAACCAATATATCCATATAGCATCCAGGGTTTCGCTTTTCCCATTTTACTGTGTGTTTTGTCAATCATTGATCCAAAAAATATATCCGTAAAACCATCAAATAGTTTTGATACGGCAATCAGGGTACCTACGACACCTGCAGCAAGTCCTACTGAGTCCGTCAAATAGACCATCATAAAAGATGTCAGGAACGCATAGACTACATTACCTGCAATATCGCCTGATCCATATCCAATTTTGTTATACCATTTCAAATACTTTTTTTCTTCCATCGAATTTCTTTGCTCCTCATCTTCATCGCACTTAGAATTTCAAGATGTCTAACAGAGTATGATGTCTAATTCTAGTTTTTTCTCTGTTTTTGTCTGATTGCTCTGTATATCCGGACTTTACATAACAATCAGACTCTCTTTCCTTGTTTACAGGTTACATGAAACTTTATTATCCTTTTATATACGGTATCAGTGTAAACTGGAACCGGAATAATACATCATCAAATCGGTACTGCTCCAATACAACTGGACCACAACTGTTAGAACCAATGCCATTTAGTGCATAGTCAACACAAAATACTACACTATCTGATTCTGTCAGTTCATAATTATGCGTTTTCTCCTCAAGTTCTTCCTGCGTATAATAAGAAGCATTGAATGAGAAGGCATTTTCCGCAGAAACCACAATTCCATATCGGCTGTTGTTAAGCTCTACATATTCACAATCATAATGGCTTCCATTTTCCTGTGGGCGAATATAATCCTCATGCAAATCATCTACATTTGCCTGATACAAACCGTGGCTCGCAGCCTGATGTTTGTCACAATAGCTTTCCTGTGGTCCCATTCCAAAGTATCGTGCAGCTGAAAGTTTTTTATCCAGGAACATCCTCACACCAAATCTTGGCAGGTCCGGAAATTCATCATCTTTTGTTACTGCAATATCTGCATCAATCTTTCCAGCAGCTTCTATTTTCCATGTGATCGTCACATCAAGAATCTTCTGTACTGTCTCTGCCACAACGGATGCATGGCTTGTAATTTTCACACCATGCTTTCCTTGCACGACCTCTGTCGTGTAAGCTCTTGTATAAGCTTTATCATAATGGGCTTTCTTCCATTCAGACTTGATGTACATATCATTATCTGTTGGTGCCCTCCAGATATTTAATTCCATCGGGTGGTTCAGATATTCCCGACCTGCAAATTTCATCTCTGTAAAAAGTGCAGTCCGTCGGTCGATTGTATATGCGAATTCACGGCCTTTGATATGAATCTGGGTATCATCTTCACTCACCTGCAATTCAGAATCCGTCACTGTTTTTTCAACCCATTTTTCTGCTAACTGGCATTTGGCATCCTTCTGGCTTACTTCGATCTCATCAAATCCAAGGATATAATCCTCTTCCAGCAGAGGCATTTCTTTTTTCAGGTGGTAAGTGAGTTTTAAATAACATTTCCCATTTTCCGGAACGTTGACCTGCAGGTTTGTTTTTCCTTCACTATGTGGTACCACAGATACTTCAGCAAGTTTTCCTTTCCCAATCAAAAGTCCATCCTGTGTCAATTCATAGCTGATTTTCACATAATCTTTCAGATTATCAAAATCCATGTAATTATGAAGCACCAGTTCTCCGCTTTCTTTGTCATAGGAAATAACCCTTGCCGGGCGATAAACATTCTTGTATTCCAAAAGTCCTGTATGTACCGTTCTGTCCGGATATACTAATCCATCCATACAGAAGTTGCCATCATGAATTTCTTCGCCATGGTCGCCCCCATAAGCATATATAGTCTTTCCATTCTCAGCAGTTCCATGAGCAATCGCATGGTCACACCATTCCCAGACAAAACCGCCACACATTTTATCATTATCCTGAATCATCTGGAAGTAATCTTCAAAATCTCCAGGTCCGTTTCCCATACTGTGACAGTACTCTACCAAAAGAAAGGGTTTGCTTCCATCTTTATCCAGATATTCCTGAATTTCGGAAAGCGCCGGGTACATCCGGCTGTACACATCCAGATTGCTGTATTCATATGTTTCATCATAATTACGATATCTTGCACTCTCATATTGTGTGATACGGTCTGGATCAAAATTCTTTGTCCATTCCAGTGCTTTTTCAAAGTTGCAGCCATAAGCACTCTCATTTCCCATTGACCACATAACAATACAGAAACGGTTTTTGTCACGTTCCACCATGAGTTTTACTCGATCAACGATTGCCTCTTCCCATACCGGATCATCTGCAATCTTCTCATTCCATCGTTTGAACCGATTGTAATCGGTGTCTTCTTTTCTGTAGATCATAAATGGACCATGAGCTTCAATATCTGCTTCATCTATTACCATGAATCCATACTTGTCACACATTTCATAGAAAAATGGTGCGTTCGGATAGTGGCTGGAACGGATCGCATTAAAATTATGCTGCTTCATTAACGTAAGATCGGTTGTAATCTGTTCCGGATTGATTGTAAATCCAGTAACCGGATCAGAATCATGTCGATTGACACCACGGAATTTAATCTTCTGTCCATTTAAATAAATAACCTGGTCTTTAATCTCTATCTTTCTTAATGCAATGTGATCTACAATTACTTCATTCTCTGTTTCAAGAATCAGTTTATATAGATATGGATTTTCTGTATTCCAAAGTTCCGGACTTGCGATTTCTAATACAGCTGTTCCTTCTTCAGCAATACTTCCTAGTGCTACAACTGCTCCGTTTCTATCTTCAATCGAAATTTTTACATTTAACGGAGAGTAGAATTTCATTTCAATTTCTACTTTCGCAAGCATATCCTCAATTCTTGTTTTAATATGATAATCACTGATTGCCTGTTTTGGGCGTTTCAAAATGTACACATCCCGGAAAATACCACTCATACGGAATTTGTCCTGATCTTCCAAATAGGAACCATCACACCACTTCATGACCAGAACCGCTATGCTGTTCTCTCCGTCCCGAAGGAGGTCGGTGATATCAAACTCACTGGTCATATGAGAAACCTGGCTATACCCTACATAAGAGCCATTGATCCATACATAAAAGCAACTGTCTACTCCTTCAAAATTCAAGAAAGCTTTTGGTGCATTTTCATCTTTGTGATAAACAAAGGTATGTGCATATGTTCCACATGGAATATCCTGTGGTACATACGGTGGATCAAATGGGAACGGATACCTGATGTTTGTATACTGATGTGTGTCATATCCTGCCATCTGCCATACACTCGGAACCTGAATCTCATCAAAATTTTCTGTATCATAATCTTTCTCAAAGAAGGGTTCCTGAACATCATAGATACTGTTAAAATACTGGAACTTCCAAGTTCCGTTCAATAACTGCATTCGATCTGACTCTTCCCTGTGCTCCACCAGGTTATCCATTCTTTTGGATGCCGGAATAAAATAGGCTCTGGCTGGCATTGTATTTTCATGCAGTACGCTTAAATCCTCATAATAACGTGGTACAATCATAAATAACTCTCCTTTAATACATATACATTTTTTTGCACTTTGTTTTTCCACAGCAAACCTTGTCTTTTACTTTTATGTTTACTCTTCTCTGTTTTGCTATATATATCTTATCCGAATCCACAAAACATGTCTATGAATTGGATTAGACAAAATATGCACTAAATGATACAATAACAAAAAAAGGAAAAGAGGTGCTACCATATGTATATGAATACCGGTTATTTAAACCACTCCCATATGGATTTCAAAGACAAAAGTCGCCCACTGGTTGTAGGAAGTTGCGGTACTTACCGCCTTTCCAGCCATCCAAAGTTACCAACCTACCGTCCAAGGGGACGCCTGGATTATCAGATTATCTATATCACTGCTGGTTGTGGGCATTTTCATTTTGACAATATGGATAACGAAACGATTGTCCCCGCCGGTAATATTGTACTGTACAGACCGAAGGAACTTCAGAAATATGAATATTATGGAAAAGATAAGACAGAAGTATACTGGATTCATTTTACAGGCAACAATGTAAAAAATATCCTACGGCAATATGGATTCCCGGATAAAGAGCGTGTATTTCAGGTCGGAACCTCTATGGAATACGAACAGATTTTCAAGCGTATTATCATCGAGCTTCAGCGTTGCCAAGATAATTATGAGGAAATGCTTGTCCTTCTGCTCCGTCATCTTCTTATCATCTTTCATCGGGAACTGACCAGGGAACATATCTCGAAAAATGAATACCTGGATCACGAGATGGATAACGCAGTTACCTTTTTCAGTGAAAATTATAACCAGAATATTAGCATAGATGATTATGCTGCCTCACGTGGAATGAGTGTCAGCTGGTTTATCCGAAACTTCAAAAAATACACAGGTTCTACACCAATGCAGTTTATTGTGGGAATCCGAATTAACAATGCCCAGATGTTACTTGAAACAACAACCTATTCCATCAATGAAATTTCTAAAATCGTCGGGTATGATAATCAGCTTTATTTCAGCCGGCTTTTCCACAAGCTGAAAGGATATTCCCCAAGAGAGTACCGAAAGATAAGAAACAAGTTCTAAAATCCACAATATCATAAATCCAGTTTTCCCTCCAAAAGAAGATGACGCTCCATAAGCACCTGACTTAGTTCCTTGCCCGACTGCATTTTAGGCCACTTTCGGATGCACTCCCTACAGCATGTTGCCAGATTGTATCCAACCCTTTTTCAGATTCGTGATTTTTTTCAAAATCCGGCTTTATACTCAAAAAAGTACTCATTTCAGACACCTAGTACCTTTTACGCAAAAAAACCAGATACCATTTTCGAATGATATCTGGCTTTTCTCTTCTTATACATCTCTTATCAGTCTTTCGTTTCCATAATAACAATCCGACCATTTACAAAACTGATCTTCACTTCATCATCCACAAACTGGTTGCTCACCGTCAGACTGTCGCACGGCATCAGATCATGATGATTGAGCGGCCATTTCGTACCCTCCAAACTGAAATCATAAATCTCGCCTTCCAAAGAAAATACAGAAAGATATGGTCCGTATGCTTCTGACTTTTTCAGCACACAGGATTTATTCGTTACCCAGATTTTATTTTTCTCATCCAGAATGCAGGCATTTACTCCGGCATCACATGCCACACTAAGTGTCTGGACATTCGCCCACAAATGATCGATTCTTCCACCGGTTGCCCCAAGAAGGATCATCTCTTTGCTTCCCAGTGTAATTCCCAGCCGAAGAGCAATCTCTGTATCCGTCGCATCCTTAACCGGATTATATTCCCGGATCGGAATATTCGTCTCCTTGCGATAGTAATCAATCACCTTTGGATCAATACTGTCAAAATCCCCAACAATATACTGAGGCTCAATCTTATGGTTATACAGATACTCAAGCCCCTTATCTACTGCGATAATATAAGCCTCCGGATTTGCTTCAAGAACCTTCTCTGCAAATCCCTCGTCAAGCAATCCCCCACTGATAATGACTGTCTTACTCATAATTCTTTAAAATCTCCATCAATTCTCTTGTGTTTTCTCCTGCATTCCCTTTGAATACAGCTGATCCCGCAACAATCACATTTGCTCCCGCATCCAGTGCTTCTTTCACATTGAATGCATAAATTCCTCCGTCAACCTGAATATCAGTCTCAAGTCCACGTTCATTCAGCATTGCCCTAAGTGTTCTGACCTTATCCAGCATCTCAAAAATCAGCTTTTGTCCGCCAAATCCCGGATGGACTGTCATCACAAGGAACATATCCACTTCACCAAGAAATTCCTTCAGGACCTCCACCGGTGTATCCGGTGAAATTGCCAGTCCTGTCTTCATGCCACACGCTTTGATCTTGTCCAGAGTCGCACGTATATCCTTGCATGCTTCATAATGTACAGTAAGAATATCCGCTCCTGCCTCTGCAAATGCTTCCACATAACGGATTGGTTCCGTAATCATCAGATGCGTATCTATCACCTGCTTTACCGCCGGTTTGATTGATGCAAGCACAGGCATTCCAAAAGAAATACTCGGTACAAACACGCCATCCATCACATCAAAATGTAAATATACCGCTCCATTTTCCTCTGTCTGGCGGATACCTTCTTCCAGATTACAAAAATCTGCCGATAAAATAGATGGTGATAATTTATATTCCATTTTAGTTTAGTACCTCCTTTTTTCCTTCTGTTCCAGTTCCCGATACATCTCACAATAATCTTCATACCGCACCGGATGCACTTTTCCCTCTTCCAGAGCCTCTTTTACCAGACACCCCGGTTCACTGATGTGATTACACCCCTGAAACCTGCAGCCTCCCTGATACTGATCAAACTCCGGAAAATAATATTTCAATTCTTCCTTGCCAAAATCATTGGTATACAGTGACGAAAATCCCGGTGTATCCATGATATAGGAATCCTCGTCGATCGGGATCAGTTCTGAATGGCGGGTAGTATGTTTTCCCCGCTCGATCTTTCTGCTGATACTTCCGGTCTCCATATTGACATTTTCCTGAAGACAGTTGATCAGAGAGGATTTTCCAACTCCTGAAGGTCCGGCAACAGTTGTTGTCTTTCCTTTTAGTGCCTCTTTAATCTCCAGAATATTTTCTCCTTCTCTGGCACTTGCAAAGATCACACGGTACCCACAAGCCTCATAAGTCTTCTCCAGAGACTCGATTTCCGGCTCATCTGCAATATCCTTCTTGTTGAAACAGATAATAACCGGAATCTCCTGCCGCTCCATCATAACCAGAAACCTGTCCAGCAGATTAAAATGCGGATCCGGCTTCTTCACTGCAAATACAACCAGTGCCTGATCAATATTTGCCACTGCCGGTCTGATCAGTTCATTCTTCCTTGGAAGGATCCGGATGATATTACCGGTCTTCTCTTCTGCATCTAAGATCTCATATTCTACCAGATCTCCGACCAGTGGTTTAATCTTCTCCTTACGGAAAATTCCTTTTGCTTTACATTCATAAATGACAGATTCTACTACGTCATAAACGTAGTAGAATCCTGCAATCCCTTTTATAATTCTTCCCTGCATAAAACAGTCCTTTTAATTTCCTGTATTGTTGCCGTTATTTGAGTTGTTACCGGAATTATTGCTACCCGAATTGTTACTGTCGGATCCACTGCTTGCCTGTGAGCCATTGCTTACATACAGTGTGATCGCAGTTCCTACATCTACCGATGTACCTTCTCCCGGATCAACTTTTACAACTTTTCCAGATGGTTCTGCACTGTCAATATCAACTTCTGTATAAGTCAGATTTCTGGCATTCAGTGCTGAAATCGCATCTCCAAGTGTCTTTCCTGTCAGAGTTGGTACCTTCACCTGATCTGCAGGCTTTGGTCCTTTGCTGACAACATAACTCACACTTGTTCCTTCAGCCACCTTCGTTCCGGCATCTGTGCTCTGACGGATAATCATACCTTCTGCATAATCATCTGAATATTCTTCACTGCTCGTTCCGCCATCGGACAGTCTGCTTGCACTCAGTGTAGATACCGCATCATTTACATACATTCCCACAATTGGCGGAACTGACACCTTATCCGGCTGTTTTTCACCTTTACTGATATACAGTGTGATTTTAGAGTCAGCAGATACCTCTGTTCCCTCTGCCGGATCAGTCCTTGTTGCTTTTCCACTTTCAACATCACTGCTGTATTCACTGGTAACAGTAATGTTCTTGCTCGTAAAGCCCTGTTTGATCAGTGCTTTCTTGGCTGCATCTTCATTCATTCCCTCTACACTCTGGATCATGATCTTTTCCGGTCCTGAACTTATTACAACCTTGATCACCGTATTTTTCTTGACTTTCTTTCCTGCTTTTGTCTTCTGCTCAATAATCGTACCTGCTGCCTTATCTGATGCTTTCTCGGATTCTACTTCCAGCTTCAGCTGCTTCTTTTCGCACATCGTCTCTGCAACATTCTGCGGCTGTCCAACCAGATTTGGCACTTCAATCTCATTGGAAACTGAAATCTGACTGTCTGAACGCTTACCGAACACACCTGCTGCTTTGCCAATCAGGAAAATCAGCGCAAATGCAACGATCACTGCAACTGCAACCATGAGGATCTTCATCATCTTGTTCATCTTCGGATCTACGCCATTTTTACTGTTACCGCGTCTGCCCCCGTTATAATTATCCTCTTCGTCATCCTCATCATAGTCATCATTTTCGTCATATTCTTCATCGTCATAGCCATCATCATACTCTTCGTCATCATAACCATCGCCCTGACGCTTTTTCATACGTGCCATCCGCTCCGGCGAGATCATCACCGTATCTCCCATACTCCGGATCGGAACCATATCTACAAATTCGCCACTCGGATCGACCAACGCCCTCTTCAGATCCTGGATCAGTTCTCCGGCACTCTGGTAACGTCTTTCCGCGCTCTTCTGTGTACACTTGAGAATAATCTTCTCCAGCGCCGGATATAAATCCGGTGCATACTCAGAAGGCGGGGTAATATTCTCCTGTAAATGCTTCATTGCAACCGAAACAGTAGAATCGCCATCGAAAGGAACCCTTCCGGTCACCATCTCATACATGGTGATACCTGCAGAATAGATATCACTCTTCTCATCACAATAGCCGCCCCGTGCCTGCTCCGGAGATACATAGTGTACCGATCCCATTGCACTGGTGCTGACTGTCTGCGATGTTGTCGCCTTTGCAATACCAAAATCCGTAACCTTTACCTTTCCTTCTTTGGAAATGATAATATTCTGCGGTTTGATATCTCTGTGTATGATGTGATGATTGTGAGCTGCCTCAATACCGGTACACATCTGAATTGCAATACTGATCGCTTCCTTGGAAGAAAGCTTTCCTTTTTTATGCACATATTCTTTCAGAGTGATTCCTTCTACCAGCTCCATGACCATATAATAGAGTCCTCGATCCTCCCCTACATCATATACATTGACAATATTCGGGTTCAGAAGCCCTGCTGCTGCCTGTGCTTCTGACCGGAATTTCTTTACAAAGTTTTCATCTTCCCTGTATTCTTTTTTCAGGACTTTCACTGCGACATATCTGTTCAGCATACAGTCCTTCGCCTTATATACATCCGCCATTCCACCGGCTCCGATCTTGCTCAGAACCTGATAACGGCCACTTAAATAAATCCCGTCTTTTACCATATACTCACCTCATCAGAAAACGGTTCTGCAAGAACAACACTGATATTGTCATTGCCCCCGTTCTCATTCGCCCGGTCAATCAGATTCTGACCGGCTTCTACGATATCTCTTGCCCCTTTAACTATCGCAAAAATTTCTTCATCCTCTATCATATTACTGAGTCCATCGGAACACATCAGGATGATATCTCCCTTTTTGAGGCTGAATTCATAAAAATCCACCTCTACATCCTCTTTTACTCCAATTGCTCTGGTAATGATATTCTTATCCGGATGATGTCTTGCCTCTTCCTCATTGATTCCTCCCAGACGAACCATCTCTTCTACCAGGGAATGGTCTCTGGAAAGCTGCCTGATATCCTTATTCAGAAGATACAGACGGCTGTCACCTACATTTATAAAATAAAGTGTATGATCGATCACAGTTGCCGCAACCAGAGTGGTTCCCATCCCCTCCAGATTAATGTCTTCATCTGCTTTCTCGATCAGCTTGTGGTTCGCTGTCTGAGCCGCATCTTTTAAAATCTCTTCCGGCCCATCCTTTAATGTATGCTTCAGTTCTTCTTTCAGAACTTCCACCGTATATTTTGACGCAAAATCGCCTGCCTTGTGTCCACCCATTCCATCGGCTACTACCAGAAGATTCGGCAGCGTACCTAATGACTCATCTGTGGCAAACACGTAATCCTGGTTCATTTCACGTTTTCTTCCAACATCTGTCATAGAAAATATTTTCATATTTTATACTCCTTGCATCGTCTTGCGCCGTAACTGTCCACAGGCTCCGTCTATATCTGAGCCCATTTCTCTTCTTATAGTAACATTTATCCCGTTTTTTTCAAGTTTATTTTTGAAATTCTCGGCACTTTTTTTGTCCGGTTTTTCGTAGTTTCTCTCCTTGATCGGGTTCACCGGAATCAGGTTTAAATGGCAGTTTCTGTCTTTTAAGATTCCCATCAGCTCTTTTGCATCCTCCGGTGTATCGTTTACGCCGTGAACCAGGCTGTACTCAAAAGTGATCCTCCGTCCGGTTTTTTCAAAGTAATAATCACACGCTTCCAGAACCTCATGAAGCTCGTATTTATTTGCCACCGGCATCAGCGATCTTCTCTTTTCCTGGTTGGAACCGTGCAGGGAAAGTGCCAGCGTGATCTGCAGCTTTTCTTCTGCAAGTCTCCGGATGTTCGGTACAATTCCACAGGTAGACGCCGTGATATTTCTCTGGCTGATATTGAGCCCGTGCTCATCACTGACCATGTGAATGAATTTCAGAAAATTGTCATAATTATCCAGCGGTTCTCCGGTTCCCATGATCACAATATTAGAAACTCTCTCGCCAGTGATCTTCTGGATCTGGTAAACCTGTCTTAACATCTCTGACGGTGTCAGGTTTCGTTCCAGCCCGTCCAGTGTTGATGCACAGAAACGGCATCCCATCCGGCAGCCAACCTGCGAGGATATGCATACCGAATTGCCATGTTTATATTTCATCAGAACACTTTCTACCATATTCCCGTCTTTCAGGCAAAACAGGAATTTATTGGTCCCGTCAATCTTTGAAATCTGTCTTTTTTCCATTTCGACTCTTCGTATTTCGTATGCTGCTTCCAGTTTCTGGCGTAAAGTTTTTGGAAGATTGGTCATTTCTTCAAAATCATCCACCAGCTTTTCATGGATCCAGGAATAAATCTGTCGACTGCGGAATCCTTTTTCTCCAATCGCCAGCATTTCTTCCTGTAACTCTTCAAATGAATACGAAGCGATATCTTTTTTTTCCATTATCTGCCCCTCCGGATAAATTTAGCAATATAGAAACCATCGGTTATATCAGACGGGAAAATCTGTTTCTCCCATTCCAGGTCAAATTCCGGATGTTTTTCAGCAAACCATCCGGCGTTTTCCTCATTCTCTGTCCTGCTGATCGTACAGGTGCTGTACATTAGTGTTCCCTCCGGCTTCACATATCGGCAGACCGTATCCAGGATCTCTCTCTGAAGTACTGCAACTTCAGTCTCCGTCTCCGGGTTCATCTTATACTTCAGATCGGTCTTCTTCGCAAGAACACCAAGGCCGGAACACGGAAGATCCGCGATCAGAACATCTGCTTTTTCCTCAGAGTCCGCATCGAAGCAGGTTGCATCCTGCTGCACTGCACGGATATTTTCAAATCCCATCCGTGAAATATTTTCCCGAATCAGCTCTACCTTCATCTCTGTCAGATCCCTTGCCTCTACCATACCTGTCCCATTCAGGATCTGTGCCGCATGGAGCGCTTTTCCTCCCGGTGCCGCGCACACATCCAGTATGTAATCTCCTTCTTTGATTCCTGCCTGCTCCGCTACCATGATCGAAGCTGCATCCTGTACCTGGAATTTTCCTTCCCGGAACGCCGGGATTGCTGCCAGATAATCATAGCCTGAGATCAGAAGCGCAGACGCAAGAAGCGGATGTTCTTTTACCTGAATGCCTTCTCCTGTCAGCTCTCTGATCAGCTCTTCTTTGGTGGTTGCATTTCCATTAATCCGGATTGTTGTTGCACGTTCTTTATAAAAACCTTCCAGGATGTATTTCGTCTTCTCTTCTCCATAATCTCTCACCCACATACGGATGATCCATTGTGGCATGGAATACTTTATTGAGAGAAATTCTTCTGTATTCTCCGGATACGCAATCTTATCAATGTTTCGCGCGATATTTCTAAGTACCCCATTTACAAATCCCCGCAGGTTCTTAAAGCCTTTCCGGATAGCAAGGTTGACTGCTTCATTGCATGCTGCCGAATCCGGAACCTGATCCATGTATTTGATCTGATAGACCGCACAGCGCAGGATATTGCGGATCACCGGTTTCATTTTTTCTGTCTTTACTTTTGAAAACTGGTTGATAATATAGTCCAGTTCTATCCTCCGCTCTGTTGTCCCTTCTGCAAGCCTGGTCAGAAATGCACGGTCCTGCTTGGACAGATACTGATATTTTTCCAGCACCTGTCTGAGCACGATATGACTTTTCTCTCCACGCTCGATTTCCAGCAGGATCATCAGTGCAAGTTCTCTTGTACCTACTCCCTGGTTATTCGTCGTCATTTCTTCTTCCTCCTGTCAGGATCAGTATTCTTAAAAGCTGCAGAAGTGCAGATGCTGCACTCGCCACATAGGTAAGCGCTGCCGCTGTAAGAACACTTCTTGCCTCACGTACTTCTGATTCATATAGCATGCCTGAATTTTTCAGGATTTTAAGTGCTCTTCCCGATGCATTAAACTCTACCGGAAGCGTGATGATCTGGAACAGCACTGCCAATGAAAACATCAGGATCCCAAGATTGATAAACAATGTAGACATTTCTCCTCTGATAAATAATCCCATTATGATCAGCGGCCATGAAATCCCGGATCCAAAATTCGCCACCGGAACAAGTGCTCCGCGTATTGTCAGCGGTACATAATGCCTTGCATGCTGGATCGCGTGTCCACATTCATGTGCTGCAACTCCAAGTGCCGCAACCGATGTCGAACCGTAGGTGGAATCTGAAAGCCGCAGTACATGGTTCGCCGGATCGTAATGATCGGTCAGTTTTCCACTTACTCTCATCACCTGTACATCATAAATCCCTTCCATCCTGAGGATCTGCTCCGCAGCCATCGCACCGGTGATTCCGGCGTGGTTGCGGACCTGATCGTACCTGGCGTAGGTGGAATTCACTTTGGCGGATGCAAAGGCGCAGATGATGACGCCGATGATGACAAGGAAATAAGTTGGATCAAAATAATATGGGTAGTACATGTTTGCCTCCTTGTTGAATAAGGGTCCGCCCGGAAGCGAAAGATATTCGCACGCAGGCCCGCTCGCGCTTAGTCCGGAAACGTAGCGGTACTAAATTCGGCTTTCGCTAACGCTCAGCCTTATTAAGTGCCGACGTTTTCGATGACCTGCTTAGCGAATATCTTTCGCTTCCGGGCTACATTTTTCAATGGGTGTCGGCTGTTTGTCCTATCGTGCGGTGCACGATGGGACAAATGCGCCAAATATGTTAGGTCGAAAAATATTTGTTAAATTTGCAAAGCTCAAATTCTAAAAGTAAACTCTAGCCTAATCTTGTTCCTGTTTCTATGTGGTATCCGCGTAGGAAGGCATCGGCTTCCATGCGTTTTTTGCCTGGGATCTGGAGGGACTTGATGGCTAGTCTGCCTTCACCGGTCTGGACTTTGAAGCCGTGTTTTGTGACTTCTGTGATCGTTCCGGGCTCATGAGTATCGATGGTTTCTACAACATCCTCTACTTCTGCTTCCCAGATTTTCATCGTTTTGCCTTCCCACTGGGTGTAGGCACTTGGCCATGGATTTAAGCCGCGGATTAGGCGTTCGATTTCTACTGCTGTTTTCGTCCAGTCGATCTCACCGGATTTTTTGTTGAGCATTTTTGCGTATTCGGTGGTGCTTTCGCCCTGTTTTTGTGGAGTAATGGTTCCTTTTTCCAATTCTGCAAGGGTATGGACGCAGAGTGCGGCTCCTTTTGCGGAAAGTTTATCGAAAAGGCTTCCTCCTGTTTCTTTTTTATCTAATGTGATTTCTACTTTCTCCAGCATATCACCCGTGTCAAGGCCTTCATCCATCTGCATCGTTGTGACACCGGATACTTTTTCTCCATTGATGACCGCCCATTGGATCGGTGCAGCACCGCGGTATTTCGGCAGAAGGGATGCATGGACATTGATACATCCGTACGGTGTCATTTCCAGAATCTCTTTTGGAAGGATCTGTCCAAATGCCACGACTACGCAGACATCTGCCTGATATTTTTTCAATTCTTCGATACATTCAGGTTCCCGGATCTTCTTTGGCTGATAGACCGGGATATTATGTGCAAGTGCACATTCTTTTACCGGAGTGAACTGCATTTCTTTGCCTCTGCCCTTTGGCTTGTCCGGCTGTGTGACAGCAAGCACTACTTCATGTCCTGCTTCTACCAGTGCTTCCAGTGTTCCGACTGAGAAATCAGGAGTTCCCATAAATATTATCTTCATCTTATCTTCCTCCCGCTTCCAGCCTAGGCTTCTTCGTATTCTGTGCTGTGAAGTTCGCCTTCTACTTTTTCTACATAAAGATGACCGTCCAGATGCTCCAGTTCGTGACAGATTGCTCTTGCCATCAGTCCTTCGCCTTCGATCTCGTATTCTTTCATATCTTCATCAAGTGCTACTGCTTTTACATAATTCGGACGGGTAACAATACCGGATTTACCTGGTACACTAAGACATCCTTCTTCCCCGGTCTGTTCTCCGCTGCTCTCTACGATGCGTGGGTTGATCATGACAACCGGACCTTCTCCGATATCGATGACAACGATTCTTTTGAGAATTCCAACCTGTGGTGCAGCAAGACCTACCCCCATTGCCTCGTACATGGTCTCTAACATATCATCGATCAGTTCTGTTGTTCTTGGTGTCATCTTTGTTACTTCCTTACACACCTTTGTCAGTACTTCATCGCCTATTTCTCTGATTTTTCTAATTGCCATTTGTTCTTCCTCCTGCCTTTTCTTTTAAAATCCACTCATCGGATCAAAATCAAACTGAATCCGCATCTTTGCAAATCCCCGGTTCAATTCAATATATTGTTCCATTTTATCTTTCATTTCAATCAGGATCTCATAGGATTCCTGCTTCAGATACAAAACTTTCCGGTACACATCCTTGACCTTTCCGACTGCCGGAGCTGCCGGACCAATCACCTGCACCTTGCGGTTCTTCGTGATCCGCATTGCATATAATTTGAGATAGTGCATTCCTTTTTCCAGAAGTGCTTCATCCTCACAGGCTACCAGTACCGCCATCAGATGCTCTGCCGGCGGATACCCCATCAGTTCCCTGTAATTCATCTCTTCTGTATAAAATGCCTGATAATCCTGACGTGCTGCCGTCTGGATACTATAATGCTCCGGGCTGTAGGTCTGAATCACGACCTCTCCTTTTTTTGCCCCTCTTCCGGCCCTTCCCGCAGCCTGCGTCAGAAGCTCGAATGTCCTCTCTGCTGACCGGAAATCATCCGAGTATAAGGACATATCCGCAGCAAGCACGCCAACCAGGGTCACATTTGGAAAATCATGTCCTTTTACGATCATCTGCGTTCCGACAAGAATATCTGCCTCTTCATTTGCAAATGCAGATAGAATCTTTTCATGTCCTTCTTTGGATCTTGTAGTATCCAGATCCATCCGAAGTACCCTTGCCTGCGGAAATTCCTTTTTTACCAGTTCTTCAATCTGCTGTGTTCCTGCGCGGAAACCTCCGATATGAGGGGAGCCGCAGGACGGGCATTTTTTTGCAACCGTTTCTTCGTAGCCACAGTAGTGGCACACCATTTTCCCATTATTGTGCGCTGCCAGTGAAACATCACAATGAGGACATTTTACTACATATCCGCAGGACCTGCAAGAAAGGAATCCGGCATACCCTCTTCGATTCAGAAACAAAATGATCTGTTCTTTCTTTTTCAGACGGTCTTCCATCAGCTCATGGAGCCTGTCACTTAAAATAGAACGGTTCCCTTTTTGCAGTTCTTCACGCATATCCACCGTGTAGACCTCCGGGAGCTCTGCTTTTGCAGTCCGCCTCTTTAATTCCAGCAACGTATACTCTCCCAGCTCGCACCGGTAAAATGCTTCCATGGAAGGGGTTGCCGATCCCAGTACCACACTTGCCCCTTCCAGGCTTGCGCGTTCGATTGCCGTCTCCCGCGCATGATACCGGGGAACCTGTTCACTTTTATAAGCTGCCTCATGTTCCTCATCGATCACGATCAGCCCAAGACTCGGAAACGGGGTAAAAAGCGCAGATCTTGGACCGATCATCACATCAATCTCTCCTTTTTTCGCCCGCATCATCTGGTCATACCGCTCTCCCGCTGAAAGTCTGGAATTCATGATGGAAACGCGTTCCCCAAATGTCCTGTAAAAGCGCATCACCGTCTGGTAAGTCAATGCGATCTCCGGGATCAGCACGATTGCCTGCCGCTTTTCCTTTACCACCTGCCGGATCATTTCCATATAGACCTCTGTCTTGCCGCTTCCGGTCACACCGTATAAAAGATAGGTCTTTCGGATCCCTTTTTTATAATCGTTTTCAAACGTCCGGATTGCTCTTTCCTGCTCCTCCGTGTAGGTAATAAAATGCCGCTGTTGCTCTTTTTCTTTCACAGGATTACGGTAAATTTTATGATTTTTGATTTCCAGAACCCCCTGCTCTTCAAGAGCTCTCACCACCGTCAGCGTGATATTCAGCTTCTGGCTGATCAGAGAATATTCTACCTCTTCATCATCCAAAAGTGCTGCCATCAGTCTTGCCCGCGCTTTCTGGTTCTTGTGAAGATATTCTTCCAGCTTCTTTTCGCCTGCTTCTCTGGAAATACATCTTTTTAAAATCCGCTGTTCCTTCTGCTGCTCGGTACGCTTGATCGGAAGCACCGTTTTCAATGCCTGGATCATCGTACCTCCATAATATTCTTTCATCCACGCAGCAAGTGCAACCAGCCTTGCCTCAATCGCTACACTTGATGTATCTGTGCGCAGAATATCCTTTATTTTTTCCGCATCATAATCACATGTTTCCGAAAAACCGACAATATACCCCTTCGTTTCCCGGTTCCCCCGTCCAAACGGCACAATGACGCCTGCACCGGTTCGTAAATCTCCTTCCAGTTCTTCCGGTACACGGTACTGAAATACTTTATCCAGTTTTTCATGTGTAATATCTATAATAATGTCTGCGTACATTCTGTCTGTTCCTTTTTCTGTCTCTTTTGTGCAGCAAGCCTGACGGCTTTTCGCACCAGTTCCCGGTCATCCATCGGATACCTGACTCCCTGGATCTCCTGGTAATTTTCATGTCCCTTTCCCGCAATCAGAAGGATATCCCCTTGTCTTGCCATTTCCACCGCAAAGAGTACTGCCTCTTCCCGATCCTGGATCATCCGATAGGCTCCGGAAGTTTCTTTGATGCCTTCTTCAACGTCTGCCATAATCTTCGCCGGCTCTTCCCATCTCGGATTATCTGAAGTGATAATCGTCAGATTCGCAAGCTCTCCTGCCACTCTTCCCATCCCGCTTCTTCTGCTTCCGGCACGGTTGCCTCCACATCCAAACACCAGTAAAATACGTTCTGGTTCGTAAATTCTCAGCATTTTAAGCACTTTTGCAAGACTCATGGCATTATGCGCGTAATCAATGTAACACAGGATATGTTCTCCTGCATCTACCCGTTCCATCCTGCCTCTTACCACCAGATGCTTTAACACATCTCCTGCTTCTTCTCTTTCAAATCCAAGACAGCTCACCGTCTGTAAAGCAGCCAGTGCATTGTACACATTAAATTTTCCAGGAAGGGCAAGCTCATATTTTCTATCATCTGCATAAAATACCGTTTTAAGTTCTCCACCTTCCATCAGAAAACTGATTTTTTCTGCCGTCAGTACATGACTGTTTCTAAATCCTCTTTCCTGCCCTTCTTCTTCCCGACAGGTAAATCCGTATTTCGTGCAACATTTTCTCTGGAACATATAGCTGCACTGTGCATCATCCAGATTCCCTATTCCAATCCTGCACTGTTCAAAAAGACATGATTTGTAATATCGGTATTCCCCAAGACTTGCATGCTCGCCTGGTCCGATGTGATCCTCCCCGAAATTAGTGAATACCGCAATTTCAAACCAGATTCCATCGATCCGATGCTGCTTTATTCCCTGTGAAGATACCTCCATCACCGCATAGTGGCAACCTGCTTCTACCATTTTAGCAAAATACGACTGAATGGTAAAGGCATCCGGGGTCGTATTTTGCGAAGTTACCACTTCATTTCCAAGATGGTGGCCGATCGTACCGATCAGTCCGCATTTTTGGCCAAGGCTTTCCAGCATCTCCCGGATCATCACTGCCACCGTACTTTTCCCCTTTGTGCCGGTCACGCCAATCACTTTCAACTTATCAGCAGGACTTCCAAACCAGATCCTGCTGATCCCGGCAAGAGCTTCCCGTGTATCTTTTACCAGAACGACGGCAACATTTTCCGGAAACTTCAGCATCCTTCCCCCAGATACCAGTTTTTCTATCAGAATGCAGGATGCCCCAAGGTTGCAGGCTTCTTCTATATAATCATGTCCATCTGCCCGGCTTCCCTGAATGCAGACAAACAGACTGTCTTCTTCTGCCTTTTGGGAATTACAGGTAATCCCCCGGATTTCCATCTCTTCTTCTAATTCTGGCATTTGGATCACCGCATGCTGAATCCTTTTAAACAGAACCGAAAGCTTCATAAGGCTCCTCTTTTTGGACTCTTTGCTTTCAGAATATGCTGTTTCCCCTCAAACGTCACACCGGATATGAAAATATATAAAATGGGTGGATTTCCTGCTTTCGTTTTCACGCATCCTGTGCGTTTGCAGGAACACCCACCCATCTCTCAGTCTCTATTGATGCTTTTTATCATACTCGGCAAGATATTCTTTAACATACTGTGTATCTGATTTGCAGTCCAGATACTCACAGCCATATTTCTGTCTTGTCTCATTTCCTTTTCCGGTAATCAAGAAAATAGTCTTTCCCTCTGCTTCATCCATCGCTGCTTTGATTGCCTCTCCCCGATCCTCGATCATGGCATACGGACAGTTCTGTGCTTCCACATACTGTGCGATTTCTTTGGAAATCTGCTCTACCGGCTCATATCCCGGATCTTCCGCTGTCAGATAAACCTTTTTCGCATACTGACCAGCTACCGTTCCAAGGTCTCTTCTCCGGATAAATGCTTTCTTTCCTGGGCATCCGAAGATCGATACGATATTATAATCCGGATATTCATCTTTAATTGAAGAGAACAGCTTTTCAAAACTAAGCTTGTTGTGTGCATAATCCACAACAGCGATCAGATTCTTATCTGCACTTCCATAAAGCTCCATACGTCCACTGGATCTTGCCCTCAAAAGACCGCTGTGCATATACTCCTTCGGGATTTCAAGAAGAATGGATGCCGCAATGACAGCCAGTGCATTTTCCACATTGAAAAGTCCCGGCATCGTCAGACGGAATTCTTCATCAAACAGCTCTGTCTTTACCATAAATACCGTTTCATGTCCGTCTTTCTGGATCTCATAACCATAAACATCCGCTTCCGGATTCTTTGTACTGAACGTCAGCACCTTCTCACAGACCTTTGACTCTTTCAGAATACGGTCTGCAAAATCTGCATCCATGTTCACAACTCCGTAACGTGATTTTCCGAAAATTTTCAGTTTAGACGAAAAATAGTCTTCAAAATCCGGATGCTCGATCGGACTGATATGGTCCTCTGAAATATTCAGAAAAATTCCCACATCAAACTGCATGTTATCGACACGATTGTATTTTAACGCCTGTGAAGATACTTCCATCTCGGCAAATGTAATACCACTTTCTACGGCATGGCGCAGATGCTCCTGCAATTCTACCGACTCCGGCGTAGTAATATGGGATTCTTTCTTGATCACTCCGTCATAAATATCGATTGAAGAAAGGACTGCACTTTCCTTTCCACCGGTTGCTTCCATATAATCATCCACGATTGCTTTCATATAGTAAGCGGAAGTGGATTTTCCTTTTGTTCCGCCGATTCCGGTGATCGTCAGTTTCTTCCACGGTGCATTATTGAACTTCTCTGCAAGTGGAGGCATCGCCTTACGGATATCGTCTACCAGAAAATATGGAACATCTTCTTTCGTTTCATATTTTACTTCGCTGACATAAGCAATCGCACCTTTTTCGATCGCTGCATCCAGATACTCAGCCTTAAATGCCGCACCTTTGCAAATAAACAATGTCCCTTCCGTCACCTCTCTGGAATCATAGGTCAGATATCCTACGTTTTTTTCTTCTTCCCCATTTGAATAAAATTCTTTCATCATACGCAGGTTCTGTAACAGATTTGCGTACTCCTGTAATGTGTATTTTTCCATCTGGTATTTTTCTCCCTTATATTCTTTCCGGTATTATTCCCGGTACTCTGCGCCGGATCTGATGATGGATTCTCTTACCAGAACATCCATTGCATCCATGCAGTCTGCCGGTACCTGATAATATTCTTTGAATACCGAAATCTCTGTGCATGCAAGAATTACTGCATCACAACCTTTTGCCTTCAGATCATTATAAGCACGGTCAAATTTGTTCTTGTCTCCCGGCTTTCCTTTTTTGATATCATCATAGATCAGCGACATCACATCTTTCTGGCAGGCTTCTCCCGGAACTACCGGTGTGATTCCAAATTTTTCGCAGGCTCGGTGGTAAGTCTTTGCCTGCATCGTTCCATCTGTTCCCATGATCCCGATCTTCTTCACTTTTGGATGAGCCTCTACTACATATCTGACACTCTCCTCTACCATATTGATGATCGGAACACTTGTAGATTTCTGGATATCTTCCAGGAAATAGTGTGAGGTATTGCACGGAATCGCAATATTTTCCACTCCCAGCATCTCCAGATCTCTTGCGTCCTGTGTGATCGCTTTCAGAAACGGAAGCTTATTTCCTGTAAGGATTGCCTGTGTCCTGTCCGGCATTGTCGCATGACTTAAAATGATCATGTTGATATGCTCCTGATCACTCTCCGCCTTTGTCCTCGCGATCACTCTTGCATAATAAAAACTTGTCGCCTCCGGTCCCATTCCGCCGATAACACCTAATTTTTTCAGCATATCATTCTCCCTGTTTCAGCTTCTCTTAGCTGTAATATTTCTTAAAGTTACCAAACTGTCTGAGATGATTCTTCACCATAGCAAGATAACGTCTTGGTTTAAAATCACCTCTCTTAAATACCGGATTGACCATCTTCTTTTCCTTAAGAAGGCGTCTCATCTTCTCACGGTTTGCTTCTTCTTTGATATATTTGAAAGCAACTGCCTTCGGTACTGTCATCCAGAGATGTTCTTCTTTTGCAAATTCAAGCGGCAGTTCTTTTCCGTAAACATATTCTTCTACTACATATTTTGCAACATTGAATCCAGATCCTGTCACATAATAATTACTTCGTCCCTGGCGGGTGTTGATCTCGAAGAAACGGTATTTGCCATCACGCCTGTCATACTTGATATCAAAGTTGGAGAATCCTACATAGTGCAAATCTTCCAGCAGATTCTTCACCTTCATCATCAGCTCTTCGTTTGGCTCTGTGATGATAACTGCATGATTTCCAAGTCCGTGTGGTGTGTGTTCTTCCAGGAGTACATGTCCCAGACACATCATTTTAACTTTTCCATTCCGGTCAGAATAAGAAGTCAGAACACGCATATATTCATCATTTCCCGGAATCATATCCTGGATAATCAGTTTATCTGTATAACCTGCCCCATAGATATCCCGAATTACTTTTTCCAGTTCTTTTCTGTCCTTGATCGTGTAGATCTTATTCTGGGTTGCAAACGGATGCTCCCAGTAAGAAATACTGTCAGACGGCTTTAAAATTACCGGGTACGGGAAATTCATCTCAAAATCCAGTCCCATGGACTGATCGTAAATAATCGTTCCCGGATAATCTACCCCATGCTTTTCGCACAACTTGTAGAAAGTCTCTTTCTGCTGCAGACTGTTCATCAGATCAAAATCGATATATGGTGCGATAATATTTTTCTCAAGCTCTGCCTTATGCTTACTGATCAGCGCCACATAACTGTCACCACATCCGATGAGCATAATCTTTTTGTCTTTATGCTTTTTTGCAAATCCATTGACTGTCTGAAGAAAATAATCGTCCGTATCAATCTTCGGATTCGGATGATATTCGATGATCTTACTTCCGTAACTCGGTCCTGTTGCAAACTTTCCAAATATATATGTCTTCACCTGATACTGCTCATAAAATGCGCGGGCAACACTGTAAGTATTGATATCTCCACCAAGCAGTACCGGAATAAATTCTCTGTCTTTAAATTCCATTGTTTAAAGAAGCTCCTTTCTATCCCCTTATATTTCTACATATCATCTCATTATACTCCAGGGATTCTTTAGGTGTCAAGGCATGGAAACAGCTCTGAAAGTTTCCCGGGAAATTTTCAGAACTGTTTCTTTTCATATTTCTTCTCTTTTTCTCTCTGCTCCAGAACACTGCCCCGTATCACCGCATCCGCCCCATACTTTCCGCGGATCTCTCCCATTGCCGCACTGAGCTTTTTCAGCTTTTCCATGCTCTTCTTCGGCTTCTCAGACTTCACCTCGAATTGCAGGTCAAACAGGCTTAACTGCTCCGGTTCATCTTCATCCACAAGCTTCGCTGTGCGAACACCAAGCAATCTGATCGGCTTACCGTTCCACAGCTCATCGAACAGACTGCAGGCCGCCTCGTAGATCACCTGATCTGCACCGGATGCTCTGCCAAGCTGCTTCTGGTGAGATACATTCTGAAAATCACTGTAGCGGATTTCCACACTAACCATATTGGCTTTCTGCCCTGCTTTCCTTAGTCTCTTTCCCACACTTTCTGCCAGAGAAAATAGAACCTTTTTTGCATCCTCTGCCTTTTCCACATCTTTTGGAAGTGTGGTGGAATTACCGACACCCTTTGCTGCGGTCTCCTCGGATTGCACCTTTGCATCACCGATTCCATTCGCAAATTCCCACAGCGTTCTCCCATGACTTTTCAAATGGAATTCCAGAAGCTTCGGATCTGTCTTCGCAAGCTCACCAATTGTCCGGATTTCCAGCTTTTCCAGAATCGCCACACTGGACTTCCCTGCCATAAAAAGCTCACTCACCGGGAGCGGCCACATTTTTTCCTTGACCTCTTCAGGGAAAAGAGTGTGGACACGGTTTGGCTTTTCAAAGTCTGATGCCATTTTTGCCAGAAGCTTGTTTGTCGAAATTCCCACATTCACGGTAAACCCAAACTTTTCATAAACCCGGGCTTTGATTTCATACGCAGCCTCCACCGGCGAAGAAAAGCGCTGTGCGATTCCGGTAAAATCCATATAGCACTCGTCCACACTGACCTGCTCGATTTCCGATGTATAGGTTTTCAGGAAATCCATCAGTCTCCGGCTATACTCCCTGTACATCCTGTGATTTGGCGGATCCATGTGAAGATTCGGACACTTGCGGAACGCATTTACCACCGGCTCTCCCGTCCGGATGCCGAATTTCTTTGCCGAAGGAGATTTCGCCAATACGATCCCATGGCGTGATTCTTTGTCACCGCCGATGATCGCGGGGATTGTGCGGATGTCCACATCGGCACCATTTTTCAGTTGTTCTACTGCCGTCCAACTAAGGTAGGCTGAATTGACATCTATATGGAAAATGATGTGTGACATTCCTGCTGTCTCCTCTCTCTAAATAATCGAGCAGGCTGACTCCTGCTCGATTTGTATACTTTGTACACCATCTCGCTTAACAGCCAGGTGATGTACATTCGACAAATGCAGATCCTTGTGCAAGCACAAATCTGCACTTGGCTCATCGTATACACAAAAAATACGGAATATGATATTCATTTTATCATATCCCGCATCCATTTTCATTATTTTATCTTTTATTTATCAAGCTTACTGCCGATTTCACTCCATCCACAGTTAAATACATATTGTGCAAATTCTTCCAGCTGCTTCTCATCATATAAACTTAAATCCATCGTTTTCAGCTTGGATTCTACTATTTTTTTGTTGTATCTCAGATCGGATACATATGAACAGTCTACTCTCTTTATCATGTCATCAAATATATCTCTTTCCATATGCTCCCTCTTTTCTACATAATGTTAATTATGTTGTAGTTTTCGATATAGGTATTTTGACTCGAAAATATGAAAATAAAAAGGAAAAAATAAATGTTTTACATAATTAAAGTGAAAGGACTGTTTTGCATTTTTGTAACGATTTTTAATGTTGACAGTCTTTGTAATACAGACTAGAATATAATTGGACTGAGTTTGGACGATTTATATTACAACATAATTAACATTATGTCGTCATTCTACAAGCATCTCTAACATTTCCATGCTCTTTTTCCATTCCATAATTCCATCCGAAGCATAAATCCTTGTCACCTCGATACTGCTGTGTCCCAGAATATCCGCAAGCTGCAACAGATTCCCAGTAACCCTGTAAAAAATTCTTGCAAACATATGTCTGAAATTATGCGGAAATACTTTTTCAGTTTCCACCCCCGCACTTACTGCAAGCTGTTTTAATTCTCTCCATATATTCGACCGGTCTTTTTCATGACCCGATCTCGTTATAAACACATTTCCCTTTTGAATTCTGTTTTTTCTTATATAATACAACAGTCTTTTTCTCAACTGATCCGTTAAAATAACCGGTCTGTATTTTCCTTTATTCCACACCTTCACGATCCCTCTTTGAACACTATCAACTGAAAAATATCTTAGCTCACTGATCCGGATTCCTGTCCCCGCAAGCGTCTCCATAATCATTACAAGCTGTTCCTTTCCCTGCTCTTTTGCTTTCCGCACCAGTTTGATATAATCGGATTTCTGCAGTTCTCTTTCCATCATCTTTGAATTACAGCCCTGTACACGGACTCTGCGGAGCTTCCATTTTCCAAGCCCAACGGCAAGTAAATACTGATTCAGTGCCACAAGCATCGAATTTACACTGCTTACTGCATAATGCTGCATCAGCCACTCCCGGTAAGCAAGCAGAAGTTCCTTATCTATTTCTTCCGCTTCTGCTGCATAAGAATAAAAAGTCGTTACATCTGTCATATATTTCTTCTTTGTTGCCTCCGATGCTTCCCGCTCGATCAAATACTTCATAAAGATTTCTTTTTCAAATTTCATTCCGCTCATAATGTGTCCTCCTAGTTTTCTCTTTTTACTCACATTATTTCACAGATCTGAAATTTTATTAACCGAAAAAGCAGTAGGACAAAAACTTTTTTCATTGTCCTGCTGCTCATATCCGCCTATTTTTCTTAATTGATTTTAATTTGCATGAATCCTATCATAGTAGTACTGGAAATCTGGAAGTGGAATATCCTTCTTTTTAATATTTTTCTGAGGATAAAAAAGTAATTCCACCTCTTTTGGTGGCATCATCTGGAGTTCTTCAATCGGAATTCCTCCCGCGTGATAACGTTCCATAATTAAAGATAATGTTCCGGATCCAATCTTATACCGATCCATGCTAGAACTTCTTAATTTTTATATTATATTGGCTTGAATCCTTTTCCACGCACTTCATTCGATTCCATTGTAACAAGAAACGCTGATGAATCTACTTTCTTTACAGCTTCTTGAATCGTATGCATTTCTTTATTGTTACATGCACACATTAATACTTCTTTTTCACGTCCTGTATAACTTCCTTCTGCCTTAATCAAAGTTGCCCCTCGTTGTGATAGCTCATCAATTTTTGCCGCAATTTGTGGTCCCTTTTCTGTTACAATCAAAGCAAGTTTTCCAGCATCAACGCCATACATTAGCTTATCTACGACAAATGATAGAATATACGTTCCAATTAATCCATAAATAATCTTATCAATGTTTCCATGCATCAGAATTCCACCAATAATTACAATAATAAAATCCATAACAATGATAATTTTTCCTACAGAAATATGTGGCTTTGCCTTGTGTATTGCCATCAAAACAAAATCTGCTCCACCTGTAGAGGTATCTCTCATGTAAATTAATGCATATCCGATTCCTGAGAATACACTCATACAAATACAAGATAACATCATATCACCTTGGTAAATTGGAAACAATGGAACAACCCAGTCCATCAGTATATTAGAAATTAACATTGTCTTTATTGATCTTAAAAAAAATTGTTTTCCCAACAACTTGTAACAAATTAAAATAATTGGAATATTCAAAATTGTCGTCATTGTACCAATTGGAATTTTCCAAAAATAATAAAACACGATTGCAATACCTGATATACCTGCTACCGGAAATCCAGATGCCACTGCAAAATTATAGACTCCAATCGCAATGAAACAACCACCTACAATATCAAGTAAAATATCAATTAAAAATGTCTTTGCCTTTGATTTCAATGTGAATTCCTCCCTATTACGGAATCTTATTTCTTTTGCATCACAATACATTGATATGTTTGCAGTTTTATTGAACCTGTAAGGATTTCATCAGTAATCAAATTTGTATAACATTCATTCAATACCATCTTCACAGGATGTCTGTTAAAATTCTGAAGAAAATATACATCATCTTTCTGTTCTTTTCCACTTCTTTTTGAAACAGTAACTCCATAAGGTAATGTTTCCGTCAAATTTGCTTCCACATTTGCTTCCTCAATTACATCGCCCAAAAATTCTTTCAAAAATTCCAGATCTGGTTGAACAGCAACATAGTAAGCTTTTCCTTTGCCATACGCATTTTCTGTAATTGCTGGAGTATTTACATTGTAATCTTGCAAGTATGTTCCCAACGGCTTTGCAGTTTGAAGTGTCACAACTTCTCTTAACACACCGGCTTTATATACACCGTCTTTATAGGAGAAAGTATTTGGAAAATATTCATTCCCCACATCAATCTCATCAACTGATAATCCTAGCAATCTCTCATGTGGTCTCTCTCCAATAAAACATAAATCTGTTTCATTTACTACTCCACTCCAATAAGTTGTTACATATATTCCACCTGCTTCCACGTATGCTTCTACTTTATGAATATACTCTTTTTTATGCAAGTACAAGGTCGGAGCAACCACAAGCTGATAATCTAACAACTCTCGATCCATGGAAATTATATCAACTTCAATTCCTTTTTCCCAAAAAACCCGATAATATTTTAAAAGTTCTTCCGTATAATCAAATTTTCTCGATATTGCTTGTGCGTCAGAAAGAGCCCACCAATTTTCCCAATCCATAATAATAGCTACCTTCGCCCTATTACATGTACTTAGTATTTGACTGCTTAGCTTTTCTAGATCTTTGCCAATCCAAGCAACTTCTTGAAAAACTCTATTCTTTTCTGACGCATCATGACCAACAACCGCTCCATGAAACTTTTCACTCGATCCTCTGCTTTTTCTCCATTGAAAATAAAGAACACTATTCGAACCTAACGCAATTGCCTGCATTGAAGATAAGTAATTCATCCCCGGTCTTTTTACATTATTTTCCTCATCCCAATTCACAAGTGATGGTGTTGATTCCATCATCAAAAATGGCTTCTTCTGAAATCCTCTCATCTGGTTATGCATAAAGGCTGCCCACACAGCAATCGGTACTTCATCTTCTTTTGTATGCCAACTCGGATAAGAGTCCCAAGAAATCACATCCAACTCCTTTGCCCATTTATCATAATCCAATGGTGAAAAATACATCATCATGTTTGTTGTAACTGGAAGATCCGAATATGTTTTAACAGCTCGAATCTCTTCTCTACAAAAGTCCTGTAACTGTTCGCTCACAAATCTTTTCCAGTCCAATTTCAAACCGTGTAATTCATCCTCTCCCCTCGGAGAAGGTGAATGAATCTGTTCCCAATCGGTATAAGTATGACTCCAAAACGCACTCCACCATGCATGATTCAATGCATCCAATGTTTTGTATTTTTTTTTCAACCATTTCCGAAATGCTTTTTGACATTCTTCGCAATGACAAGAAGCATCCCTAAAATTTCCTCCGTATTCATTTGATATATGCCAAAGAATTACTCCTGGATGTTTTCCAAAGCGTTCTGATAATTTCAAATCCAACTTTCTAGTTTTTTCTCTCATAACAGCAGACGTGTAACAAAAATTATGCCTTTTTCCTGGTAAATTCTGTATCCCGTTTTCATCTGTCTGCATTACTTCAGGATATTTTTGAGTCATCCAATTTGGCATTGCACCTGTTGGTGTAGCTAGATTTGTATAGATGCCATTGTCATATAAACGGTTAATAATTTCTTCTAAATAGTCAAACTGATATTTTCCTTCTTCTGGCTCTAAAAATGCCCACGAAAATATTCCTAGTGAAACATTATTTACATGCGCTAATTTCATTAACCGGATATCCTCTTCAAGAATATCCGGTCTATCTAACCATTGTTCAGGATTATAATCTCCACCATGCAGAAGACCTGGCATATTTATTTTTTTATATTCCATTTCTAATCCCTTTCTTTATAGATATCATTTATTATTTTACAGCTCCAGTAATACCTTCTGCAAAACTCTTCTGTAAAATAAAGAATACTAAGGCGGTAGGCAATGTACATATTAAGACTGCCAACATAAGCATTCCATAGTCTGTTACATATCCCTCTGTCAGATTTGCTACAACCATTGGCATTGTCATGCTCTCGGATTGTGTCATGATTACTTTCGGCCACATATAACTATTCCAAGCATTCATAAATGTAATAGTCATAGCCGCTGCATATGTTGATTTCATTGTAGGAATAAACATCTGAAAGAAGATTCTAATTTCCGAAAGTCCATCTAATCTGGCAGCTTCAATAATATCACGAGGAAATGATCTTGCACTCTGCCGAAACATCATGATTAAAAATGGGGTTGATATCGTTGGTAAAATGAATCCCAACGTACTATTTAACATTTTCATTTTTGCAACCATCTGAAACAATGGGACCAATATCGTAATAAATGGAACCATCATCGCAAGAAGAATCACACCCATCACGGCATCTTTTGCTTTATCATGATAAATTTCAAATCCATATCCTGCCAAGGAACATATCACCATCGAAACTATTGTAAGTAATATTGCATATTTAAATGAATTGACCAATGCAGCCCATACATCTTGATTTGCCAGCAGATTTTTCAAGTTTTCTCCCAAATGAGAGCCAAACGATAATACACCTTTTGATACATCCACACTTTTGTTTGTGGATGCACTTACCATCCAGTACAAAGGAAATACTGAAATAAAAGTAACCAAAATCAAGAATGCATACATTCCTATATTTTTCATTTTTTTAATCACGTTTATCACCCACCCTCATTTGTATAAGTGCTAATACTGCAACCAACAGTAATATAAAGAAGGACATCGCTGCTGCATATCCAAAATTCGGCACATACTTAAAACATAAATTATATATGTAATGTGACATAGAGATCGAAGCATTCGCAGGACCTCCATCGGTCAAGTTAATTGATTCATCAAATAACTGTAATGTTCCATTTGTTGACATTATTGCTGTCAACAAGATAGTTGGTTTTAATAATGGAACAGTAATCTTAAAAAATGTCTGTATTGCTGATGCTCCATCAATTTTCGCAGCTTCGTATACTGAATATTCAATGTTTTGCAATCCAGAAAGGAAAAATACCATATTATATCCTGTCCATCTCCACAAAAGAGCCAATATGATAACTATTTTTGCCGCAAATGGTTGTGTCAAAAAATTATATGGTTTATCCAAAATTCCCAAATTCACTAGAACATAATTTACTAATCCATCATTTGCAAACAAAGACCGAAAAATAATTGAGTACGCAACCAATGAAGTTGTACACGGCAAAAAAATCATTGTTCGGAAAAATCCTTTAAACCGTAAGTCTTTTTTATTTAGAATACAAGCTAACACCATCGCTACTACAAGCATAATGGGCACTTGAAGAATGAAATAAAAAAATGTGTTTTTTATTGACTGAATAAATACATCATCTTGAAACATTCTGATGTAATTTGTAAATCCAGCCATCTGCATATTTCTACCTTTCCCCGTCTGAAAAGATAAAACTAATGCTTTGATCATTGGCCAAAAACTAAACACCGCAATCAAAAATGTTGCTGGTGTCAAAAAAGCCCATCCTGTTAAATTATGCTTTTTTTCCAACGTCATTTTTCTTGGTTTGTTAGACACAAAAACTCCTCCTCTCTATCCATAAGGGGGATGGTTCTACATTCCATCCCCTTGTATGATAGGAACCTTTCTTACTGTCCCATATTAAAATTAACAGTATCGTCCGCTTTTTTAAGCTCTTTCTCTAAATCTGCACCATTTGTAATATTTGTTGTCGCAACAGAGATTGCGTCTCTTGCTTCATGGAAATATGGTCCCGTAATAATAGAAGGAACTTTTGTTGAATAGTCAACTATTTTTTCAAACACTGCATCACCAGAGAAAAATTCATTCGGTACTGCATATGCATCAGAATCTCCTGCTGGTGTCCATGTAGCAATTGCTCCACAAGAGAGAATATTATTATATAACTCTGTACTTCCAGCAAATGTAGATGCAAGAAAATCTTCTGCTAACTCTACGTTTCCACAATTCCCTGAGATTGCCCAGGAAGAACCTCCAATATTTGAATAGTTTGTGGCACCCTTTACATTTGTAAGTTTTGGAATATTTGTAATAGCCCATTTTCCTGACTGATCCTCAGCTGTCTGAATTGTTCCCATAATCCAACACCCATTAATCACACCTGCAACTTCACTGTTCAACATTGAGCCAGTGTATTCATCCCAGTTATTTACTTCCTGTAACACACCTGAATCTTTCATTTTACAATATGTATCAATTACCTTCTTCAAAGTGTCATTTTTTGCAATATTCGTTGTTCCATCTTCATTAAACAAAGATGCTCCTGCAGACTGCAACATCATCGTAAGCAAATCACATTCGCCTGCTGTCGTTGTCAATAATGGTTTTCCTGTTTTTTCCAGTACTACTTTGCCTTTTTCAACCCACTCATCCCAGGTAATATCTGTAAAATCTTCTAAAGTCATTCCAGCTTCTTGCAAAATATCTGTACGATAACAAGCAATTGCTGCTCCGTTGTCAAAAGGCACTCCATAGTGTTTTCCATCTACAACAGAAAAATCTGTTTTACCAGGAGCAAATTCTGAAAAATCAATTTTCTTTTCAGAAATTTCTGTAAATACATCTGGATAAGATAATACATTTTTTTGGAATGCCTGGTCTTGCATCAAAAAAATATCTGGCAATGTGCTTAGATCTCCTGATATACCAGCCGTAGTAAGTCTAGACTGTACATCTACATCTCCAACTTCGACAATATCAATTTTCACATCTTGATGATCTTCTTGATAAATTTTTGCAGCTTCTTCCATTGCAAAAATATTAAATGTTTTGTCCCAACACCATACTGTAATTGTATTATCGTCTTTTTTGTCCCCTGAACCTCCGCATGCTGCAATCCCCATTGCCATCGTAGCTATCAATAAAATTGCCACTATTTTTTTTCTCATTCGTTATATTCTCCTTCTACCATGCCCCTTGATACCCTATTGTTACCGCACTATTCCGAGCTCCTGCTTCCATCGAATCTTGAACATTCAATCCATTCAAAATCCCATATAAAAATCCGGCAATAAAACTGTCGCCTGCACCCATTGTATCAACAACTTTACACTCTATGATTCCAAATCGATACCAAGAATTTCCATCATACCCAATGCTTCCATTTTTCCCCAATGTTGCAATAATGACTTTAGGTCCTTTTTGTTGCATTGCTTTCATGAATTCCTTTAATTGTTCCGTACAATTTTCTTTTTCTTTTAAGCCCATGCTATGATATTTCTGTCTAAACTCATTGCGTGATTCCTCGTCAAAAGAGAAGAATGCATATGTCACATATGGAATCGCTTTCTCAACAATTGGATTTGCAAATTTATTGGCAAAATCAAATGCAACTGGAATTTCTTTCGAAATAAGTGGAAGCTCATCTTCAATCATTCCCCAAATTCCTGTAACCGCTAAATCATGTTTCTTTATAAAGGAAATGTCTTGTTCTCTTAGCTTAAAGTCTGCCAAAACACCTTCTTCATATTTTCCAAACACTCTATCTCCATCTACAATGTCAACATGTGTAACTGCGGTTTTTCCATCCAGCACTTGAATATGAGAAGTATCGACTCCTTTATTTTGAATTGCACTTATCATGATTTTTCCGAATGAATCAGTTCCAACAGCACCTGTATAAGAACTTTCTCCACCTAATCGTTTTATGTATACAGCAACATTCACTGGGTTTCCCCCTGGATAAGATTCATTCAATGAATCATAATAATCAATACAATTATCTCCTATTGCTGCTACTCTTATCTTTCTGTCCATTTTGCCACCTTAATAGTCCAGACATCTGTAATATCTTCTGATTTCCATAGGATGACAATTGACTTTTTCCATATGTGCATCAATTCTCTGTGTTACCGCATGCATCACTAAATGTGATATATATCCTCTGTACTCTGGACTAATTCCTTTTAATTCAAATTTCTTGGTATCAATAATATTGTATTTTCCACAAATGCGTGGCAAGAAGTTTGCAACGCGCTCGCTCAATGATCTCTGAGAATCTTCCCCAATAAATACTGTAACTGGTGTATCTTTGTCAATTATTTCTAACATTCCATGGAAAAATTCTGCACTGTGGATAGATTTTGTACGAATCCAATGCTGTTCTTCCCAATAACACATTGCATAAGAATATGTGGCACCATACTGGTTCCCAGCCCCAACAAAATAATGAATTTTGTCATCCTTATGACGATTTGCAAATTCTTCTCCGAAAGCATCTGCTTCCTTTTCAACTTCCACAAGTGCAGTTGCCAAATACTGATCCAACTCCTTGTATAAATCCTCATATTCTGGAAATTCTCCTGCATTATACATAAATCTATCTGCTACCATATAAAATTTCAATTGTTCATTGGCAGGATATGTAATCACATAGTCTACAAGTTTTGCAAGTTCTGCAGTAGCAACATCAATAAAACCAATCACCCTTGCTCCACTCTTCTGTGCTTTTTTTACTCCATCTACGATTTCAGAAGTTGTTCCTGTAACAGACGAAATAATTACAATAGTTCCTTCTCCAACTTTTTTATTTCCAGTTGTCAAATACTCTGCTGCGTTTTCAACAAAAAATGAAAGTTTTGATTTTTCTTTCATATGAACCTCTGCCTGGAGGCAAGATGCATATGTTCCACCGATACCGAGCCAACAAATATTCTTGTATCCTTCTTTACAAATTCCATCAATCAATTCATTAATTTGATTTCTCAGAGCAAGCGCTCCATTCACACTTTCAATCTGTTTCTGTTCATTAAATTTCAACATAGTGTTTTCCCTTTCCCTTCTTTTGTATTGGTGACTATTTTTAAATTTAATATACCACTTTTTTCATTTTTTTCAATATTTCACGCAAAAAATATTGAATATT
>NZ_JAQCZB010000016.1:0-20971 GCF_027682785.1 Coprococcus sp. AF51-11b1 | reverse complement strand
TTTTTTCATTTTTTTCAATATTTCACGCAAAAAATATTGAATATTGTTGTATTTTTATAAATATAAATGCATTTTTTTATACACAATGCATATATTTCTTTTATTCTGGTATGAAGCACATTTCAGGTTTACTATACCAGTTTTTATATTTATTTTTTATTTATTCATTTCTTTTTTCCTTTCCATTTGCTTTTTAAGAACTGACAACGTATAATTTGATTATAATTTACAAGTAAATTATAATATTAGGAGTTCTTATGAAAAAAAATTTATTAACTTTAGATGTTGCATTATCAAAAGAAATCAAATACATGCTAAAGGAAGAACACTATCTTCCAGGTGACAAACTGCCTTCGGAACGAAAGCTGGCAGAGCTGTTTCATGTACAACGCTTAACTGTTCGTGGAGCCTTGAATCTGTTACTTCAAGATAAAACAATTATCTCAAAACCACGAAGTGGTTATTACGTAGCGCCTAAACGCATTTTACAATCCATTCGTAATTTTTCCTTACATTCAGAGGAAGATAGCGGACAATTAACTTACGAATTATATGATTTCAAAAAAATAGAAGCAGATAACTATCTTGCAAGCGAAATGTTACTTCCTGAAAAATCGAAAATATACAAAATTGTTTGGCTTTATTCAGATGGTACTCAACCAATTTGTATCAATACAACTTATATTCCTGAATATATCTATCCAGATCTCACCCAACAAATTGCTGCTTCTGCTCCTGCAATTGATTTGATTACAAACAATTGTCAAATAACCTTGGCAAAATCGAATCAAAAAGTCACCTTACTTTACGCAGACACAAAGACTGCTCAAATTTTAAATATTCCTGTTGATAGCCCTTTAATGAAATACAAAGGGCTCATGTATGATAAACAAGGACATCTTGCAGTCTTTTTTGAAAATAATATGCTAATTGATCGTTTTGGTTTTATCAGGGAGGTAGTTTTATGAGCAATGATGATGTATTAGCCGCACAAATAAAATCTAGTATCATTACAAAAATTAAAACACAGGAATATCTTCCTGGGGAGTTGCTTCCTAGCGAACGGGATTTTGCAACAATGTATAGTGTAAGTCGGTATTTGATTCATGACATCTTTGACGAATTAATTAGCCAACATTACTTAATTCGCGTTCACGGAAAGGGAACTTTTGTCCGCAAACCCGAACAAAATCGAGTTGCTTTAGGAGTACTAAATGAATCAAAAAATGCCAGCTTTACCTCTTTAGTTCGTAACTTTGGTATTGAAATTTCCAATAAATGCTTAGGCACAGGTATAATCAAAAACAGAAAATACTTTGCAGATAAACTTGGACTTTCTGAAGAAGATGAAATATACGGTATTCATCGAATTCGTCTTGGAAACAAGGAACCTCTTGCAATTGAGTTTACCTATGTTCCTCTTCATTTTTTTTCAGATATCGATAATTACAATTTTGAGCACATATCGCTTTATGATTATATGAAATCCAAAAATCATTTGCCTGTAAAATTTAATGAGACAATGATGATGGTAGAAGCTGGCGAAAAACTTCAAAAGCACCTTCATCTTCCAAGTGCCACCTCTATCGTCAACTATATTGAATTCATAGGATACGATGAAAATAGTAATTTAGTTGAATATACAGAAAGTTATTCACGCCCTGATAAACTTGAAGTGCGCTTTGTCACAAATGATATCTAAATTCACTTTAATTTTACCATTTAGTATGTGTATGCACCATAAACAAAACAAGATAGAATATACACAAAATAATACTTTTTTAGGAGCGGGGAAAATTGACCACCTAAAGCCGCTTAGAATTAACCATTTTTAGTCGGATAGAAAAGCTTTTCCTTGAAATTTTCTTCACGCTTGTCATCGAATACAGCAGAAGCATTGTTTAGGGTGTCTTAATTTATGAGACCATTATAGTACTCAATATAACAAAAATAAGGACAGCTTTTTAGAACCTCATTAGTTCAAAAAACTGTCCTTATTTTACATCCTATCGTTTTTTATCTTTTATGTTTTCTTTTCTGTATTTGTGCGGTGTCATTCCGTAACGTTTCTTAAATTGCCTGAAAAAATAGCTTTGATTCTCATACCCGACAATCCATGGCTATTTCTTCAATCGAAAGCTTTGTATCGCACAACAGAAGAACGTCATCTGAAATCTTTTTCTTTGCAGAAGCTCCTGAAAATTGTATCCGGTTTTTTGCTTTATCAGCTTGTATCGCGATTATGTGATTGAAGAAGCCATTTTATTCTCCGGTGCAAGCCCGAGGAGGGACGGCGTCTGCTTCAGTTCACGAATAAACCGATCAGTACAATCAGCACTTTTTTGTGTTTTTCAGACCAGAACCACTTTCAGACTGCCCTCAAAAAACAGTTTGGTATAACTCCAAACGAATACAGGCGCAAGCGGTCATAAACCGTCCTGCGCCTGATGATGTCACCATGATCGGATTCGATGATCTGCCGATTGCAGATTCTTTATATATCACATTTCTTATACTTCTCTTAAGTGCTGCTTGATCCTTGCAGTAAGTTTTCCATCCACATTATCGATCAGGATCGTATCTCCGCTGCCAACATTTCCTTCCAGGATCAGTTTAGCTGCCTCGGTTTCAACATTCTTCTGAAGATATCTCTTCAATGGTCTTGCACCATAGGTCGGATCATATCCGCCTTCCACTACAAGCTGTTTGGCTGCTTCGGTAAGCTCGATCCTCAGTTCTTTATCTGCAAGCCGTTTATTGATATCATTGACAAGCAGGCTGATGATAGAGTAGACATTATCTTTCGTCAGCGGACGGAACATAATCGTCTCATCCAGACGGTTCAGAAATTCCGGTCTGAAATGTGCTCTCAGATCATTCATGACCATCTCCTCTGCCTCTGGTTTGATATCGCCATTTTCATCGATACCATCCAGCAGATAAGAAGATCCAATGTTCGATGTCATGATCAGGATCGTATTCTTGAAATCAACGGTACGTCCCTGTGAGTCCGTGATACGTCCGTCATCCAGTACCTGCAGAAGTACGTTAAATACATCCGGATGTGCTTTTTCTACTTCATCGAAAAGCACTACGGAATACGGTTTTCTGCGAACGGCTTCCGTAAGCTGACCGCCCTCATCATATCCGACATATCCCGGAGGCGCTCCGATCAGACGGGACACGGAATATTTCTCCATGTACTCACTCATATCGATACGCACCATATTGTTCTCATCATCAAACAGATTCTCGGCAAGTGCTTTTGCAAGCTCTGTCTTACCTACACCTGTAGGTCCAAGAAAGAGGAAAGAACCAATCGGCTTAGTCGGATCTTTGATTCCTGCTTTGGAACGGATGATTGCATCGGTTACTTTCGTAACGCCTTCGTCCTGTCCGATGACACGTTTGTGAAGTTCATCTGCAAGGTGCAGTGTCTTGCTTCTCTCGCTTTCGTTTAATTTTGCAACCGGAATACCAGTCCAGCGGGAAATAATCTTGGCAATCTCATCATCGGTAACACTTTCATGAACCAGTGACAGATCTTCATCTTTTACCTTTGCTTCCTCTTCTTCCAGCTGTTTCTGCAACTGTGGAAGACGTCCGTACTGAAGCTCTGCTGCCTTGTTCAGATCATAGCTCCTCTGAGCTGCTTCGATTTCACGGTTCAGCTGTTCAATCTGCTCACGGATCTTCTGTACATGTTCAACAGAATGTTTTTCGTTATCCCACTGTGCTTTCTGCTTTGCGAATTTTTCCCGTTCTTCGGCAAGTTCTTCCTGCAGTTTCTGCAGTCTTTCCTTGCTCAGTCGGTCATCCTCTTTCTTCAAAGCAGCTTCTTCAATCTCCAGCTGCATGATCTTACGGTTCAGTTCATCCAGCTCTGTCGGCATAGAATCCAGCTCTGTCTTAATGGATGCACATGCTTCATCAACCAGGTCGATTGCCTTATCCGGAAGGAAACGGTCTGAAATATAACGGTTACTCAGAGTAACCGCCGCAACCAGTGCGCTGTCTGTGATCTTGACACCATGGAATACTTCATAACGCTCTTTCAATCCACGAAGGATAGAAATGGCATCCTCAACTGAAGGCTCATCCACCATAACCGGCTGGAAACGACGTTCCAGAGCGGCATCCTTTTCAATATACTGGCGATACTCATCCAGAGTTGTCGCACCGATACAATGCAGTTCACCACGGGCAAGCATTGGTTTTAACATATTTCCGGCGTCCATTGCACCGTCTGACTTTCCGGCACCTACAATGGTATGCAGCTCATCGATAAACAGAATGATGTTTCCATCACTGTTCTTGACTTCTTCCAAAACTGCTTTCAGACGCTCTTCAAATTCACCACGATACTTGGCACCTGCAACCAGTGCTCCCATATCCAGTGCAAATACTTTTTTATCTTTCAAAGCTTCCGGTACATCACCACGCACGATACGCTGTGCCAGACCTTCTACTGCTGCTGTCTTACCTACACCAGGTTCACCGATCAGAACCGGGTTGTTCTTTGTCTTACGTGACAGGATACGGATCACATTCCGAATCTCTGCATCACGTCCGATGACCGGATCCAGCTTCTGCTCCCTGGCTTTTTCTACCAGATCTTCCCCGTATTTGTTCAAGGTATCATAAGTAGCTTCCGGATTATCACTGGTTACTCGCTGATTACCTCTTACCGAAGAAAGTACCTGAAGGAAGCTTTCCCTTGTGATTCCAAGTTCCTTCATCATACCTTTGATCTCACGGTTCGCATATTTCAGAAGTGCGAGGAACAGATGCTCAACCGATACATATTCATCACCCATCTGCTTTGCCTCATCCTCGCCATGGATCAGCACATTATTCAGATTCTGACCAATATACATCTGACCGCCCTGTACCTTCGGACGCTTCCGTAAAAGCTCTTCCACACGGTTCATCATCGTCTCTTTTGTAATGCCCATCTTCTCAATCAGCTTGAGAATCAGGCTGTCATCTATTGTAAGCAAAGAATACAGAAGATGTTCCTGTTCAATTTCCTGGTTGCCATAATCTGCCGCAATCTTTTCAAGGTTCTGTACTGCTGCCATAGAACTTTGTGTAAATTTATTGATATTCATAACATGAGTCCCTCCTTTGCCTTGCTATCTTTGTTCTACTCGAACTATAGCACTTGTTATTAGCACTGTCAATAGTCGAGTGCTAAATCTATATAAATTTTTACTTCCCTGTCAAATCATCGGACTCATTTTCTAAGTCCCATCTATATGAAACGCCCCGGATCCTTTATCTTCCTCCGGCAGCGGCTTTCTTATATTCCATCAGTTTCTGTCTTGCTTCTGCATTTAAATGTCTCGGAACCTGAATTTGTACCGTTACATACTGATCACCATGGACATTTGCATCCTTCATGGAAACGATTCCTTTTCCTCTTAAACGAATCCTGCTTCCTGACTGTGTTCCTTCTTTGATTTTGCACATCACATCACCATACAGGGTATGCACCCTTGCTTCTCCACCAAACACAGCAGTTGTATAAGGAATGCTGACCGTTGTATAAACATCCATACCTTTTCGTTCATATCCGGCTTTTGGCTGAACAGTTACTTTCAGAAGCAGATCTCCTGCACCGCCTTTTCCGGTTCCCGGCATTCCTTTTCCGCGAAGTCTTATGCTCTTTCCGCTGTCAATTCCTGCCGGAATATGCACCTCAAGTGTCTGTGCTTTTCCGCTCTGATCCTGCAAGGTAATTCTTTTATCACATCCAAATGCTGCCTCATCAAATGTAACAGACACACTGGCATTCAGATCCTGACCTTTCTGATCAAAGCCTGCTGATCCGTGACCGCCAAATCCTCCGAAGCCACCAAATCCGGATCCATCGTCATAGAAACTGCTTCTGTGAAAACCATGACCTCCGAAACCATCTGTGCTCTTACTGCTGCTTCCATGGAAGATATCTTTAAACATATCTCCGAAAATATCATCTGCATTTCCTGTAAAATGATACTCCTGATATCCTCCAGGACCACTTTTGAATCCCTGGAAACCATTTTCGAATCCACTGCCCTGATAGCTGCCTCCTGCAGACTGGTCAAATGCAGCGTGTCCGAACTGATCGTACATCTTCTTCTTTTCCGGATCACTCAGTACCGAATAAGCTTCTGTTACTTCTTTGAATTTCTTTTCTGCATCCGGATTTCCGGCATTGGTATCCGGATGATACTTCTTCGCCAGCTTCCGGTAAGCTTTTTTGATTGTCTTCTCATCTGCATTCTTTGCTACTCCGAGCACCTCGTAGTAATCCCGCTTTGCTGCCATGCTCTGTCACCTCCTGCCTGTAAAACACCCCGGAGATTGCTCTCCGGGGGAAATTTATCTTCTATATTAACCTTCAATTGTGATATATTTCTTCTCTTCTACCGCTGGTTTTGCTTCTTTTTTCGGAACAAAGAGTTTCAGAATACCATGTTTAAATTCTGCTTTGATATCTTCTTCTGTGATATCTTCACCAACATAGTAACTTCTTTGACATGCTCCTGCGTAACGTTCACGGCGGATATACCTGCCGGTTTCTTTCTCCTGTTCATCCTGATCAAGACCTTTCGCCGCACTGACTGTCAGATAACCATCTTTCAATTCTGCAGTAACTTCATCTTTCTTGAACCCTGGAAGATCAATCTCAAGTTCATATCCATCTTTCATTTCCTTGATATCTGTCTTCATCAGATTATTCGCATGATGTCCATAGAGCTTCTTTTCTGCTCTGTTCTCTGCTTTATCTGCATATCCGTAAAACGGAAATCCAAACCAATCATCATCAAATAAATTATTATTAAAAATACTAGGCATTAACATAAGTCCTGTCTCCTTTCAAACACTCATAATACGTTCGGAACACTTTCTGGCGAACCTTTCTTTTCGTTCCCCTTCCTTTGTTCTATCTGTACTATAGCACGCATTATTAGCACTGTCAATAGGTGAGTGCTAATAATTTTGTGAAGATTTTGTGAACGAACTTGCAAAGGCGTCTATTTTTGCTATTTTATAGGGCGACAGCCCGGCAACGAGGAAATTCTTTCCCGAGCTGTGCATGGCGTATCTCTCAGCTTCCCAGGGATTTTTCACTTGCTTTCGCACTCGATTTTCTTGATTTGACCACATTTTTACGACAAATCTTCGGAAAAATATATTCGTCTGATTTTCTTACTACACTTCTCCAGCAATATCATATTTTCTGACAAAATTTTGTACTTTGTTCCACTCTTTTCTAACTGTGCTTTATACTTTTCACACTCCTGTACAATCGCTTTTTTTGCATACTCTGTCGTTTCTCCATCATGATTTGAAAAAACAATGTCTAAGTGATACAAGCTGCTTTAATTCTTTTCATTATAACTACATCTCTTTCAATTTAAAGATACGTCACATAGAAAAAGGGATCCTTCACTCAGTAAATTTGAATGAAATGATCCCTAATTTTCATGTAAATCGTACTTGGTTTTACAATATTAATTATACTTTATTTTTTGAAAAATGTAAGCAAATTTTTATTTTGCACACTCAATAATTATCGCTTCACATCTGTCATATCCAAGCTGTGAGCTGTTCAGACACAGCGTATAATTGCTCGTTTTTCCCCATTTCTGATCCGTATAAAAATTATAATTCGTCATACGCCTTTTATCTGTATCTGCCATCATTTTGACAGCTTCCTTTTCTTCTACATTATATAACCCCATAATTCGCTTTGTTTTTTCCGGCATATCCCCATAGATAAATACATTCAGCACATCGTCCCTATCCTTCAGAATATAGTCTGCATTTCTTCCGATAATCACACAAGATTCCTTATCAGCCAGTTCTAAGATAACCTTTCTCTGTGCCTCATACACCATGTCTTCTACTGATTTTCCTGTAATATCACGTCCGGCAAATGCATATGCAAATAATCCTTTTTTCGGAGATAATTCTGCATTTTTCTGAACATACTCCGGTGACAAACCGGACTTCTCTGCAATGTCATTAATAATATTTTTATCATAATAAGCAATCCCAAGTTTCTTCGCTACTTTTTCTCCGATGAAACGTCCACCGCTTCCAAATTCTCTACTGATTGTAATAATTCTTTTCGCCATCTCTGATTCCTCCTTAATTCAAAACATCTACTTTATTTTTTTTGATTCTCTTTAAAAATACATAACCTGCAAAACATGAAACTATTTCAGTAATCGGAAATGACCACCAGATCAATGAAATGCCCATCTGTCCATTTCTGACAAACATAGAAAAAATTCCGGCCAGCGGCAGTATAATAATGAGCTGTCTCAAAAGCGAAATAACAAGGGACTCTATACCACCATTCAGTGCCTGATAAATACCCTGATAAGCAATATTGATGCCTGCAAACAAAAAGCTGACTGAGATTATTCTCATTGCTTCAATAAAATATTCTCTTGACTGTCCCGCATTAAACAGCGTTGCAAATGCTCCGGGGAAAATCTCTGTGATTGTAATTCCCAGAATCATTAACACAATTGTATAGATCAGACCATATTTGATTCCATCCTGAATTCTCTTTTTACTTCTCATTCCATAAGCAAATGCAATGATCGGGGTGATCGCATCTCGCAGACCAAAAGCGAGAAACAGTACAAACTGTTGAACTTTATAAAATAATCCATAGGCTGTCTGTGCTGCTGGATTGAACTTCAGGATCAGATTCATCACATAAACCATAATGGACATCAATGCCTGTGCAATGATTGCCGGAAGTCCGATTGTATAGATTTCTTTGATAATTCCGCCATCCGGCTTCATGTATTTTGCCCCATGCTCGAATTCCTTATTGAATTTGATATGAAAGATAAGCAATAATACTGCGGATGCTACCTGACCAATTACAGTTGCATAAGCTGCACCTTTCACTCCCATTTCCGGGCAAGGACCAATACCATAAATCATGATCGGATCAAGGATAATATTTACAACGGCTCCAACCACCTGACCAATTGTGGAATAAAGAGAACGACCTGTTGCCTGTAATAACTTTTCAAATAAAGAAAAGAAAATAATACCAAAAGAGATTACGCAGCATATCCTCAGATAGCTGACTCCCATCTCCAATACTTCTGTATCTACTGTCTGTGATGAAATATATGCTTTCACCCCAAAGATACCAAACAGTAAGCAGACCACATAAATGATCACTCCAAGAAACAGACTGTTTCCTGCTACCTTTGCTGCTTTTTTACTATTCCCTTGACCAAGTGTCCTTGCCAGAAGTGCATTGGTTCCTACACCCGTTCCGATTCCTACTGCGACCATAAGCATCTGAACCGGGAATACCAAAGTCAATGCATTTAATGCTGCCTCACTGCCTACTCTCATATTTCCTACAAATGCACTGTCTACAATGTTATAGACTGCCTGCAATGCCATAGATAGGATCATCGGGATTCCCATCTGGACCATCAGCTTATTTACCGGCATCTCCTTCATCTTGTTGCTTTCCGCCATTTTTTAAACTCCTTTCTTTTTGGCACAAAAAAAGTGCGCACCTTGTCATATAAGCTGGACTTACGCTGACACGCTACACACTTTTTCATGGCGATATTGATTTTTGCAAAATGAAAACGAGTAGCTGGTAAACTGGATTTACGCTTACTTGCTACTCGTTTCTTGTAATTATATTTCCTCTTTTTCAAAAAGTCAAACAAAATTTTCCTTACATTCTCTCTTCTTTTTACGCATAACAAAAGCGGGTGATGGGAATCGAACCCACGTATCCAGCTTGGAAGGCTGGTGTTCTACCATTGAACTACACCCGCGTCTTAAAGACAAATAATATAATATCACATCTCAGAAAAAATGCAAGTCTTTTTTTCAATTTTTGATTACTTTTTGTTCACTTTATTTTCTGATCGCTATTTTATCTATTTCGGTTCTTTTCCTTCCATTTCCACATATATTTTATCAATCACCTGTTTTCTATCCGATCGGAGTTCCTTTTATGTTTTCCAGATTAAAATCAAAAAATATTATACGGATCTGTTTTCTTTTCCTTGCGGCTTTCTTTGTGGGAACCGGCGTTGCATTTCTGCATGATCATTTCTTTCCAGCCGCTGTTCCCACCTCTTCTGAAGGCAACTGGGGGCTCAGCTTCCAAACGGATGGGGATCCCCCTGTCGGCAATGCCACATTTGACGAGTTGAAAAAATTTGATGCCTTTTACGCACAGGACACCGGCGAAAAGGTAATCTACCTTACTTTCGATGCCGGTTATGAAAATGGAAATACACCGGCTATTCTGGAAGCTCTTACGAAACATCAGGCTCCGGCAACGTTCTTCGTCGTCGGCACACTTCTGGAAAGCAATCCAGAACTTATCAAACAGATCCTCGCTGCCGGTAACACCATCGGCAACCACACCTGGCATCACAAAGACATGTCACAGATTTCTACAATGGAATCCTTTTCTGAAGAAATCCAGACAGTTGAAAAACTGTATCAGCAGATCACCGGACAGGAAATTTCCAGATTTTATCGTCCACCACAAGGCAAATACAGCGAAGCCAACCTGAAAATGGCACAGGATCTTGGCTATCATACCTTCTTCTGGAGTCTCGCCTACGTCGACTGGTATCAGGATAGCCAGCCATCCCACGAAGAGGCTTTTGAAAAGCTGCTTGGGAGGATCCATCCCGGTGCCATCGTTTTACTCCACAGTACATCCTCTACAAACGCTGAAATCTTAGATGAACTTCTCACCAAATGGGAAGAAATGGGTTATCATTTTGCTTCTCTTGATGACCTTATAAAAGCTACTGCATCTTAGGAATTTTTCTCTGTCACTTTATCGGAGGATTCTCTAATCGATCAGTCCATATTTCTTCATCGCATAAGCAATTCCATCTTCTTCAACGGTCTTTGTAACAAATTCTGTATAAGGTTCCAGCACCTGGTCATGCGCGCCCATCGCAATCGCATGCCCAGCATGCCGGAACATGGCCAGATCATTGCTGCTGTCTCCAAATACATACGACTGATCTCTCGTCATTCCAAAATGCTCCAGTACCCAGTCAATCGCAGTTCCTTTTGTATAGCCCTTCAGGATACATTCAAACGTATTACTTCCACGGTCGATTACTTCCATATCATCTTTGATAAATTCAAAAAATGCTTTTACATCACTTTTTTCATCCGTATAAATAAAGATTTTATCATATGGACATCTTCTCTGCTCCATATAACGCTCGATTCCAAGTCCACGGTTATTCATGTATTTTTTTGTATTTTCCAATCTGTCAAATCTTGAAACTCTTGAAGTGAAATACACATCTTCCGCTCCCTCAAAAATCCCATCAATCTGACATTTTGTCATATAATCAGCGATCTCATCGCCCCTCTCCGGATCCAGATGCTTTTCAAAAATAATTTCTTCATCAAATGTAAAATAAATCCCACATCCACACAAATATCCATCAAATGGAAGTTTTTTCAGTTCCACCGGAACACTGCAGTATGTTCTTCCTGTATTGATAAATAAAAAATGTCCTGCGTCGTGTGCCCTTTTAAGTGCATCTACCGTACTTGCGGGAATCTCTTTTGTAATCTCACTGAGTACGGTCCCATCAATATCAAAAAATAATGCTGCTCTATTCATTCTACCTTTTCCTCCCGGTTATACTCCAATTACACGATACTCATTATACTCATATCTCACCATTATGCGCAACCCTTTTTCATTTTGTGCAAAATATCTGTGATAAATGCCCTTTTGACTTCTCCATATAAAAGTAATATAATAGATGTTGTACAATTTGAAAAAGGGGTAATAATAATGAATAAAAGAATCGATAAGAAAAAACAGAAAAGAACACTTGAATCAGCAGTAACTGCTACAGCTACATCATCAGCACCGGCTACGGCAACTCCTGTTGTAGAGATAAAAGAAGTTGTAAAAGAAGTCAAAGTACCAGTAGAAGTTCCTGCCAAAAATCCTGCATTTTATGTTCAGTACCAGAGTGCAGAATATACTGTAGCCGCTATCACAGAACGTGTGATCGCTGACTGCAATGCAAAGGGACACGCTGTAGAAAATCCGGAAGCTCTCTCCATTTATCTGAAACCAGAAGATAAAAAAGCATATTACACCCTTGGAGGGTTCAATGGATATATTGAATTATAAAGGAGTATTTTATGGCGCTTAACTTTCAACAGCTTGGAATGCTTGCAAAACTGAAATCCGCATTTTCCACTTTTCAACAGGAGCATCCTAAATTTATGCCTTTTATTCATGCAGTAAAAGGAGATGCATGCCGCAAAGACAGCATCATCGAAATCTCCGTCAAATCTCCGGAAGGACGGAATTATACCACTAATTTCCGTGTTACCGAAAAGGATTTGGAACTTATCCAGATGCTGAAAGATATGCAGGAAAACTAATAAAGTATACAAAAGCAGGTAAGAAAGGATAGAATTTCTTACCTGCTCTTTTTCTATCTTACTTTAGCATTTCTTTGCTAATACAAAGGAATGGCCTTCCATTTTTATTGCCTGAAGGCTGACTTTTTTACCGGTATATAAATCTATATACTCTCCCTCTTCTTCGATCCAGGCTGTCCGGTCCTCTTCTGCGAAATTAAAAAGTGCTGTCATCTGCTCGCCTTCCAGTTCCCGCACAACTCCAAGGATTCCATTTTCCCAGGTATCAAGCGTCCAGACATTTGCCGATGCGTCAAATACTTTTTCCTTACTTCGGATGGATCTAAGTTTTCCAATTCCATCAAACAGTTCTTTTTGTACCGTTCCTTTTCTCTTTCGTCCGTCTGCCAGCTTCCAGTCAAATTTTCCTCTGTGGATATACCTGGAATCAACCCGTTTTTCCGGATCATTTTTATAAGTATAATCATTTACCTGACCAATCTCATCTCCACTGTAAAGCATTGGAATTCCGGATTGCACCATCATATATGCATGCAGCATCAGATCAAATCTGACTGCTCTTTTCTTCTTTTCTTCATTTTGTTCAAATCCGGCACTTTCAATTCCACACATGGAAGCTGTCGTTGCACAGAATCTGGCATCTCCTGTTATCGGATCTTCATTATAAAGTTCCCCGCGGCTCACACTTTCTGCGATCTTTCCCGTGAAGAAGTCATTCAGATATCTTTTGTGCGGGACTTCCTGCATTCCCCAACCGGCAAGTGTCTGGAAATCCAATCCCCATCCAATATCATCATGACATCTGAGGTAATTTAAGAAAGTATACTCTTTCGGAAGGTTGTTCATAATATCAAGCTGCATCCGTAAAAGTCTGGTATCTCTCGTCGCAACCGTATTCCATGTAGTAGCCATCATGGTTACATTATAAAGCATATGACATTCCGGCTTTTCTATGGTGCCAAAATAAGGAACTACTTTTTCCGGTTCCATCACGACTTCCCCTAATAATACAACCGACGGACACACAATCTCCCCGATCATACGCATCATCCTGACTATCGTGTGTACCTGTGGAAGATTTCTGCAGCTTGTCCCCATTTCCTTCCAGATATAAGGAACTGCATCGATCCGCAGAATGTCAATCCCCTGATTGACCAGGAAAAGGAAATTATACATCATTTCGTTAAACACCCTCGGATTCTTATAATTCAGATCCCACTGGTAAGGATAAAAGGTAGTCAACACGTAGTGTCCGATTTCAGGAAGCCAGGTGAAATTCCCCGGTGCAGTTTCCGGAAATACCTGTGGCACTGTTTTCTCATATTCTCTGACATAGTTTTCATTGTCACAGAAAAAATATCGGCTCATATATTCGCCTTCACCCATTCTTGCCTTCTGTGCCCATTCATGATCTTCGGAAGTATGGTTCATTACAAAATCCATACACAGATTCATGTCTTTTTCATGGCAGGCTTCAGCCAGATCTGCAAGGTCTTCTATGGTTCCAAGTTCCGGCTTTACTTTTCTGAAATCCGCAACCGCATAGCCTCCATCGGATCTTCCCTTTGGCGAATCGAGAAACGGCATCAGATGAACGCAGTTTACACCACATTCTTCCAGATACTTAAGCTTTCCTTTGACTCCTCTTAAATTTCCGGCGAAATTATCAATATACAACATCATTCCCAGCATGTTTTTTTTACGATACCACGCCTGATCCTTTTCCTTCTCCAGATCTCTCTTTCGAAGTTTCGCATTTCTTGCATGATAGTAATTCTGCATCTGTTCACAAAGCTCTGCAAACATTGCTTCATTATCATATAATTCCATATAGAGCCAGCGAAGCTCATCCATATGCTTCGCCAGTCTCTTTTCAAAAATATCATTTGTTTTTCTCATTTTTACTCGACCATTTCCAGATAAATCTGATATGCTTTGTACTCACCAAATTCAAGCGGCATCGGAATTCCAACTTCCATCAGCGCCTCTGCCGGATAAATTTTTCCGGTATTTGAATCTTTATAGAATTGTCCGGCACACAGACCTTTCATTTTTACATAATTTACTGTCATGTTTCCATGGATTTCAAGCATAACTACATTTACAAGTACTTCTTTCCCATCTTCTGATGCAAATTCCCATGCACCGATTTCTTCTACGAATGGATTACTCAGTCGATAGTAAAGTCCATTTTGTACAAGCTGTGCATATTTTTTGTATTCTACTATCTGTTCCCTGATCTCTCTGCGCTCTTCATCTGTCATTTTCGCCGGATCCAGTTCATAGCCGAAGGTTCCTGCCATGGCACAGACACCTCTTGTATGGAGTGATGTCTTTCTTCCTGTCTGATGATTCGGAACTGCAGATACGTGAGATCCAACTGCAGATACCGGATACCCAAAGGATGTTCCGTATTGGATCCTTACACGATCCACTGCATCGGTATTGTCACTGCACCAGATCTGTGGTGTATAATACAGCATTCCCGCGTCAAAACGCCCTCCACCACCACTGCAGCCTTCGATCAGAAGGTCTGGATAGCGGCTTATAATACGCTCCAGGAAATCATAAAGTCCAAGCATGTAGTCATACTGCACACTGCCCTGTTCTTCTGCTGTCATAGAATATATTTCTGCCATACTTCGGTTCATATCCCATTTTACATATTCGATATTTCCCTGATCGAGCACCTGACACATCTGCTCATAAACAGCATCCACAACTTCTTTTCTCGAAAAATCAAGGAGCAGCTGGTTTCTTCCTTTTACCGGTTTTCTTCCCGGAATCTGAATTGCCCAGTCCGGATGTTCACGGTAAAGATCACTGTCTTCATTTACCATCTCCGGCTCAAACCAGAGCCCGAATTTAACACCTAACGCATTGATCCTGCTGATCAGGTCACCAAGACTTCCCTGCAGCTTTTCTTCATTAACCTTCCAGTCGCCAAGTCCACTGTTGTCATCATTTCGACTTCCAAACCATCCATCGTCCAGTACAACCATATCGATTCCCAGATCCTTTGCCTGCTCGGCAAGATGATAGATATCTTCTCCCGTAAAATCAAAATAGCATGCTTCCCAACTGTTGATCAGTACCGGTCTTACTTTTTCTTTATATTTTCCGCGACACAGATTTTTACGAATACATCTCTGCAGATTCTGGGAAAGCTTTCCGAGTCCCTGATTGCTGCAGGTTAAAATAACTTCCGGAATCACAAATTCCTGTCCTTTTTCCAATGGATAAGAAAACTGCTCTTCCTGCAGTCCCATCTGCATTCTTGTCTGTCCAAACTGATCCTTCTCTACTTCTGCTTTAAATCCTCCGCTGTATACAAAGGACATTCCATAACAAGTACCTGCGTCTTCCGTCGTTTCTTTTTCTGCCAGTATCATCATCGGATTGTACTGATGGCTGGATGTTCCTCTGCGGCTTCCAATTACAAAAGCTCCATGTCCTACCGATGTTCTTTGCATATTTCTTTCCATCGCATGGCGGCCGTAAAATGAAATTACGTCAAATTCACCATGAACGAAATCGATACAGGCTGCCTGTGCTTTTGTCAGTCTGATTTTATCTTCTTCTGTATTGATCACTTTTGCACTTCTTGTGATCACATCATACTCCGGAAGAACTCCATAAAGTAATTCTACCTGTAATCCTGTCACCTGATCTTTCATATAAATGATCAGAGTCTGGGCTTCCTCTTCGGCAGCATAAACTGCCGGAAGTCCCTTCAAATTATATTTTCCATCACAAATCTCATATCCCTGATATCTAAGATCGCATCCAAAAGAACCATCTGCATTTACAAGATCAAGCACCGGACTCCTGAAATCTCCTGTCAGTCGACACGGAAATTCCTGCGGCAGCACATCAAGGGAATATGTTCTTTCATTTCCTGTATCATGCGGATTTCCTGAGAAGCCACGGTCTGCATAGGTCAGAAGATAGTCCATAACTCCATCTGTCTTTCTTCCATAATATAAATGCAGTAAAAATCCATATGCATCAATTTGCATCTGATACGTTGTATTTTGGGTATGTAATGTAAATGTTTTTGCTTTCTCGTTGTATATGATTCCCATATTCTTCTCCTTAAGCTTCTGTCAAATTTATTTTACTGCGCCATTTACAACACCGTTCAGAATCTGTTTCTGACAGATCAGATAGAAAATCAAAATCGGAAGCAGTGCCAGTAAATAGGATGCAAATGCAAGATTATAATTGGTTCCAAATTGTGTCTGGAATGTCATCTGTGCAAGTGGCAGTGTGTTCACATCACTACCTGCCAGAATTACAAGTGGTGTCATAACATCATTCCATGTACCAAGTGCTGTAAGTACCGCTACTGTTGCATGCATCGGTTTCATGATTGGGAAAATAACGCTCCAGTAAGTTTTCCAGGTTGTTGCCCCGTCTACATGTGCAGCCTCTTCCAGTGCCATCGGAATATTTTTCAGATAACCGGAGTATAAGAGCACATTCATCGGCATATAAAATACAAGATAACACAAAATAACACCGAAAATATTGTCAATTCTCATCTGTGCTGTCTGCTTCACAAGTGGCATCATCAAAATTGCAAATGGAACAAACATACCGCTTACAATATAAAGATAGGCTACTTTGTAAAATTTACTGGTACTTTTACTTCTTCCGATCACATAACCGATCATAGAATGAATCAGAATGGAAAGAACTACCGTTACAATCGTTATCAGCACACTGTTGCCCAGTGAATGCCAGAAATCTGTTACACGCATTGCTTCTGCAAAGTTAGAAAAGCTCCAGCTTTTTGGCAGTGATAAGATTCCGGAAATACTGTTTGTCATTTCCGACGGTTTCTTAAATGCAATCACAACTGTAAGATAAAGAGGAAAAATAACGGTTACAAGACCCAGAATCAATAAAATTGTGATTGGCCAGTTTACTCTTTCTTTCACCTTTACTTTCATTATAACTGTTCCTCCTTATTTCCCAAAAAGTTCATCTGTAATACAGAGATCACAACGATCACTACAAAGAACACAACTGCATTGGCACTCTGGAACCCAAACTGTCCTCCGGCCATACCATTGTTATAAATCAAAAATGAAATTGATTCTGTACTCTGCGCCGGACCTCCTTTGGTAAGAGCCATGATCTGATCAAATACCATCAGAAAATTCTTCATACAAAGTACCATATTGATGGTAAAGAATGGAAGGATCAGTGGAAATGTCAGATTCTTGAATTTTTTCCATCCGGTCGCTCCATCAAGAGAACCTGCTTCGTATACATCCTCCGGTACCGTCTGAAGTCCGGAAATATAAATAATCGTATTCATTGCAACAGACTGCCATGCACATACAATTACGATCGCAACCCATGCCCATTTTGAGCTTGCCAGGATACTGTCACCTTTTCCGCCCATCATTTTTACAACTGCCGGAAGAATATAAGTGAAAAAGTAATTGAAAATATAGCCCACTACAAGTGCTCCTAAAATATTTGGAACGAAATACATTCCTCTGAGTGCACTTTTAAATTTAATTTTACTGTTTAATCCAAGAGCTAAAACAAGACTTAACACATTTACAACTATTGTTGCAACAATTGCAAGCTTGAATGTAAACAGGTAGGATTTCCCGACTCTTGCATCAGTAAATAAGTCTGTATAATTCCGAATACCTACCCAGTCAAACTCGCCATATCCTCGAAAATTTGTAAAACTATAAATAACACCTTTAATAAGTGGCAGCGTATTAAAGCAGAAAAACAACGCAAGTATCGGTATCGTAATCAGTAAAAATGTCCGCTCTCTGCCATTCATCCTTTTCAATTTATTCATGATCTGTATCCCTCCTACTTGCCTGCTTCATAATCTTCCATCATACGAATGATATCCCTGTTATATCTAATCCAGTCTTTGTCAAATTTTTTCAGGAATGCGTCAACATCCTGGTTTATGAGAAATGTCTGGATTTGTGCATCGACTGCCATTTCTGACGGATAATAGTGGTCCTGGTAATCCGCCATACGGTTATCCTGAATATATGGTTTCATATCTTCCAGCTCCGGAGCCAGTGCAAAATCTTCATCTTTACAAGGCACTGCATTCTGCGCATCTAAGTATGCCTGGATACTTTCATGATCCATCAGAAAATCAAGGACTTCATATGCCGCTTCTTTATTTTCACATGCATCCATCACGCAGAACTGCAAATCTACTCCTGAATTTAATACATTGTCCTCTTCAGAATCATTAGCCGGCATAACAAAGGATCCGATATTCATATCCGGATTTACAGATTTGATCTGCGGAATTGCATAGCTTCCGATTGTATACATCGCTGATTCACCATTTGCAAATGCAGTACATGCATCGTTGTATCCGTATCCAAACGGTCCATCTTCACCATAATTTAACAATTCAAGCATTTTTTCTGCCACTTGCGGATATTCTTTGGAGAAGGTTGTTTCTCCCTTATTCACCTGCTGACAAACATCGGATGGTGCAAGTCCGACTGCAAGTGCATTCCAAGGTGCAAGGCAGGTCCAGGTATCTTTATATCCAAAATAAAGTGGCTGGATTCCTTCATTCTGAATCTCCTCGCAAAGAGAAATAAATTCATCCCAGGTCTGCGGAATCTCCCATCCATGTTCCGCAAACATATCTTTGTTATAGAGCACTCCTGCCGCATTTGCCACATACGGAAGCCCATATGTTCCTTCTGTCGGAACAAACTCCAATCCTTCAATAATATCCAGATAAGCAGGTTTTACTTCACTAAGTCCTTCATAATCTGAAAGGTCAGCCAGTATTCCTGAATCAACAAAATACGAATAATTGATATCTCCTCCGATTCCGATAATATCCGGATAATCTTCTCTGATAAAACGTGTTTTCAAAATTGTTGTCGCATCATTTGGGGAAGATATTTTTAAATGGATATCATCATGTGTCTCATTAAATTCTTTTTCGAGCTGTTCAAATATATCTACCGCCTCTGGTTTATACTGAACAAGTTCAATTTCCACTTTTCCGCTTTTTGGATTTTGCTGACATCCCTGTAATACAGCTGATGCCATCAGAATACAGGACATTCCCAAAACAATTGCTGCTCTTTTCCTTCTCATTTTTTCTCCTTCCTCACAGGTATATTCGTTTTTAGTTACCGCTCGATATATCAAGTACTTTCTTTATAGTTGTATTATAACATACCATTATGCGACTAAAAATATCATTGCATTTGAAGTTTTATTCCAAAATGCTATTATTTTCTTCTTTTTTGCTAAAGGCATAGCATTTTGGTATATTTTAGTTGCAATCTATTTATTAAATCAGTAGAATAAATATATATATCAACTGACTTAACATCTGCTAAACATCATTTTTTCACGGCAGAGCACCTATGAGAAAGGAATTATTATGAAAGAACTTATGTTTTCAGTATTTCCAAGCGAGAATTTTGTCGATCTTGGATTGTATCAGTTTGGTTACGAACAATGTGAACCGGCGCATAGTTTTGGTCCTGCCGTCCGTAATCATTTTCTTTTTCACTACATTATCTCCGGCACCGGAATTTTAATGGCAAATGATTCTCACGGTGTCACACAGACCTATCACGTAAAAAGTGGCCAGGGCTTTATGATTTTCCCCGGTCAGATCAATACTTATATCTCTGATGAAAAACTCCCATGGGAATATACATGGATTGAATTTGACGGACTACGTGCAAAGGAAACCATTGAACTTTCCGGACTTAGTTTGGATAATCCGATTTATAAAGCTACTTCTAAGGATCTGCGTGAAATACTGAAAGAAGAACTTCTCTATATTGCAAGTCACGGAGACGCTACACCATTTCACCTGATCGGGCATCTCTATCTTGCAATTGATGCTCTTATTCGTTCTACTTCCATCATGCAGACATCAAAAATCAGCCGTCTTCAGGATTTTTATATCCATGAAGCCCTATCTTATATAGAGCAGAATTTCCAAAACGATATTTCTGTCGAAAACATCGCTGCTGTATGCGGATTAAACCGCAGTTATTTCGGAAAAATATTCAAAGACGGAATTGGAAAATCTCCTCAGGAATTTTTGTTGAATTATAGAATGATTAAAGCTGCTGAATTATTAAAACTGACAAAGCTTTCCATTAAAGATGTAGGTAATGCAGTCGGTTATCCCAACCAATTACATTTTTCCAGAGCATTTAAAAATATTTATGGAATATCGCCAAGAGACTGGCGTAATCAGAACAGACTTAAACAATAATAGAAAAAGAATGCTGCAGTTCAGACTGTGCATTCTATTTTTATTATTTAATATGTAATAATAAAGAATGTGCCTAGGCTCGTAGTGCCTTTTATTTAACAGGAAGTTCCTACGGATTTTGCTATGCAATAAAAAAACTGCAAACCCTTACGGTTTACAGCTCCCTTACTTTTTTCATGTACCTTCAAAACCACATACAAATTTAAATCTCTACTCCATCCATTCTTCCTTACCCTGTCCTACCTTCTTGGTTATGCCCTCGACCGATTA
>NZ_JAQCZB010000015.1:0-118802 GCF_027682785.1 Coprococcus sp. AF51-11b1 | reverse complement strand
TTGAAAACTGCATACAAAAATAAATCAATTCTCAAATAGAGAAAGACATCCGAGGTGATCATCACCGCAAGGTAATGATTAACTTACATCTTCGAGAAAACGAAGTAAAAAAACGACCTGAAATACCAACGCATGCAACGCTATGCATGTGTAACCGGATCCCATTCCCGTGGGAGAAGGGAGTTGGTTATGCTAGAAAGAGCGCAGGGTGGATGCCTTGGCACTAAGAGCCGATGAAAGACGTGATAAGCTGCGAAAAGCTTCGGGGAGGAGCAAATATCCAATGATCCGGAGATATCTGAATGGGGAAACCCGGCTGGACAGACTCCAGTCATCCATACGCCAATCCATAACGTATGGAAGGGAACCCGGTGAACTGAAACATCTAAGTAGCCGGAGGAAGAGAAAACAACAAGTGATTCTGTGAGTAGCGGCGAGCGAAAACGGAAGAGCCCAAACCGGAATGCGTGCATTCCGGGGTTCGGACCGCGTAATTGATCTGATAAGTTTAGCAGAATGGTTTTGGGAAAGCCAGCCAGAGAGGGTGAAAGCCCCGTAAGCGAAAGACGAGTCAGCAAGGCGGGATCCAGAGTACCACGAGACACGAGAAACCTTGTGGGAATGAGCGGGGACCACCCCGTAAGGCTAAATACTCCTTAGTGACCGATAGCGCATAGTACTGTGAAGGAAAGGTGAAAAGGACCCCGGGAGGGGAGTGAAAGAGAACCTGAAACCCTGTGTTTACAAGCTGTGGAACATCTTTATATGATGAACCGCGTACTTTTTGTAGAACGGTCCGGCGAGTTACGCCATCTGGCGAGGTTAAGTTCTTAAGGAATGGAGCCGAAGTGAAAACAAGTCTTAATAGGGCGTTAAGTCAGATGGAGTAGACCCGAAACCGGGTGATCTATCCATGTCCAGGATGAAGTTGCCGTAAAAGGCAATGGAGGTCCGAACCCACATCCGTTGAAAAGGGTGGGGATGAGGTGTGGATAGGGGAGAAATTCCAATCGAACCCGGAGATAGCTGGTTCTCCTCGAAATAGCTTTAGGGCTAGCCTCATGAGAGTCTTTTGGAGGTAGAGCACTGAATTCCCGCGGGGGCGTCAAAGCTTACCAAAGGATATCAAACTCCGAATGCCAGTAAGATGATTCATGGGAGTCAGACTGCACGAGATAAGTTGGGTAGTCAAAAGGGAAAGAGCCCAGACCTGCAGCTAAGGTCCCAAAATGTGTGTTAAGTGGAAAAGGATGTGGGATTTCAAAGACAACCAGGATGTTGGCTTAGAAGCAGCCATACATTAAAAGAGTGCGTAATAGCTCACTGGTCGAGAGGTCCTGCGCCGAAAATGTCCGGGGCTGAAACACACTACCGAAGCTCAGGAATTAACGTAGTTAATTGGTAGAGGAGCATTCTTAAAGGGAAGAAGCAGTACCGGAAGGAGCTGTGGACTTTTAAGAAGAGAGAATGCCGGAATGAGTAGCGAGAGGAAGGTGAGAATCCTTCCGGCCGAATACCCAAGGTTTCCAGAGTAAAGCTGATCTGCTCTGGGTAAGTCGGGGCCTAAGGTGAGGTCGAAAGACGTAGCCGATGGACAACAGGTTGAAATTCCTGTACTGCAGTATAACAGAACTGTGGGGACGCAGAGGGAGAGCACTAGCGGGAATGGAATCCCGCGGCAAGCGAGGTAGGAGTAGAGTTGGCAAATCCGCTCTATAATCCGAAGACGTGATGCATACCGAACAAAAGTAGGGAAATGTGTGAGCCAGCTGCCAAGAAAAGCCGCTATTGTTTGTACTGTACCCGTACCGTAAACCGACACAGGTAGGTGAGGAGAGAATCCTAAGGCCGACGGGAGAAGCATTGTTAAGGAACTCGGCAAAATGACTCCGTAACTTCGGGAGAAGGAGTGCCAGTGAGAGCTGGCCGCAGAGAATTGGCCCAAGCAACTGTTTAGCAAAAACACAGGTCTATGCAAAACCGTAAGGTGAAGTATATGGGCTGACGCCTGCCCGGTGCTGGAAGGTTAAGGGGAGAGGTTAGCGCAAGCGAAGCTTTGAACTTAAGCCCCAGTAAACGGCGGCCGTAACTATAACGGTCCTAAGGTAGCGAAATTCCTTGTCGGGTAAGTTCCGACCCGCACGAAAGGCGTAATGATTTGGGCACTGTCTCAACAATGCACCCGGTGAAATTGAAATACCAGTGAAGATGCTGGTTACCTGCGCCAGGACGGAAAGACCCCATGGAGCTTTACTCCAGCTTGATACTGGGATTCGATATTGTATGTACAGGATAGGTGGGAGGCGAAGAAGCATTGACGCCAGTTGATGCGGAGCCGCTGTTGGGATACCACCCTTGCAGTATTGGATTTCTAACCAGCAGCCGTGACCCGGCTGGGGGACAATGTCAGGTGGGGAGTTTGACTGGGGCGGTCGCCTCCGAAAGGGTATCGGAGGCGCTCAAAGGTTCCCTCAGAATGGTTGGAAACCATTCGAAGAGTGCAAAGGCAGAAGGGAGCTTGACTGCGACACCGACGGGTGGAGCAGGTACGAAAGTAGGACTTAGTGATCCGGTGGTATAAAGTGGGATTGCCATCGCTCAACGGATAAAAGCTACCCTGGGGATAACAGGCTTATCACTCCCAAGAGTTCACATCGACGGAGTGGTTTGGCACCTCGATGTCGGCTCATCGCATCCTGGGGCTGAAGTAGGTCCCAAGGGTTGGGCTGTTCGCCCATTAAAGCGGTACGCGAGCTGGGTTCAGAACGTCGTGAGACAGTTCGGTCCCTATCCGGCGTGGGCGTAGGATATTTGAGAGGAGCTGGCCTTAGTACGAGAGGACCGGGCTGGACTGACCGCTGGTGTATCTGTTGTTCCGCCAGGAGCATGGCAGAGTAGCCAAGTCAGGAAGGGATAAACGCTGAAGGCATCTAAGCGTGAAGCCCCCCTCAAGATGAGATATCCCAACGAAAGTTGTAAGACCCCTTGAAGACGACAAGGTAGATAGGGCAGAGGTGGAAGTGCAGTAATGCATGGAGCTGACTGTTACTAATCGGTCGAGGGCATAACCAAGAAGGTAGGACAGGGTAAAGAATGGATGGAGTAAAGATTTAAATTTGTATGTGGTTTTGAAGGTACATGTAGAAAGTAAGGGAGCTGTAGACCGTAAGGGTTTGCAGTTTTTTTATTGCTCAGAGGTGATCAGCCTGGAAAAAAATGCAGAAGAGTCATTCATGCTGTTTAATAAAGATGCAGACTACCAGCTGCATCTTCCACAATTTGTACATGGTATGCAGTTCTTTTTTTTAATAACAGGATACCACGGCTTTACCTGCAGATCCGGTAAGTTATTGAGCTCTAAAATTATAGAATGATAATGATCAGAAAGAGTAATCCGGTCTGAATCATGCTGTTCGATAGTCAGCGGGTAGATGGTTTTTTGATCAGGAGACATACAATTTTGATGTAAAAGAGGGGTATAGACATCTGTACCAATTTGGATAAATTGATCGATGGTGATGATTTTGTAATCATCAGAAGAGAACGAAATGATTTCAGGAGACACAGCCAAAGTGTCTTCCGCAGGAATTTTATAAGAGTCAGTAGTAAATTCTCCAATTGGAGTTTCTAGTTTCATCATGTGTTAGCACTTCCTTTAATATCTTATAAATGAAAATTACTCGTTTTTCAGTTCTTCTTTCATGGCGCTGTCTTTTCCCTGCATAAAATGGTCTTTTTTCAGGATTGCAAAAGCCCGCTCATAATCATTTTTACGCATATATTTAACCATTTTTTTCAAATTCTCATTCGTTGGAACGATCCGCATGCCGTTTTTCAGCGAATACATACCCACTCTTACCAGCTCTGATAAATTGGATTCATAGAATTTGGTGATCCGGTCATTATTGAAAATGCTGACAATTTCCAGATGCATCTGCGTATCAGCAAGCTCCCACTTGTAAACATCGGAAGCAACCGCACACATATGTACCACTTTTTCTTCAATTCGATAGGAATATTCTTCCGCTTTTCCACTTTCAAAGATCAGTTTAAATGCACTACCCTCTAAGAGTTCGCGGAGCTGATAAAGTTCATTGATATCTTTATCGGTGATTTCTTTTACAGTCATGGATTTATAATAATCGGTAACGATCAGACCTTCAGACTGCAGCATTTTGAGTGCAGTGCGTACCGGATTACGGCTCATACCGAGCTCTTCTGTCAGAAGTGCTTCGGTAAGAGGCATTCCTGGTGGATAAGTCAGATTCATAATGTTATTTTTGATAATTTCATAAGCCTGATCGGCAAGTGATTTCTTTTTTTCAGCCATGTGAAATCCCCCTCTGTCTGGTGCATATATTAAGTATAACACATTAAAACGGGGTTTGTAAAAAATAAAATTAGGTATATGTATAGTTGCGTTTAATATAAGAGTACAGACTGATGATTGTATACAATGGTGCATGTATTTTCGACGAAAAACGGCACTTTCTATTGTGAAAATGTTGACTTTAAACAGAGAAAGTGATACATTGAATGCAGAAAGAAATTTGTATACAAATTAAATGATTGTATACAAATTAAAAACGAAAATATATAAGGTTTTAAGTTCATCAGGAGGAGAAAGACTATGAAATTAGGATTTATCGGAACAGGTAATATGGCAGGAGCAATTATGGGAGGCGTTATTAAAAGTAACGTATTCAAACCGGAAGAAATCATCGGAGCAGATCTTTTTGCACCAGGTCGCGAAAAAGTAAAAGAACTTTATGGAATCAATGTTACTGATAGCAATAAAGAAGTAATTGAAAAGTCAGAAGTTGTTATTTTTTCTGTAAAACCACAGTTTTATGCAGATGTCATTCAGGAAGTAAAAGATCTGGTAAGACCGGAACAGCTTATTATCACGATCGCACCAGGAAAGACACTTGCATGGCTTGCCGAACAGTTTGGAAAAGATGTTAAGATTGTTCGTACAATGCCGAACACTCCGGCTATGGTTGGAGAAGGTATGACAGCTGCCACACCGAATGAACATGTAACAAAAGAAGAACTTGATTATGCATGCAAGATTCTTTCTGCATTTGGTAAAGTAGAAGTTGTGGCAGAGCATATGATGGATGCAGTTGTTGCAGTAAGCGGAAGTTCACCGGCATATGTATTTATGTTTATCGAAGCAATGGCAGATGCTGCTGTTGCAGAGGGAATGCCGAGAGCACAGGCATACAAATTTGCAGCACAGGCAGTTCTTGGAAGTGCGAAGATGGTTCTTGAAACAGGAAAGCATCCGGGAGAACTCAAAGACATGGTATGCTCACCGGCAGGAACAACGATTGAAGCCGTAGGTGTATTGGAAGAACACGGATTCAGAAGTGCGGTCATTGATGCAATGAAGGCATGTGTTGATGTTGCAAAAGGAATGTAGATACGATATACTTGTTTACGGGGAAAAACATGTCCACGTAAACCTGAGAAGGACCGGGGCGTATGACGCAGCCGGTCTTTTTTTATCTATTAAGAAAGGTCTTTCCTGATAATAAAAAACGCTCCGCGTGGAACATGATACCATAGGAGGTAGATAGATGGCAGCAAAACAGAATGTAAAGCGGCGGATTGTAGATGCCGCATGGGAATTGTTCTATGAAAAAGGATATGATGATACAACAGTAGATGATATCATTCGTCTTTCTGAGACATCAAAAGGATCGTTCTATTATTATTTCAGCAGCAAAGATTCTCTGCTTGATACATTGTCAACTATTCTGGATGAGAATTATGCAAAGCTTGAAGATGAACTGGATCCGGAAATGAACAGTTTTGATAAACTGATGTATCTCAATTACCGGTCGCATTCATTTATGGAGCAAAAGATTGATGTAGCATTGTTATCATCCTTATATTCAACACAATTGATTGCCAAGGGAGACAGGAATCTTCTGGATCAGAACCGTACTTATTACAAGCTGATCAGCAGGATCATAGAAGAGGGGCATGTGCGAAATCAGATCAGCAGAGAGAAGAGTATCCAGGAGATTACCAAGTATTATTCACTCTGTGAGCGGGCACTGGTATCAGACTGGTGTCTGAATAGGGGAAATTATTCGCTTGGAGAATACAGTAAGGAATATATGCCGATTTTAATGGAACATTTCCGGGTAGACCAGCCTGAATAGAGAAAGGTTTTTATATGAAAGAGAGTCAGAGAAAAGGTTTAATTTCAGTACATGTTGCTGTGGCATTGTTTGGTTTTGTCGGACTGTTTGCCAAGCTGGTAGATCTGCCTGCAGTGATCATCGTGCTTGGAAGGGTATTTTTTTCATCTATTTTCCTCTGGATTTTTCTGCGTTTAAAAAAGCAGAAAATTCGCCTGGAGGAGAAAAGTGATTATTTGTGGATGGTCGGAGCAGGTGCAGTTTTAGCAATACACTGGAGTAGTTATATGCAGTCGATCCAGAGTTCGACGGTTGCAGTTGGTACGCTTACGGTATCAACTTTTCCGATATTTGTTATTTTTCTGGAGCCATACCTGTTCCATGAAAAACTGAAGAAATCGGATGTGTTTTGTACACTGATGATGCTGGTCGGAGTATTCTTTATCGTACCCGCATTTCAGATGGATAATCAGATTACACAGGGAGTTCTGTGGGGACTTCTGAGTGCATTTACCTATGCAATATTGTCACTGATGAATCGCCGTTTTTCCAGCAGATATCCGGCAACACTGGTGTCGCTTTATGAACAGGGAACTGCAACGATCGTGTTGATCCCGATGATGTTTGTGTTGAAGCCGGTGATTACACTTGCAGATGCAGGCGTATTGATGATGCTTGGAATTATTTTTACAGCAGTTGCACATTCTTTATTTATCAGTGGACTTCGGACTGTGAAGGTAAGGATTGCCGGAATTTTATCCGGACTGGAACCGGTGTATGGGACTTTAAGCGCATTTCTGTTTCTGAAAGAAGTTCCAAGTTTCAGAGAGTGCCTTGGTGGTGTTATCATTCTGGCTGCTGTGTTTTTATCGACACTGAAACCGGAGGAGAAAGCATCTGATGCTCCGGCATAAGAATAAAGAGAAGTTTGAGGATTTTATCTGGCACTGGTTTCTGGTGATCGGATATCGTCTGGAAAATGTATAAAGACTTTCTAAAAACTATTTACGGACGGGAAAAGTTCCGTTACAATAGGTAGAGAAATCAATGAAAAGGAGATTGTATAAAATGGCAAATCCAGTAGTAACATTTGAAATGGCAAATGGCGATGTGATCAAAGCGGAATTATATCCGGAAATCGCACCGAATACAGTAAATAACTTTGTATCTCTTGTAAATAAGGGATTTTATGATGGACTGATCTTCCACCGTGTCATCAGTGGATTCATGATCCAGGGTGGATGCCCGAATGGAACCGGAATGGGTGGCCCTGGATACAGTATCAAAGGAGAATTTAAGCAGAACGGTTTTGCAAATGATCTGAAGCATGAACCGGGCGTTCTTTCTATGGCGCGTGCAATGCATCCGGATTCGGCAGGATCACAGTTTTTCATCATGCATAAGACTTCACCACATCTTGACGGCGCATATGCAGCTTTTGGTAAAGTTACAGAAGGTATGGATGTTGTAAATAAAATTGCTGAGACGGCAACAGACTACAGTGACAGACCGCTGGAAGAACAGAAGATGAAAAAAGTGACTGTTGAAACTTTTGGAGAGGCTTATCCAGAACCAGAGAGAGTCTAACAGGAGTTGCAAAGCAGACAACACTTGGAGAGACAGAATAATAAAGACGGAGGGAGCCGGTGAAAGACAGACTGAGAGGAAGCAAAAGAGCATCGCTCCTTTTTACCTGATACGGATCATGCCGTTGCAGGAAGTCATATTGATTTTTTCAGAGACACTTGTGCATGACAGGTGTTTCTTTTATTTCATAGGATTCATAGGAAATTCCGAAGGAACTTCCTATGAAATAAAAGGCACTGCGTGCCGGAGATGCGCACTCGCACGAAGATGAAGAATGTCGCAAGCGACCGTGCTCGGCGCGAAAATGTGCCAAGGCACATTCTTTTTATACAAAATATTTAGGACAATTATGGAAAAAGAGAGGAAGAGAGTCAAATGAGAACAGCACTTACAATTGCAGGAAGCGATTCAAGCGGAGGAGCAGGTATCCAGGCAGATATCAAAACAATGATCAGTAACGGAGTCTATGCTATGAGCGCAATTACGGCTCTTACTGCACAGAATACAACCGGAGTTACCGGAATTATGGAGGTAACGCCGGAATTCCTAGGAGAACAGCTGGATAATATTTTCACGGATATTTACCCGGATGCAGTGAAGATTGGAATGGTATCTTCAAGTGGTCTGATCACAAAGATCGCAGACAAATTAAAAGAATATGATGCGAAAAATATTGTAGTTGATCCGGTTATGGTAGCGACAAGTGGAGCAAGACTGATCAGCGAGGAAGCGATTGATGCGCTGAAGAGCTGCCTGCTTCCGATGGCAACCGTTCTGACTCCGAATATCCCGGAAGCAGAAGTGCTTGCAGGTATGAAAATCCAGTCGCAGGCGGATATGATAAGAGCAGCAGAAGAGATCGGCACCAAATATCACTGTGCAGTTCTTTGTAAGGGCGGACATCAACTGAACGATGCCAATGATCTGCTGTGGAGAGATGGTGGATATAAGTGGTTCTACGGAGAGCGGATCGACAATCCGAACACGCACGGAACAGGATGTACTTTATCCAGTGCGATCGCATCAAATCTTGCAAAAGAATATGATTTGGATGAGTCAGTAGAACGTGCGAAGAAATATATTTTCGGAGCACTTGCAGCAATGCTGGATCTTGGTAAGGGCAGTGGTCCGATGAATCACGGATTTGCAATTAAAAATGAATATACAGAAAGCAAAGTGGAGGAATAGAAGTATGAATGAAAAGAGAACCTCTATCTTTGAAAATGGACTGATCTGGTTTGGGGCAGGCGTGTCCCTTGCAGAGATCCTGACCGGTACTTACTTTGCGCCGCTTGGATTCGGAAAAGGAGTTCTGGCGATTATTATTGGTCATATCATAGGATGCATGATGCTTTTCCTTGCCGGAGTAATTGGTGGAAAAACCAGACGAAGTGCAATGGAAACAGTAAAAATGAGTTTTGGCGAGAAGGGAGGAATCTTCTTCTCCTTCCTGAATGTGCTGCAGCTGGTTGGCTGGACAGCGATTATGATTTATGATGGGGCACTTGCAGCAAATGGTGTTCTTCATACCGGCAGATGGGTATGGTGTCTGGTGATCGGTGCACTGATCATCTTATGGATTGTGATCGGAATCACAAATCTTGGCAAGATCAATACGGTTGCAATGGCTGCTTTATTTATCCTGACACTGGTACTCAGCAGAGTGATCTTTGGTGACGGATCGGTAGCAGGCGCAGGCGGAGATGCCATGACGTTTGGTGCAGCAGTAGAGCTTTCTGTTGCCATGCCACTTTCCTGGTTGCCACTGATCAGTGACTATACAAGAGAAGCAAAAGAACCGGTAAAAGCAACCGCAGTCAGCACCGTTGTTTATGGAGTTGTCAGTTGTTGGATGTACGTGATCGGTATGAACGCTGCAATTTACACAGGAGAGTCTGATATTGCAAGTATCATGGTAAAAGCTGGACTTGGAATAGCAGGACTTCTGATCATTGTATTTTCTACCGTTACGACAACCTTCCTGGATGCTTACTCAGCAGGAATTTCGTCAGAGTCAGTATTTTCAAAAATCAATGGGAAATATGCAGCAATTGTTGTAACTGTGATCGGAATGATCGGAGCAATCATTTATCCGATGGACAACATTACCGATTTCCTGTACCTGATCGGTTCTGTATTCGCGCCGATGATCGCAATCCAGATTGCGGATTTCTTCATTCTGAAGAGAAAGGACAGCCTGGAAGTATCTCTGGATGTCATGAATGGTGTAATCTGGGTGATCGGTTTTATACTTTACCGTATTCTGATGAATGTGGATATTCCGCTTGGAAATACACTCCCGGATATGGTCATTACCATCGTGATCTGTATTCTTGCAAGAAAATGTATAAAGACAGAAAAATAGCTTTGAAAGAAAATGGAAATGCCGTGTTGACATTTCCATTTTCTTTTGACAGAACATGTAGCGATCTACAGAAGAGAGGCGGAAAAATGAATGCTGACGCCTGGAAACGTGGTAAAAGTTTATAAGAAAGAAGTTTTGGATAATTTAGTTAGCGGATGAAATAAAGTGGGATTTTTATCCTGCAAAATATATATGGAAAAAGAGTTGGGTAGAATGAAAAAAGAGCTTACGACATATGATCGGGGGAAATGTCGTAAACTCTTTTTTCTGTAATTTCATTAAAGGAGAAATGAAAATAAAAAGTATCAAAATACTGAAAACGTCTTATTTGGTTTTGATTCCTAATCAAGTGGGGCAATTGTGACTGACTAAGATGCCGCCCCACCGAGGAATTCTTATCTAGTTGTTATCTTCAAGCTGATATTATAATACCAAGAGGCTTGGAATTTGTATATTCGCAAAAAAAACAAAAGAAAAAAGCTTTGAAAAATAAAATTGTGCAAAATAACAGGGGTAAAATCAATTTATACAAAAGGTTATTTGGAATTTGGAAATTGATAATAAAACTTGCATAAATGCAAAAAAAATGAGTGCAAATGATTTTTGTATAAGAACAAATGTGTTTTCAAGAAGGAATTATGAATGCTTATTATAAATGTCAATATAAAAAATTTTTCGAACATGAGGAGAACGATATGAAAATCCTGGAATAGAAAAAGAGCTTACGACATATGATCGGGGGAAATGTCGTAAACTCTTTTTCCAATAATTTCATTAAAGGAGAAATGAAAATAAAAAGTATCAAAATACTGAAAACGTCTTATTTTGTTCGGTTAAGTGTTATCCTTAACTTGTTTTTATAATAGCATTTGCAGGGAGTTTTGTATATTCGCAAAAAAAACTAAAAGAACTGCAAAGTTAAAATAAAATTGTGCAAAATAACGAGGTGCAAAACAAGATTGACAAAAGAATGTAAAAAAAGGAAATTTTAACGGTAAAAATATATAATGTCTAATAATTAACAAGAAGTTACAGAAAGTTACAAGGAAAACTGTAATTTTTGAAAGTATATTCCGGAAGCAGGGTGGGAAAAACAGAGGAGGATACTGTTGGTGAATGCCGGAAAGATTCAGATAATGGAAAAAGAGCTTGCGACATATGATCGGGGGAAATGTCGTAAGCTCTTTTTCTGTAATTTCATTAAAGGAGAAATGAAAATAAAAAGTATCAAAATACTGAAAACGTCTTATTTGGTTTCGTTAAGTGTTATCCTTAACTTGATATTATAATACCATGTGTATGCTCTTCTGTAAATTCGCAGAAAAGACAAATGTTACAAAAATGATACTGTAAAATTGTGCAATATAGCCAAAAACGGTGCAAAAAATGGAAAATGTGAAAGTTTTATAATCTTACGACTTCATATTTGATTTGCTTTTCCAATATGTTAAAATTAAAAAAAGCAGAAAATTTTACAGATAAGGGGAAAGATGATGAAAGAGTTTGTTGAAATGCGGGATGTTCGTAAGATTTACCGTATGGGTGAAGTTGAGATTGCCGCAGCAGATGGAATTGATTTTCAGATAAAAAAAGGTGAATTTGCAGTTGTGGTAGGCCCAAGTGGTGCGGGAAAAACGACAGTGCTTAACATTCTGGGGGGAATGGATACGGCAACAAGTGGAGAGGTCTGGATCGATGGAAAGAATATTGTAAAGTATTCGCCGAGGCAGCTTACTTCCTATAGAAGGGATGATATTGGATTTGTATTCCAGTTTTATAACCTGATTCCGAACCTGACGGCGCTTGAAAATGTAGAGCTGGCACTGCAGATCTGTAAGGATCCGCTGGATGCGGAGATGGTTCTTAGGGAAGTGGGACTGGCAGACCGTATGAAGAATTTCCCGGCACAGCTTTCCGGTGGGGAGCAGCAGAGGGTATCGATTGCGCGTGCACTGGCAAAGAACCCGAAGCTTCTTTTGTGTGATGAGCCGACAGGGGCGCTGGATTACAATACCGGTAAGGCAATATTGAAGCTTTTACAGGATATGTGCCGTGAACGAGGGATGACAGTGATCCTGATCACACACAACTCAGCGATCACGCCGATGGCAGATCGTGTAATTAAAATGAAGAATGGAAAAGTCGGAAGCATGAAGCTGAATGAAAGACCGGTTCCGGTAGAGACGATTGAATGGTAGGTGGACGTAAAGACCGATGAAGAAAAATATTTTACGCAAAGACTTTATAATAGAAATAAAAAAGACGATGGGACGGTTTGTATCAATCTTTTTTATCGTGGCATTGGGTGTCGCATTTTATTCGGGAATCCGTGCATCAGAGCCAAGTATGCGGATCACTGCAGATCAGTATTTCGATGATTCAGAGCTGATGGATCTGAAGGTAATGGGAACCATGGGACTTACCAAAGCGGATATCAAAGCAATTGGAAAGGTATCAGGAATTGAAGCTGTAGAAGGCGGATACAGCAAAGACGTGCTTTGCCCGGTTGGAGACAATGAAAAGGTTGTCCATATGCTGAGTATGCAGAAGAATTTTAATCAGGTTTCGGTTGTGGAAGGCAGGCTGCCGGAAAAAGCCGGAGAATGTCTGGTGGATGAAGATTTTCTGAGCTATACAGACCTGAAGGTTGGCGACACGGTAACTTTCCATTCCGGCGATGGAGAGGCGTTGACGGATTCACTGGTTACAGATACATATAAGATTGTCGGGATCGGGAACAGTCCGCTGTATATTTCATTTGGAAGAGGAAGCAGTACGATCGGAACCGGAGAGATCAGTGGATTTGTTGTAGTGGATAAAGCTTCTTTTGACATGGATGTTTATACGGAAGCTTATGTGAAGGTGAGCGGTGCAGAAGAGAAAACGGCATTTACTGATGAATACAATAATCTGTCGGATGCAGCAAAGGAAGCCGTGAGTGCAATCGAAGAAGAACGCTGTGCAGTTCGCAAACAGGAAATCGTAGATGAGGCAAATGAAAAGCTTGCTGATTCAGAGAAGACAGTGAATGAAAAATCGCAGGAACTGGAGGATGCGAAAAAAGAGCTGGAGAGTGGGAAAAGCAAGGCAGCCGAAGAACTGGAAAAAGCAAAGCAGCAGCTTACGGATGGAGAAGCGGAGCTTGCGTCTGCAAAGCAGCAGATCGCAGACGGCGAGACACAGCTTGCCGATGCAAAAGCGCAGCTGAATGATAAGCAGGCACAGCTTGATTCGGTGGAGGCACAGTATGAATCCGGAAAAGCACAGTTGGATCAGAAAGAACAGGAGCTTGCAGATGCGGAACAGGTTTATCTGAGTAATTACTCGAAATATATGCCGATCATTACGGCGGGGAAGGAACAGATTCCAGCAGGAAAGTCACAGATCGCGGATGAGAAGAAACGGTTGGACGAGGGACTTGCACCGCTTAATCGGCTGAAAGACGAACTGGCTGGGATTGAAGATGAAATCAGTCAGTGTGATTCGGAGATTGCGGAATTGCAGAAGCAGATAAATGATGGAGATTCATTATATCAGGAATACACAAAGATCTCAGAGCCTGATAGAACGCCAGAGCAGCGAGTATATCTGGAAAGCTGGAGTGGAGTCCGAAAGGGACTGGAAGCAAAGCTTGCTGGTATACAGGAGCAGAAAGCACCACTTGAAGGTAAAAAGAAGGACTTGCTAGTGCAGATGAACCAGGCAGGTTTTGCCACAGAAGCAGACCTGGAGGCACAGATCACTGACCTGACTGAGCAAAAAGCAGATCTGGATGCAAAAGAGACGGCACTTCTTCAGCAGGAGCAGACACTTGCCGCACAGGAAGAAGAGCTGTTAAGTGCAGGCAGACAGATTACAGACGGCAAGAGTCAGATCGCAGCAGCCAGATCCCAGCTTGACAGCACAAAATCGCAGATTACGGACGGAAAAGCACAGATCCTGTCTGCATGGGCATTTCTGAATGAAAAAGAGGACACTTTAAATGCAAGTAAAGCACAACTTGCATCCGGTGAACAGGAGCTTGCGGATGGCCGGAGTAAATATGAGCAGGCAGCAAAAGAAGCGGAAGAACAGATCACGGACGGACAGGCAAAGATTACAGATGGAGAGAAGCAGCTGACGGATGCAAGGCAGAAGATCGCAGACGCAAAGGCTGAGATCAAAAAAATCGAAAATCCGAAGTGGTATGTGCAGACGAGAGAGGATGCACTGACGGAATATCAAGGATACGGAGATAATGCAGACCGGATGCGTTCCATTGGAAAAGTATTTCCGGTACTCTTCTTCCTGGTGGCAGCACTGATCAGTCTGACGACGATGACACGAATGGTAGAGGAGCAGAGAGTCCAGATCGGAACGATGAAGGCACTCGGTTACGGAAAAGCTGCAATTGCAGGGAAATACATTGGTTATGCTCTGATTGCAACGCTTGGCGGAAGTATTTTCGGAGTACTGGCCGGGGAAAAGATCCTGCCGTTTATCATTATTTATGCTTATATGATCCTGTATAAGCATCTGCCGGCGATCCTGGTACCGTACCATATGAGCTATGCACTCCAGGCTTCGGGAATCGCAGTTGCCTGCACACTGATCGCTACGATCGCATCCTGCTACAAAGAGCTGGCAGCAGAACCGGCAGAGCTGATGCGTCCGGCAGCACCGAAGCAGGGGAAGCGGATTCTTCTGGAGCGGATCGGAATTATCTGGAAGCATCTGAATTTTACATGGAAATCGACCGTGCGGAATCTGATCCGGTATAAGAAGCGATTCTTTATGACCATTTTCGGAATCGGAGGCTGTATGGCACTGATGGTAGTCGGATTCGGACTGAAGGACTGTATCTATGAGATCGTCAGCCTGCAGTATGAGAAGGTGCAGTTCTATGATGCGGCAACCTACATGAGTAACGACATATCCGAAGAGAACAGACAACAGCTCCATGATTATCTGGATCAGAATGCAGATATAAAAGAGACGATCGAAGCGCGGATGCAGAAGACCGATGTAAAATCTGCATCCGGTAAAAAGACACTTTATCTGATGGTGCCATCGGATAATGAAAAGATTGAGGACTTTTTAAGCTTCCACAGCAGGACCAATAAGGACGAGGTTTATTCACTGAAAAAAGACGAAGTGATTCTGACTGAGAAAATGGCATCCCTTCTGAATGTAAAGGTGGGAGATGAGCTTACGATCGAGGACGAGGACAGGGGAGACCAGACGGTGACGGTTGGCGCCATCTGCGAGAACTATATGAGCCATTACCTGTATCTGTCACCGGAAAAATACGAGGAATTATATGGTGTACCGGCAGAATATAACACGATCATCTACAGTGTAAAGGACGGAAAGGATGATCAGATCGAGAAGATCGGAACAAAGCTTCTGTCGATGGATGGAGTACTGAATGTAAGTTATACCAGCAGTATTGAAGGAAGGCTGGATGACATGCTGCGAAGCCTGAATCTGGTCATCGTGGTACTGATCGTATCTGCCGGAATGCTGGCATTTGTGGTACTGTACAATCTGAACAATATCAACATCACCGAGCGTCAGAGAGAGCTTGCAACCTTGAAGGTTCTGGGATTCTACGACGGAGAGGTTGCCTCTTATGTATACAGAGAGAATATCCTGCTGACGATCATTGGATCGGTTGTGGGTATGGTGCTTGGTAATCTGCTTCACCGGTATATCATCCTGACGGTTGAGGTGGAAGAAGCGATGTTCGGACGTCAGATACACTGGCAGAGTTATCTGTACAGTTTCTTGTTTACTGTAGCATTTTCTTTATTTGTAAACTGGGTAATGTTCTACAAGCTGAAGAAGATCGATATGGTGGAATCTTTGAAGAGCGTGGAGTAAAAGCTTTTGCAAGTGTATGTCAAAGATTTCTTATAGACGGTACACAAAGAATCGGAAAATATATTTCACAGAAAGTTTATATTCTTCACAGAATTATTAGCACTCTTGCCAAAAGAGTGCTAATTTTCTATTGACATTTAGAAATCAGGGTATTAAGATATTTCATAGACAGAAAAATACGGTATTTGAAACCGTAAAAAGATAGAATATGAAATTTAGGAGTGATAAAAATGGCAGCAAAAAAAGGTAGTCTTTCAATCAGCAGCGAAAATATTTTCCCGATTATCAAGAAATGGGTATATTCTGATCATGATATTTTCGCAAGAGAGCTTGTTTCCAATGGATGCGACGCGATCACAAAATTAAAGAAGCTGGACATGATGGGAGAATATACACTTCCGGATGATTATAAAGGAAAGATCCAGGTTATTGTAAACCCGGAAGAGAAGACTTTGAAATTCATCGATAATGGTCTTGGTATGACTGCTGATGAAGTAGAAGAATATATCACACAGATCGCATTTTCAGGAGCAACCGAATTCCTGAACAAATACAAAGATAAGACAACAGAGGACGATATGATCGGACACTTTGGTCTTGGATTCTACTCTGCCTTCATGGTAGCTGATGAAGTTCATATTGATACCCTTTCTTATAAAGAAGGTGCAAAACCGGTACACTGGGTAAGTGAAGGCGGTACAGAGTATGAGATGGAAGAAGGGGATAAAGAGGAAGTTGGTTCTGAAATCACCTTATTCCTGAATGAAGATTGTGTAGAATTTTCAAATGAATACAGAATCCGCGAAGTCCTTGAGAAATACTGTTCATTCATGCCGGTAGAGATTTTTGTATCCAAAGCAAATGCAGAACCGGAATATGAGACGATCCCGGAGGATGAAGTCCTGGATACCGATACGGTTGTTGAACATATCCATGAAGACGCCAAGATGGAAGAGAAAGAAAATGAGAACGGTGAAAAAGAAATGGTTGAAGTTTCACCGGCATCCGACAAAGCAAAGATCGTGAAACGCCCGGTATCGATCAGTGATCCGGCACCGCTGTGGACAAAGCATCCAAACGAATGCAGCAAAGAAGATTATATTGATTTCTACCGGAAAGTATTTATGGATTACAAAGAACCTCTGTTCTGGATTCATCTGAACATGGATTATCCATTCAACTTAAAGGGTATTCTGTACTTCCCTAAGATCAATACCGAATACGATTCTATTGAAGGAACCATCAAATTGTACAACAATCAGGTATTTATCGCAGACAATATCAAAGAAGTTATTCCGGAATTCCTGATGGTATTAAAAGGAGTCATTGATTGTCCGGATCTGCCGCTTAACGTATCACGAAGCGCACTGCAGAATGATGGATTCGTACAGAAGATCTCCGAATACATTTCCAAGAAAGTTGCTGACAAGCTTTCAGGAATGTGCAAGACAGATAAAGAAAACTATGAGAAATACTGGGATGACATCAGCCCATTTATCAAATTCGGCTGCCTGAAAGATGAAAAATTCTGCGAGAAGATGAGCGATTATGTTCTGTTCAAGAACCTGGATCACAAGTATATGACACTCAAAGAATGCATCGAAAAAAATGGCGGAAAAGCAGAACCGGAGGAAAAGACCGAGGGTGAAAATGCAGAGCAGTCAGCAGAAAAGAAAGAAACAGAGAAGACAACAATCTACTATGTAACAGATGAACAGCAGCAGAGCCAGTATATCAATATGTTCAAAAAAGAGGGACTGGACGCAGTGATCTTGTCACATAATATTGATTCTCCATTTATTACTCAGATGGAACAGAAGAACGAACATATCAAGTTCCAGAGAATCGATGCAGATCTGACTGATCACTTCAAAGAAGATGTATCTGAAGAAGAAAAAGAAGCATTCAAAGAAAAAACTGACAGTCTGGTCGAAATCTTCCGCAAAGCACTTGGCAATGACAAACTGGAAGTAAAAGTGGAAAAGATGAAAGATGAAAATGTGGCATCTATGATTACACTTTCCGAAGAATCACGCCGTATGCAGGAAATGATGAAGATGTATGGAATGTCAGGCATGGATCCGTCTATGTTCGGAACCAATGCAACCCTGATCCTGAATGCAAATCATCCGCTGGTAGAATATGTTGTAGCACATAAAGATGGCGAAAATACAGAAATGTTCTGCCATCAGTTATATGACCTGGCAATGCTGGCACACAAGCCACTCAGCCCGGAAGAGATGACAGAATTTGTGAAACGCAGTAATGAAATTATGATGAAACTGGCAAAATAATCTTGCTGTAGATACCCGGAAAAGCCTGAGCCATTCAGATTTCCATTTTCGCTTATGCGAAAAAGTCTGAATGGTCAGGCTTTTTTGCTGTATTTGGAAATACTTTCCACAAAGTGTTGGTGAACTTCCTGGTCTTTTATAGTATAATATAACAAAAGAGAGGCGGTGGATACGATGAAGAATTATTCAAAGGATATAAGCAGACAATATCATATTCAGGTGGCCAACGGGGAAGTCGGCCGTTATGTCATTCTCCCGGGAGATCCAAAGCGCTGCAAAAAAATAGCACAGTATTTTGAAGATCCGGTGATGATTGCGGATAACCGGGAATTTATCACTTATACAGGAACTTTAGATGGCGTAAAGGTAAGTGTCACATCTACCGGAATTGGGGGACCATCAGCAGCAATTGCGATGGAAGAATTAGCCAGATGTGGAGCTGATACGTTTGTACGGATTGGAACCTGCGGTGGGATACAGCCGGAAGTAAAAAGTGGGGATATAGTAGTTGCTACGGGTGCCGTCAGAATGGAAGGGACTAGCAAAGAATATGCGCCGATCGAATATCCGGCAGTGGCAGACCTTATGGTGGTGAACGCACTGGTCAGTGCTGCGAAGGAAAAGGACTGTGAATTTTATACCGGAGTGGTACAGTCAAAAGATGCATTTTACGGACAGCATGAGCCGGAGATGATGCCGGCAGGTTATGAACTGATCAATAAATGGGAAGCCTGGAAGAAACTGGGATGTCTGGCATCAGAGATGGAGACGGCAGCACTTTACATTGTGGCAGCAAAGCTTCATGTACGCGTGGGTGCGTGTTTCCTTGTAATGGCAAATCAGGAAAGAGAAAAACTGGGACTTGAAAATCCGGTAGTACATGATACAGATATGGCAGTACAGGTGGCAGTGGAAGCCATCAGAAAGTTGATCAAAGAGGAGCGGTAAATGAAAGAAACAATATATAAACGAATCTTTGTGATCGTTCTGGATTCGCTCGGAATTGGCGCAATGCCTGATTCTGAGAAATTCGGTGACAGGGATGTAGATACATTTGGTCATATTTTAGACAGAATGGGAACACTGGAGATTCCAAATCTTCAGAAGCTTGGTATGCTGAATCTGCATACCGGGGGAAAGATGTATGGAATCGAGAATCCGGTTGGAAAAATTACCAGACTGAAAGAGGCGAGTAACGGAAAAGATACGATGACCGGACACTGGGAAATGATGGGAATTTATACAGAAAAACCATTTAAAACCTTTACCGAACATGGATTTCCACCGGAACTGATCACAGAACTGGAAAAACGTTGCGGGAAAAAAGTGATTGGAAACCGTAGTGAGAGCGGAACAAAGATCATTGAAGAACTTGGGGAAGAAGAAATTGAAACAGGTGCAATGATTGTCTATACCTCTGCGGATTCTGTATTGCAGATTTGTGGAAATGAAGAGACATTTGATCTGGCAAATCTGTACCGGTGTTGTGAGATCGCAAGAGAGATCACGATGAAGGATGAATGGCGCGTGGGACGAGTCATTGCAAGACCGTATGTAGGAAAGAAAAAAGGTGAATTTAAAAGAACCAGCAACCGCAGGGATTATGCACTTGAGCCGACCGGAAAGACTGCACTTGACGCACTGAAAGATGCGGGAAAGGATGTGATCGCAGTCGGAAAGATCCATGATATCTTTTGCGGGGAAGGAATCACAGAATCGTATCATTCCAACAGCTCCGTGCATGGAATGGAGCAGACCATTGAGATTTGCAAAAAAGATTTTGACGGACTGTGCTTTGTAAATCTGGTTGATTTTGATGCACAGTGGGGACACCGGCGCGATCCGGTTGGCTACGGACATGAGATTGAGAGATTTGATAAAAATCTTGGAATTTTGCTGGATGATCTGCGGGAGGATGATCTTCTTATTATTACCGCCGATCATGGAAACGATCCGACCTACACAGGAACCGATCATACACGGGAATATGTACCGTTTTTGGCGTATTCCAAAAAGATGGATGAGGGTGGCGTGATTATGGAGAAAAATACCTTTGCGGTGATCGGGGCAACGGTCACAGATAATTTTGGTGTAAAAATGCCGGAAGGAACGATCGGGCATTCGATTCTGAATGAACTTATTTAGCAAGAAAAAGCAGGAAAAAAGAGAATGAAAAAAGAACAAATTAAAAAAATGATAGAAATCGCGCTTTCTCAGCTCGCATATTCTTATACCCCTTATTCTGACTTTAAAGTGGGAGCTGCGCTGCTTGGAAAGAATGGACGGATATATACGGGATGCAATATTGAAAATGCGGCTTATACACCGACAAACTGTGCGGAGCGTACCGCATTTTTCAAGGCAGTCAGCGAAGGAGTAAAAGAATTTGATGCAATCTGTATTGTAGGAGGAAAGGGCGGTGTTGTGACAGAGTATGCACCGCCGTGCGGAGTATGCAGGCAGGTCATGATGGAATTCTGCGATCCGGAGACATTTCAGATCATTCTTGCAGTAGATGCAAAGCATTATGATATCTATACCTTGAAAGAAATGTTGCCAAAAGGTTTCGGACCATCCAATCTTACAGAATGAAAAAGGACTTAGACTCTAATAGAAGATTTTTGAAGAAAAGGAAAAAGAGAAGGAATGAAAAATGACACAGGAAACCTTGAAAGAATTATCGAAGATTGAGCTTCACTGTCATCTGGACGGTTCTCTTAGCAGACCATTTATTGAAAAAAGGCTTGGAAGAACTGTAAGACCTGAAGAACTCAGTGTTTCAGAAAACTGTACAAGTCTGAATGAATATCTGGAAAAATTTGACCTTCCCGGCAGATGTATTATGGATGAAGAGGGACTTTCCGGAGCTGCGTATGATCTGCTCTCCCAGATGAACGAAGAAAATGTCTGTTATGCGGAGATCCGTTTTGCTCCACTTCTGTCAGAGACAAAAAAGATGGACAGCCGGAAGGTGATCGAAGCAGTAATCAGCGGAATGGAGCAGGGGAAAAAAGATTTTGGAATCGAGTATGGTGTGATCGTCTGTGCAATGCGGCATCACAGCACTGAGGATAATATGCGGATGATCAAGACGGCAAGAGAATATCTGGGATCCGGAGTTTGTGCAGCAGATCTTGCAGGAGCAGAAGCATTGTATCCGATGTCTGAATTTATGGATATTTTTACAGAGACAAAGAAGATGGGAATGCCATTTACACTCCATGCCGGAGAATGTGGAAATCCACAGAATGTCATAGATTCGATAAACGTGGGAGCTGGAAGGATCGGGCATGGGATCGCGATGCGTGGCAACCAGGAGATCCGGAAAATGGTCAAAAAAGCAGGTATTGGTATCGAGATGTGTCCGATCAGCAATTTACAGACCAAATCTGTAAACAGCATGGCGGAATATCCGATGCGGGAATTTCTGGATGCAGGGTTAAAAGTATCGGTCAACACAGATAACCGAACGGTAAGTAACACCAGCCTTACGAAAGAACTGGAATTTATTCAGAAAAATTATGGAATCCGGGACGAAGAAATCCTTCTGATGATGAAAAATGCAATTGATACTGCATTTGCCGATGATTCTATAAAAGATAAAATTTGCAAAATGCTGAAATAAAGAAACTACAAACAGAGAGGATTGACTCTGAAGAATAATAGAAAAGAGGAATTCTGTATGAGCAATGAAATTTATGAAAAGCTGGAAATATGCCGGAAAAGCATTCTCCAAAAAACGAATTTTAAACCGGAAGTGGCAGTGATTCTGGGCTCCGGTCTTGGCGAATACGCATCAAAAATCAAGATAGAACAGATCATTCCATATACAGAAATTGAAGGTTTTCCGGTGTCGACAGTGGTGGGACATAAAGGACAATTTGTATTTGGTTATGTAAAAGAAGTTCCGGTTGTGATCATGCAGGGACGTGTGCATTATTATGAAGGGTATCCGGTAACAGATGTGGTGCTTCCGGTGCGGCTGATGGGAATGTTAGGCGCAAAGAAGCTGATTCTTACCAATGCATCAGGCGGAATCAATACCGGATTCCATCCGGGCGATCTCATGCTCATCACAGACCAGATTATGAGTGGAATCCCTAATCCACTGATCGGTGCCAATGTCGAAGAACTTGGAACCCGTTTTCCGGATATGAGTGAAGCCTATAGTAAACGGATGCAGCAGATCATAAAGAAAGAAGCCCAAAAACTCGGCATTCCTCTGAAAGAAGGTGTATACCTTCAGCTTACCGGTCCATCTTATGAAACTCCGGCAGAAATCCGTATGTACCGCACCTGTGGGGCTGATGCCGTAGGCATGAGCACCGCCTGCGAGACGATCGCTGCCCGCCACATGGGAATCGAAGTCTGTGGCATCTCCTGTATCACCAACCTCGCCGCCGGCATGACATCACAACATTTGAACCACCAGGAAGTTCAACAAACCGCCGACCGGGTGGCTGAGCAATTCCAGGAATTACTGACAGGAATCATTACCCACGTATAAGAAACGGAACATATATCTGAATTTACCCAGAACCAGGTCCAAGGTTCCGGATTTTCCGGAACCCGCCGACCGTCCTCTTGCAATTCCGAGTTGAGGTATTGTGTAAGAATTTTGCCAACGAGGTAGAAAGACAAAGAGCATAAAATACCGCATACAGTATTTTATGCTCTTTGTCTCATCATTATTTTCAAAATTTTACTCAACCTCAAACGGAATCTCGTACTTCGCAAAAATCCGCTGCGCCATCTTGTCCCATGCCTGCTCCAGTGATTTGTCCAGCGTGAACAGGTTCATAGATGTTCCTGTCGTACAGCTAAGTTTTGTCCCGTCATATTTAAAATTCAGGTACAGTCCCTGCACATCTGCCGGAGCAAATGAAAGATGTTCCTGTTCGAGAAGCCGTGCAATATTTGGTGCTGACATAGAAAGAACAAAATGAAATCCCAGCGGAGTACGCTTTCCTTTGATCAGAGAAAGGCAAAACTCGCGAAGTTCCTTCCAGAGAGCATATTCCCGGTCATCCAGAGCTTCTTTTTCTTCAGCACTGAAGAAATCTTTTTTCAGTCGTCCGTTAAATTGAAAGGTATTAAAAGTTGTGATATCTCCTTCAATAAATAAAAAGGAATCAAATGCAGGATGCAGTAAAAGTGCGTTCATGCATTTTTTTGTATCCAGAGAAAAAATAAGCATAGACTTCCTCCCGTCATCAGTGTAATAGTATCAGTATAGCATAAATCTTGAGATATGCATAAGAATTTGATACAATACGGGAAAGAAAAAGGATGGATAACAAGATGAAAATAGAATTAAACCGGGATCAGATCAAATACATTGCAGTGTTTACTATGCTGCTCAATCACGTTGCAAATATATTTCTGCAACCAGGAACCTTTGCCTGCGAAGCACTAAAGGATATCGGTTATTTTACAGCACCGGTCATGTGCTGGTTTCTGGTTGAAGGATACCGTTATACAAGGTCAGTAAAAAAATATGCCGGAAGACTGCTGATCTTTGCTGTCATTTCACAGCTTCCGTATTATCTGGCATTTGCGCGGAATCATCTGGCACCGTGGTATACTTTAAATATGATATTTACACTTTTTCTGTGCCTGTGTCTGATGATCGCAGAGGAAAAAATATCAGATCCGGGAAAGAAAAGTCTGGTTGTATTGGGAATTATAGCAGTAAGCAGTATTTGTGACTGGGCAATTCTGGCTCCATTGTATACGCTTTGGTTTTACCGGGCAGGAGAGGATCCAAAGCGCCGGAAAAAGGCTTTTTTTATTGCAGCACTTGTTCTGGGGATTACGGTGACAGCAGAACTTCCGGGAGTTGCAGGAATCGCAGCTGGAGCAGGGGCAATGATTGCAGTACTGGCAGCGGGAGGCTGTGTTTTGGTATTTTATAACGGAAAAAAATCACAGAAACATTTTCTTGTGAAAAAGTATTTTTTTTACGTGTTTTACCCTGCACATTTGGTGATTTTGGCATTATTAAAGATTTGACTTTTATAATAGAAGAAAGTAAAATGAATAGGTTAGAGTATTTATCACATGATTCAATGAAAATGAAACTCATATTTTAATAAAAGATAGGATGCATAGCATGAAGAAAAGAACGATGGAGAAAGAAAATCAGGCAGAAGAAAGAAGAAAAAAAATTCTGATGGAAATTGCAGGAACGGTTGTTGTACTGACTGTAATCGTAAGTATTGGTCTTTCGCATCTTGGAACAGATAAGGTGAATACATCAGCAGGAGTAAAAGCAATCAAGAAGCTGGAAAAAGCAGATGTATCTGAGGTGGAGACCAAAATTTCAAATATTGAGAAAGAAGAAAAACAGGCGACAGAGGACTGGCAGAACCGTCCGTTGTCCGAAAAATTTGCGCATGCGGTGATTCTCGGAGATTCGATCACAACCGGTTTTACCGTATATGATGTGCTTGATACTTCTAAGGTTGTAGCGGAAAAAGGAATGCACCTTGATCAGACCGGTGATCTGATCAGGACAGCAGCAGAGTTAAAGCCGGAAGTCCTCTTTCTGGCACTTGGACTGAATGACATTTCCGGAACAGATGGAGATACAGATGCATTTATTGAAAAATACAAAGCGGTACTTGCAAATGTGCGTGAGCAGATGCCCGATGCAGTGCTCTATATCAACTGTGTTCTTCCTGTTTCCGCTCAAAAAGAAGAAGAAGAGCCGGTTTATGCCAAGATTCCGGATTATAATACCGCACTTAAAGCAATGTGTGATGAAGAAGGAATTACATTTATCGATAATACAGAGATCGTAAAAGATGAGTATTATGAGCAGGATGGCGAGCATATGAAGGCGGAGTATTATCCAATCTGGGCAGAACATATGGCGGAGGTGGCCGGAATATGACAAAGAAAAAAGGGGAATTCACAGTTCTGCGTAATATCAGAGCTGGGATGGTAATTATTTTGCTTATCTATATCGGTCTGATCTTTCAGTCTAAGGGAGACAGCGATACACCGTTTGCAGATGTACAGAAAGCGGTTGTGGATGCGGCAGATGACAAGAACATGACACTTGCCGGAACCCAGGAGATCAAGAGATTCTATGGGATCAATCCAAAGGATTATGAAGATATAACACTGTATTATACGAATGAAACAATGGGAGTCAACGAGCTCCTTCTGGTGAAAACAAAGGACGAGAATGAGGCAGAGGCAGTTGAGAAAGCCGCAGAACAGCGAAAAAAGACACAGCTCGATAATTTTGAAGGATATGGGGCCGAGCAGGTAAAGCTTCTGGATGCTTCGATCATTAAGACGAAAGGTACATACGTGCTTTTTGTTATTTCACCAAAAGCTGAAACTGTAGAAAAGGCGTTTACAAAGAGCCTGAAGTAGATAAAAGGAAACGAAAAAGTTATGTTATTTAGTAGTCTGGTATTTTTGTTTACATTTTTGCCAATTACACTGTTGGTATATTATTTGGTGCCGCGTAAGGTAAAAAATGTGGTACTTTTGATCGCTTCCCTCATATTTTATGCGTGGGGAGAGCCGGTCTATATCTTCCTGATGCTGATTTCCATTCTGTTCAATTATTTTTGCGGAATGGACATTGCATTAAAAGCAGGAAGAAAATCGCAGGTGCGCAGTCTGATCTTTACGATCGTTGTAAACCTGTTTATTCTTGGATTTTTCAAATATTACGGATTTATCGTGACAAATTTAAATGCGATCCTTCCGTTCTATATTCCATATAGAAAACTGGAGCTCCCAATCGGAATTTCTTTCTATACTTTCCAGACATTGTCTTACATCATTGATGTATATAGGGGAAATGTAGACGTACAGGTAAATCTGATTGATTTCGGAACCTATGTTACAATGTTCCCACAGCTGATCGCAGGTCCGATCGTACAGTATGCAGATGTGGAGAGACAACTGCGTGAAAGAAAGGAATCACTGACGAAGTTTGGATACGGTGCCTGGTTCTTTGTGATAGGACTGGCAAAGAAGGTGCTTCTGGCGAATACGATTGGTTCGATTTATGAAAATATCGCGGCGATGGATGGAATGTCAGTAGTGACTGCATGGCTTGGATGTCTTGCCTACACTTTCCAGATTTATTTCGATTTCAGCGGTTATTCGGACATGGCAGTCGGACTTGGAAAGATGTTCGGATTTGAGTTTATGCAGAACTTCAATTATCCGTATATTTCCAAAAGTGTTACCGAGTTCTGGAGAAGATGGCATATTTCGCTGGGATCATGGTTCCGCGAGTATGTGTATATTCCGCTTGGAGGAAACAGGGTAACGGTTCCGCGGCATTTACTGAATCTTCTGATCGTATGGTTCCTGACCGGTCTCTGGCATGGGGCAAGCTGGAACTTTGTAGTATGGGGGCTCTTCTACGGAGTGATCCTCATTACTGAAAAATATTTTACAGGAAAAATACTTGCAAAGCTGCCGGAGGCAGTCCAGACACTTTACACAATGATTCTGGTCATGCTCGGCTGGGTACTGTTCTTCAGCCCGACACTCGGAAGTGCACTTACCTGGATCGGCAATATGTTCGGACAGGGTGCAACCGGATTTATGGACAGCCAGGCATTGTACCTGATCATGCGAAACTGGCTCTTCTGGGTGGCAGGGATCATAGGAAGTACACCGTTTATGCATCTGCTCGGAAAGCGGCTGGTATTTAATGAGGAAAGACCGCATACGGTTCTGGCAGGCTGCCTGATGACAGGACTGTTTGTGCTGTGTGTGGCATATCTGGTGACAGAAAGTTACAATCCATTTTTATATTTTAGATTTTAAGGAAAGACAATGGTAGAAGGAAAGAATAATAAACAAAAAAACAGAACAAAGTATTTTCTGCCAGGAGGGAAAAAACAGATCCAGGCAGTATGTGCGTTTTTATTTCTGGGAGTCCTTATTCTCAGCTGCGGAGTAAACCTTATGCATAAAGACAGGCAGATGTCAGAAAAAGAAATGCGTATGCTGGCGCAGAAACCGGAAATTTCTCTTTCCGGAATTGCTTCCGGAAGGTTTATGGAGCAGTACGAGGAGTATGTATCGGATCAGTTTGCAGGAAGAGATACCTGGGTAAGAATCAAGACATTTGCGGACAGTGTGGCGGGGAGGACAGAAGAAGGTGGTGTTTTCAAAGGAAAGGATCATTATCTGATGGAAGATGTTGCTGTGGCAGATGAAAGTGATCTGAAAGAGAATCTGGATGCAATGAAGAATTTTAAAGAGCGTTATCCGGATATCCAGATGCATATGATGCTGGTTCCGAATGCGGCAAATGTTATGGAGGACAAGCTTCCGGCATTTGCGGTGACTGCCAGTCAGAGCAGACAGATCAGCCGTGTAAAGGCAGAACTTGGAGATTCTTATGACTGGATCGATGCAGAAAAAGTACTGGATGCTCACAAGGATGAAGCAATTTATTATCACACGGATCATCACTGGACTTCTCTTGGTGCATGGTATGCATTCCAGGGAGCAAAGACACAGCTTGGACTGGATAAGAGTGAAGAAATTAAGATGAAAGCCTATGCGGTATCGGATTCTTTTAACGGAACGTTATCCGCAAAGAGTGGATATGAGACAGATTATAAGGAACCAATCTATATTTATCTGCCAAAGAGTGCGGATGCACCACAGGTTGCAGTCAATTATGTGGAAGAACAGAAAAAGAGTGCTTCTATGTATGATTCATCCAAACTGGATGAGAGAGATCAATATTCCGTATTCTTCGGTGGAAATCATGCAATGATCGATATCCAGTCAACACAGACAGAAAAACGCAGACTTCTGGTGTTCAAAGATTCATATGCAAACTGTTTTCTTCCGCTTCTGGCTCCGTATTACCGGGAAATCGTTGTGATCGACCCTCGTTATTATACCGGTAAATTAAGTTCTGTGATGTCAGATAAACAGTTTGATGATGTGCTGTTCCTGTATAATGCCAATACATTCTTTGAAGATCGGATGCTGGCGGGGGTACTGGATGAGAATTAACAGGAGAAAAACATGGCAAATAAAATAGAAAAGCAGTTTCTGGACACGGAAAATAAAGGACCGGTCCGGCTGAACAAATATTTAAGTGAAGCTGGTGTATGTTCCAGAAGGGAAGCGGATAAACTGATAGCAGCCGGACAGGTGACGGTTGACGGTGTGCGTGCAGAGACCGGAATGAAGGTAGAGCCGTGGCAGGTTGTCCGGATTGGGAAAAAGCAGGTATCCAGACAGGAAGAGATGATCGTGCTTGCGGTCAATAAGCCGCGTGGAATTGTCTGTACTGAGGAAAGACGGGAGAGAGACAGTATTGTACGTTTCCTTAACTATCCGGTACGGATTACTTATGTAGGACGTCTGGATAAGGATTCGGAAGGGCTGCTTCTGATGACGAACAACGGCGACATTATCAACCGGATGATGCGTGCGGCAAATAAACATGAAAAAGAATATAAAGTTACAGTTGATAAGCCCGTGACAGATGAATTTCTCAAGGAGATGGCAGGCGGTGTCCCGATCCTGGATACTGTCACAAGACCATGCCAGGTAGAAAAGCTTGGAAAATATAAATTTAAGATCATTCTGACACAGGGACTCAACCGGCAGATCCGCCGGATGTGTGAGGCACTTGGCTACGAGGTAAAGGAGCTGCGGAGAGTGCGGATCATGAATATCGAACTTGGTAATTTAAAGCCGGGAGAATACCGGAAGGTTACGGATCAGGAACTGAATGAACTCTATGAGCTGATCAGGGATTCAAAGTCAGAGCCGACACCGTGGAACAATAATTAAAAGTGTGGATTTGGATATGGATAAGATGAAAAGGATGCAGGAGCTGGTAGAGCTTCTGAATAAAGCCGGAAAAGCTTATTATCAGGATGCGCAGGAAATTATGAGCAATTATGAGTATGATGCGCTGTATGATGAACTGAAAGGTCTGGAAGAAGAGCTGGGAACCGTTATGGCTTCCAGTCCGACGGTGAATGTAGGATATGAAGTATTAAGTGAGCTTCCGAAAGAACGTCATGAGTCACCGATGCTTTCTCTTGACAAGACAAAAGAAGTGGCAAGGCTGAAGGAATTTGTCGGAGACCAGATGGCTGTGATCTCATGGAAGATGGATGGTCTGACGATCGTTTTGACCTATCGTGACGGCGAACTTTTTAAGGCAGTTACAAGAGGAAATGGGGAAGTCGGTGAGGTCATTACCAACAATGCGAAAGTATTTAAAAACGTGCCGCTTCATATTCCGTATAAAGGAGAACTGATCCTGCGAGGGGAAGCGGTGATCGGTTACAAAGATTTTGAGCGGATCAATGAAGAAATTGCTGACGTGGATGCAAAATATAAGAATCCACGGAATCTGTGCAGTGGTTCTGTCCGCCAGCTGAACAACAAGATCACGGCACAGAGAAACGTAAAATTCTATGCATTTACCCTGGTACGTGCAGAAAATGTGGATTTCCACAATTCCAGAAAAGAACAGCTTGACTGGCTGGAACATCAGGGATTTGATGTGGTGGAGCATTATCTGGTGACAAGGGAAGAACTGGATGAGAAGGTTGCATTTTTTGCAGAAAAGATCGTAGAAAATGATTTTCCGTCAGATGGTCTGGTTCTTGTATATGATGACATTGCGTATGGGCAGTCGCTTGGGAGAACGGCAAAATTCCCACGTGATTCTTTCGCTTTCAAATGGGCAGATGAGATCCGCGAGACGCACCTTCTGGAAATTGAATGGAGTCCATCAAGAACAGGGCTTATTAATCCGGTAGCGATCTTTGAACCGGTAGAGCTGGAAGGAACAACGGTAAGCCGTGCAAGTGTACACAATTTAAGTATTATGGAGGAGCTGCATCTGGGAATCGGGGATACGATCGAAGTCTATAAGGCGAATATGATCATTCCGCAGATTGCAAAGAATCTGACCGGCAGTGATAATATTGAGATCCCGAAAGTCTGTCCGGTTTGTGGTGGAGCTACGGAGATCCGTCAGATGAATGATGCAAAGTCGTTGTATTGCACAAATCCGATGTGTCAGGCAAAAAGAATCAAATCCTTTGCATTGTTTGTCAGCAGGGATGCACTCAATATTGACGGGCTTTCTGAGGCGACACTGGAGAAATTTATTGCGAGAGGATTCATTCACAAATACAGAGATATCTTCCATCTGGATTCCTATCAGGAAGAAATTCAGACGATGGAAGGCTTTGGAGAAAAATCCTATGCGAACCTGATCGCAAGCGTGGATAAGGCGAGAAGCACAACACTTGCTAAAGTGGTATATGGACTTGGGATTGCAGGAATCGGTCTCGCAAATGCAAAACTGATCTGCCGCCATTTTAAAAATGATGTGGAAAAAATGACAGGAGCATCGGAAGAAGAACTGAGTAATATCCAGGGGGTAGGTCCGGTGCTTGCGGCGGCATTTGTAAAATATTTTATATCAGAGGAAAGAAAAAAGGAATTTAAGCTCCTTCTCGGAGAACTGGAGATCCAGCCGGAAGAGATGGCAGAAGAACAGAAGTTTGCAGGTATGAGTTTCGTTGTCACTGGCAGCGTGAATCATTTTGCAAACCGGAATGAGGTAAAAGAACTGGTTGAGAAGATGGGTGGAAAAGTGACCGGATCTGTAACGAAGAAGACAAATTATCTGATCAACAATGATGTAGAGTCTGCTTCTTCCAAGAACAGAAAGGCGAAAGAACTTGGAGTGCCGATCATTTCAGAGGAAGAGTTTATAGAACTTGCAGGGGTGGAAATCGAATAAGAAGGACAGAGGAATCTGTCTGAATACGACCGAGAAAAGGAGGACCAGCCAATGGCAGAAAATGACCAGAAGGACAAGACAGTTGAGAAAGTAACCGGTGAGGTAGAAAATACAGACAAAAAAGAAAATAACGAAGATCGCTATGAAAAGGTCTGCTTCATCTGTCACAGACCGGAGAGTGTGACCGGAAAGATGATCGATCTTCCGAACAATATCTGCGTGTGTCCGGACTGTATGCAAAAAAGCTTTGATGCAATGAACAATATGAATTTTGGCGGGATGGATTACAGCCAGTTTATGAACATGGGACCGATGATGGGATTTGGAGACATGGATGCACAGATCCCGAAGAGCCAGCGTGTGAAAAAGAAAAAGCCGGAAGAAGAAAAAGAACCGATCCTGAATATCAAGGATATTCCTGCTCCGCATAAGATCAAAGCGAAACTGGATGAATATGTAGTAGGACAGGAATACGCCAAGAAGGTAATGTCGGTTGCTGTATACAATCATTATAAAAGAGTGGCAACGGATACAATGGATGAGATTGAAATTGAGAAATCCAATATGCTGATGATCGGACCTACCGGCTCTGGAAAGACGTATCTGGTAAAGACACTGGCAAAACTTTTGGATGTGCCGCTTGCAATTACAGATGCGACCTCTCTTACCGAGGCCGGCTACATAGGGGATGATATTGAAAGTGTAGTATCAAAGCTCCTTGCAGCTGCGGACAACGACGTAGATAAGGCGGAACAGGGAATTATCTTTATCGATGAGATCGACAAGATTGCGAAGAAGAAGAATACCAGCCAGAGAGATGTCAGCGGAGAATCCGTACAGCAGGGAATGTTAAAGCTGTTAGAAGGCAGCGAAGTGGAAGTGCCGGTAGGAGCCAATAGTAAGAATGCGATGGTTCCGCTCACTACAGTCAATACAAAGAATATTCTTTTTATCTGTGGCGGTGCGTTCCCGGATCTTGAGCAGATCATCAAGGAAAGACTGATGAAGAATTCTTCTATCGGGTTTGGAGCGGATCTGAAAGACAAATATGATCATGATAAGAAAATACTGGAGAAGGTGACGACAGAAGATCTGCGTAACTTCGGAATGATTCCGGAATTTCTGGGACGTCTCCCGATCGTATTTACGCTTCAGGGACTGGATGAAGAGATGATGGTTCAGATATTAAAAGAGCCGAAAAATGCGATCCTCAAGCAGTATCAGAAGCTTCTGGCACTGGATGAGGTCAATCTGAAATTCGATGATGGTGCACTTCATGCGATCGCAAGAAAGGCAATGAAGAAGGATACCGGAGCCCGTGCACTGCGTGCGATCATTGAAGAATTCATGCTGGATATTATGTATGAGATTCCGAAGGATGACAGCATCGGGGAAGTGACGATCACGGAGGCATATATCGAAGGAACCGGAGGACCGCTGATCGAGCTGAGAAGCCAGTCTGTACCAAGGCTTGAGCATCACTAAGTATAACAATAACCTGAGGATTGCGAGAGTGCAAAGCACGTAGCAATCTGGTATCAAAGGGGTCAAAATACCTTTTGCCCCAACATCATAACCTTCATATATCAAAAAAACATGGCGATCATACAAAAATAGAATGGGAAATATCCGTAAATTTAAGATTTACGGGTATTTTTTTGTTGAAAAATTGTATTAAAAGGTGTACATTAGACAATGTGTCTAAAAAAACAAGATATAAACAGGAGTGAGAGAGAATGGAGACTTATAAGTATTTACTGGATCTTGCAATTATTTTACTTTGTACTAAAGCACTTGGTCTTGCGACCAGAAAGGTACAGATGCCACAGGTTGTAGGAGCACTTCTTGCAGGAGTTCTTCTAGGGCCGGCGATGCTTGGAATCCTGACAGAGACAAGTTTTATACATAACGTTGCGGAGATCGGTGTTATCGTGCTAATGTTCTGTGCAGGTCTGGAAACTGATATACAGGAATTGAAGGCAAGCGGAAAAGCATCCTTCGTTATTGCACTGATAGGTGTTATCGTTCCACTGATCGGCGGTTATGCGACTGCAATGTTCTTTAACCGTCCGGGTGTGATCACATCCGATGCATCCTGCAGCGTATTTCTGCAGAATATCTTTATCGGTGTTATCCTGACAGCAACTTCCGTAAGTATTACGGTAGAGACATTAAAAGAACTTGGTAAATTAAAAACCAAATCCGGAAATGCGATTCTTGGAGCTGCGATCATTGATGACGTGCTTGGTATCATTGCACTGACACTGGTAACAAGTATGGCAGATGAATCAGTAAAGATTTCAGTTGTATTACTGAAGATCGTTGCATTCTTCGCATTTGCAGGTGTGATCGGACTGATCTTTTACAAGATATTTAAAAAGTGGACAGATCAGGCGGAAAAGGGACTCAGACGTCATGCGATTATGGCATTTGTATTCTGTCTGTTGATGGCTTATGTGGCAGAGAAATTCTTCGGTGTTGCAGATATCACCGGTGCATTTATCGCCGGACTGATCATTTCCAATACAAGTAAATCTGATTTCGTGTTGAAGAAATTTGATACCATGTCTTATATGCTGCTTTCACCGGTATTTTTCGCAAGTATCGGGCTGAAGGTAGAACTTCCGAAGATGAGTGCTGCAATTGTAGGCTTTGCAGTGGCGCTTACCATTGTTGCGATCCTGACAAAGATCGTTGGCTGTGCCCTTGGTGCGAAGATGTGTGGATATAAGAATTATCAGTGTGCACGAATCGGTGTCGGAATGATCTCCCGTGGTGAGGTTGCGCTGATCGTTGCCAGCAAGGGAGAAGCACTCGGTATGCTGGGCGGCAATTTCCTCGGACCGGTTATCATCGTGGTAGTGATCACAACGATCATCACACCAATTCTTCTGAAGATCGTATTCAAGAGCGGTCCGAATGTAAGTACCCTGGAAAAAGGAAAAGAAGTGACTTCCTTCTACGAGGATATTGAAAAGAAACGTACCGAATAAAGAATGGATATGGAGTGCAAAATGCGTAACCGTCCAGTATCATAGTAATAAGAAAGAAAAATCCCTCATATATTTTCCAAAAGAAAGTATATGAGGGATTTTTATGCTACAGGAAGAATGTAAAGAAAAGATCCTGTCAGAAGAATACAGGGATTTTATGATGAGGGATACCGGTGCTCTTGGGAAAAACTTTCCTTTGGAAAACGGATGCCGGATACCGTTGAAATACGGTTTTGAGCTTTTTTATATTGACCAGAGTGAAGACAGAAAAAAGTCACTTGCCGATTATCCTTATACAATGGTTCCGAAGTGTTATACAACACTGGATATGGCAGCAATCCAGCAGGCGGGAATTGCTGCGGTTCAGAATATACCTGGTCTGGAACTGAGTGGTGAAGGAGTTCTGGTTGGGATCATTGATACTGGGATCAACTATCTGGATCCCATTTTCCGGAATCTGGATGGTTCGACCAGGATCCAGCGAATCTGGGATCAGGAAGAACAAAGTGGAACAGCGCCACGGGAAATCGGATATGGAAGTGAATATACGAAGGAACAAATCAATCAGGCAATCCTAAGTGAGAATCCCAAGGAAACCGTTCCGTCATTTGATACGGACGGACATGGCACTTTTGTTGCAAGTGTGGCATGCGGAGGGGCAAATCCGGAGAATTTGTTTATCGGGGCAGCGCCGGAGGCAGAGATGGTGATCGTGAAGCTGAAAGAGGCAAAAGAATATTTACGGGAGTACTATTTTGTAGACCGGGATGCCGGATGCTATCAGGAAAATGATCTGGTAGCGGCGGTTTTTTATCTGCAGAAGGTACAAGAAGAGCTGAAAAGACCATTGGTGATCTGTCTGGCAGTTGGAACAAGCTTTGGAGGACATGGAGGATATTCAATCCTGTCAGAGTATCTGCAAAATGTAGCGGCGAGCGAAGGAATCGGGATTGTGACCGGAAGTGGCAACGAGGCAGATAAAAGGCATCATTATCTGGGAATTCTGGAACAGGAAAATAATCTGCCGGTCGAGATTAATGTAGGGAATAATACCAGAGGTTTTGTGATGGAACTATGGACAGAACTTCCGAATCTTCTGGCTCTTTCTATTGCATCTCCAACAGGACAGACAGTAGGACCGATCTCGCTCAAACGGGGAATAGGAGAGTATGTGTTTGTATTCGAGCAGACCAGGGTAATATTTAATTACCGGGTTCTGGTAGAGACGACCGGGGCGCAGCTGGCATTTTTTCAGTTTGAAAGACCGGGAAGCGGAATCTGGAAGATTATACCGGAAACACTGGAGCTGGGGAATGGAATCTTTCATATCTGGCTTCCAATGGAAGAGTTTCTGACGGGAAATGTCTATTTTATCCGTGCAAATCCGGAATATACGGTGATGGAACCAGGGGATACCGGGGCGGTGGTCTGTGCAGCGTACTATAATGGAAAGGAAAATAGCATTGCAGTCAGTTCGGGAAGAGGTTATACTAGAGATAACAGAATCAAACCGGATTTTGCTGCGCCGGGGATCAATGTGACAGGGATCAATTTAAGGGGGCAGTTTGTTGCAAGATCTGGTTCCAGTATAGCAGTTGGGATCACTTCCGGAGCACTGGCACTTTTTATGGAGTGGCTGGATAGGCATGGAGTGAATCTGGATGCATCACAGATGAAGAATCTGCTGATATTGGGAGCTTCACGGAAGACAGACATGAATTATCCGAACCAGGAATGGGGATATGGAGCATTGAACCTTTACCGTACTTTTGAGCAGATCAGGCGGTTCTGAAAAATACGCAGATGCGAAAGGGGAAAAAGTAAATGAGTGATTTTTTTGATACAATAGGAAAGCGGATTTCAGATACCGTGGATGATCTTGGAAAGAAGGCAGGAGATACGATCGATATCCAGAAAAAGAAAAATGAGATCTATGGTCTGAAGCGAGACAGCGAGCGGGATATGACAGAGATCGGACGATTGGTATATGAGCGTTTCAAACAGGGGGAAGTGGTAGATACCGATTTTATCGCACTCTGCGAAGCAATCGAAAAGCGTGAAGAACAGACAGAGGTATGCGAGCAGGAAATCGCGCGCATCAAAGGAGAATAATTATGGAAATCCTGAGCATTTTAACCGGAGCTTTTGTTGCCGGGGTCGATCTTGGAATTAAAAAATATACTGAAGAAAATGTAAGAGACGGGGAAGAACGCCGGATTTGGAAAGGAAAAGGAATCTACCGCAAAGTCCACAACAAAGGTCTGATGATGAATCATCTGGATTCCAGACCAAAGCTGGTAAAAGGCATGTCGGCGGCAGCACTTGGAATCCTGTTTTTCTGGGAGCACCTTCTTTGGAAAGAACCGGGACGCAAACTGGCAAAGCTTGGAACATCGCTGATGCTGGGCGGAGCAGTTGGTAATACTTATGACCGTTTCAAAAGAGGTTATGTGGTCGATTATCTGTCTCTGAAAACAAAGAACAGGAAACTCTCGGATATCACTTTTAATCTCTCGGATCTGGCTCTTTTTGCAGGAGCGATCCTGACGGTATGGAGTTCTTTATTTGGAAAAAAGAGATAAAAATGATTCAATGTATCTGAAAAAATACTTGACTGTTTTTAAAGAGTTGAGGTATTATAAACCTTGCTGATATGGCGTTGTCTGGCATATGCCATATAGAAAAAAGAATAGAATCTCGGTTATATTGGAAACGATACATTCCTCCGGAATGATGAACGAACAACACATTTTCTGTTACGCTTATTATGAAGGAGGATATTTTTATGCCAAAAAACAAATTTCAAGACGTTATTTTCACAATTATCATGGTGTTCGTGATGGTTTATACCATGATCTGTTACAACATTGCTCTCAACGTAGGAGGAATGAACAACCAGGTATTTTTAAATGCATTCCACGAGCTGGTCATTATGGGACCAATTGCATTCATCCTTGATTTTTTCCTGATCGGACCATTTGCAAAGAAAAAAGCATTTTCCATTGTTAATCTGGAAAGAGATAATAACTTTCACCTGGTGATCGCCATTTCCGTAGTATCCATCATCGGAATGTGTCCACTTATGAGCCTTGCAGCAACCCTGCTCTTCAAGAATGCGGGAACCCAGTTCATATCCGTCTGGTTCCAGACCACAGCAATCAACTTCCCGATGGCATTCTTCTGGCAGCTCTGCTTCGCCGGTCCACTGGTAAGAAAGATTTTCACATTATTATTCCCAGAAAAAGAAACATCCAAAATCGCTGATGGTCAGGAAGCCTAATTGAGGTAAAGTGTAAATCCATTTGAAAATATAAAACAATGATTTACGGCTCCAGTTCAACACCCAGTCAAAGAAGTAAAACTCAGTCAACAACGTAAATAAAAAATAATCCCTGGTAGATGCGTCTTTGCACGATGGAAACGAGACTTAATCAATTGTGGAAGCCATTGCTGACACAATTGATGCTTTGAAAGGCTCGTTGGAATGGTTCGTGCAACTTAGCAGCTACCAGGGATTATTTTTTATGCCCTCTTGCGACTACCCCTCAAGTTCTTTCAACACTTTCCTAAACTGAAACGTAAACAAAACCGTCGTGAAGGATACAGCCAGGAAGTCTGCAATCGGTTCAGCCATATACACTGCATTGGTCTTGTTACCGGTCAGAATATGCGGCAGCAGATAGATTAGTGGCAGCAACAGGATAAATTTACGTGTAACAGCGACAGCAATCGAAGCCTTTGCTTTTCCGAATGATGTAAATGCCATCTGGCATGCGATCTGGATTCCGAAAAGCAGCAGGCAGGCACAGTAAATCCGGAGTGCTGATTTAGTAAAACCAAGCAGTGCAGAATCGGAAGTAAACATTTCTGCAAACACCTGAGGGAAGAGCATAATAAATGCCCACAGAATTGTGGAATAACAGAGGCTTGCTGTTAAAAGAAGCCTGAAAGCTTTTTTTACACGATCTCTGTTTTTTGCACCGTAATTATAGCTCAGGACTGGTTGTGCACCCTGTCCAAGACCCTGCAGTGGCAGCATTGCGAACTGCATGACACTGGTAAGGATCGTCATGGCACCAACTGCGATATCTCCTCCATATTTCAGCAGAGAAGAGTTGAAACATACAGAGATGATACTCTCACTAGCCTGCATGATAAATGTGGCAAGCCCGAGAGCGACACAAGGAAGAATAATCTCCGGTTTCAGGATGAGATTCTTTTTCCGGATGTGCAGGATCGTCTTTTTTCCGCAAAGGAAAGAAAGAACCCAGATGCAGGAGACTGCCTGTGACAGAATTGTGGCAAGCGCAGCACCTCTGACACCCAGATGGAATGCAAAGATAAACAGCGGATCCAGAACAATGTTCATCACTGCTCCGATCAGAACAGAGAGCATACCTGTTTTGGCAAAGCCCTGTGTGGTGATAAACATATTCATGCCAAGGGTAAGCTGGACGAAAATAGTGCCGACAGCGTAAATGTTCATATAATTTACAGCGTATTCAATTGTATTTTCACTGGCACCGAAGGCAAGAAGAAAAGTACGGTTACCAAACAGCAGGATGACTGTCAGGATTATAGAAATCAGAATCTGCAGGAAAAAGCAGTTACCCAGAATATGTTCTGCAGTATTAAGATCATTTTTTCCCATTGCAATCGAAGCATGCGGTGCACCACCGCCTCCAACCAGTGCGGCAAAAGCGGAAATGATCATAATCAGTGGCATACATACGCCGACTCCGGTAAGGGCAAGTGCCCCATTACCAGGAATGTGTCCGATGTAAATACGGTCAATAATGTTGTACAGCATATTGATGAGCTGTGCGGTGATCGTCGGAAGCGCCAGCCGGAACATCAGCTTTCCGACGGGTTCAGTACCCAGAAAATCTTTGTCTTTGTTCATGTCTAATAATCTCCTTTGTGATAAATAGTTGCTACGTTGGATGCCAGACGTTCATTCAGCGAGGCGAACATCTGGAATTCTTCTAATGAAAATCCGTCAAACAGATTGTGGTAAAAAGCAGACTGGAACGTGTCGATTGCTCCGGTAATATTTTCGCATGATGGCAGCAGGGAAAGATGCGTTTTCCTGCGATCCGTCTGGTCTGCTGTTTTTGAAAGAAGCCCCTTCTGACATAAAAGATCAACTGCCTGGGATACATTCCCTTTAGAGAGCATCCGTAGCTCGGCGATATCACCTGCGGTATCTTTTGTGGGGTTATTATGTAAGAAAGCAATGATCTTAGCCTCGATCAGCGAGAGATCATACTGGCGGCATAATTCTTTCAACTTCTGTTCATGCATTTTACCAATTCGCTGCATTAATACAAGCAGATATGTAATGTTCATCCATACACCTCCGTTTTTTAATAAAAAAGAATGTGCCTTGACACATTCTCGCGCCGAGCGCAGTCACTTGAAAAAAATGGTTCTAAAAAGAACCATTTAAATAATATCTTATATCAATTGAGATAAAATGTCAATAGAACGAAAATATGCAAGTTATTTGTTAAATATAAACGGTATAATTGTATACGAAAATACATTTTTTTACTTTAACATATTGACGTGGAGAAAATTTGCTGTTACAATAATAAACAATTTATAGACCATAGTTCAAGGAGGACATAAGTACATGCTTACAGGATTTAAAAACGCAGTAGAAGTTGATTTCACATTGGAAGAAAATAAAAAGAAAATAGAAGAAGCATTCAAACAGGCTCATGCAGAAGCAGGTGCTGTTTACCCGCTGATCATCGGTGGAAAAAAAGTTGAGACAGAAAAGAAGATCGCTTCTGTATCACCGGCTACAAAGGAAGTACTCGGATATGCATGCTCATGCAGCAAAGAACAGGCTGATGAGGCAATCAAGGCATCTTACGAAGCATTCAAAAAATGGAGCCTGACATCTGTAGAAGAAAGAGTACGTGTATTAAGAAGACTTGCAGCACTTCTGATCGAGAACCGTTTCATCATGGATGCATGGAATGTCCTTGAAAGTGGAAAGAACTGGGGAGAAGCTGACGGAGAACTTTGCGAACAGCTTGACTTTATCAATTCTTATGTAATGCATATCCAGAATCTGGAAAAAGGAAAAGAGCTGGTTCCTACAGATGAACTTACAAAATGCGTTTACATCCCGCTCGGTGTAGGTGTGGCTGTTTCTCCATGGAACTTTCCACTCTCACTGTTTGGTGGAATGATCGTATCTGCAGTTGTTACCGGTAACACGATCTGCTGCAAACCATCTTCAGACGCTCCGATCGTTGCATACAAATTCGTAGAACTCTGCCAGAAAGCCGGTATTCCGGCTGACGTAGTAAGTTACATTCCTGGATCAGGATCAGAGATTGGTGACTTCATCGTAGAACATCCGCTTACAAGATTTGTAAACTTCACAGGATCAAAAGCAGTTGGATGCAGAATCAATGAACATGCAGCCAAGATCGCTGACGGACAGAGATGGATCAAACGTGTTGTGGCTGAGATGGGTGGAAAGAATGCAATTATCGTAGATTCAACAGCAGACATCAAGAAAGCAGCAAATGGAGTTGCAAGCTCTGCATTTACATTCCAGGGACAGAAATGCTCTGCATGCTCAAGAGCAATTGTTCTGGCAGATGTATATGATGAGTTTGTAGATGAAGTTGTAAAATGCGCAGCAGAACTGAAGGCGAACCAGGGATCGGGCGAAAGCAATGCAGCGATGGGACCGGTTATCAACCAGGGCGCTTATAACAGCATTACCAATTACATCGAGATCGGACGTAAAGAAGGAAATGTTGTATTCGGTGGTACATACAGTGACGCAGAAGGATATTATATTGATCCTACTGTAATCCGCGATATCAAGAGAGATGCAAGAATTGCCAATGAAGAAATCTTTGGACCAGTCCTTGCTGTTATCAAAGTAGATTCTTTTGATGAAGCACTTGATGTAGCAAACCAGACAGAATATGGTCTGACAGGATCTGTATACAGTGAGACACGTGAAAATATCCAGAGAGCAAAAGTAGAATTCCAGGTAGGTAACTTATACTTTAACAGAAAATCTACAGCAGCAGTTGTACTTCAGCATCCATTTGGTGGATTTAACATGTCCGGAACAGATGCGAAGACTGGTACAGCAGATTATCTGACAAACTTCATGAACCTTAAATCAATCACAGAAGATCTGAATTCATAGGAAGAGCCGGACTTAAAAAGGACAGGGAATCAGAGTGTGTATAAAAGCGAAGTATTGGCTTGGCAGATTATAGAAAAACCGGAGGCTTGTGTAAAAAGACACATGAGCCTCCGGTTTTTATTATCAGAAATTCTATTTTTGATGCAAAGTGTCCAACAAGTGATACGGATGATTTGCTTAGCTGTCTGAAAAAGCTGACCGCAATTTACTCATCTTTAAATCCTTCACCCACTACATCATTCGATTCCATGATTACAAGGAAGGACTTTGGATCAATCGTTTTGATCAGCTTGCGGATTCCGTACATCTGCTTATTGTTGCAGGCGCACATTATGATGTGCTTATCATCTTTGGAATAACTTCCCATACCATTTAAAATTGTAGAGCCGCGTCCGAGAACCTCATCGATTTTAAAGCAGATTTCAGTGCTGTGCTCGGGATCGGTTACGATCAGGGCAAGCTTTCCTTCATCAATTCCGTACATAACTTTATCCATAACAAGAGAGAGCAGATAGCTGACGATCAGACCGTAGATCAGACTGTCCACGTCACGGGATACAATTACGGTTCCGAGGATCACAATTACTGCATCCAGTGCAAATGCAATATTTCCAAGGGAAAGGTGAGGGTTCAGTGCTTTGATCGACATCATGATAAAGTCAGAGCCGCCGGTTGAAGAATCACGCATATAGATCATTGCATAACCAAGTCCGGAAAGGACACCGCAGCAGATGGCAGAAAGAAGTCTGTCACCCTGATAAACCGGGAACAGCGGTGCGATCACGTCCATGATTATGGAAGTAATAATGATCGTCCGGACTGAATTCAGGAAAAATCTGCGTCCCAGAAGCCGAAAACAACAGATGGCGATCGGGATGTTAAGGATCAAGGCAACAGTACCGATCGGCAGTCCAAACAACTGGTAAAAGATCAGGGCGATTCCGTTTACCCCTACCATCGGAAATTTTGCGGCGGCAGCAAAATTATAGACACCGACAGCGATCAGGATTCCTCCGATAATGTCAGTTGCGATATCTTTTGTAAGTTCCAAAGCTTTGTTCTGATTCATGATAATAACCTCCTTGATGTTGATGGAATGTGATTTATAAAAAGCAAAGGCTTGCCAGAAAGACCAAAAAAAACACCTGCTAATTATATCTGGATATAATCGCAAATGCTCTTCATTTCTTTAGTATACGCGCCATAGGATAAGGATGTCAACGGTTGTTTAGGTTGTATTCGTAAAATAAATTTGTTATGATAATGAACAGAAAAAGTTGCAAATTACAGTGATAAAGTGAGGAACAGATTATGAAAATAGTTTTTTTGGATGTAAAAACAATTGGAGAAGATATTGATCTTTCTGGATTTGACAGGTTAGGTGAAGTCGTAAAATACGATTTTTCTACATCAGAAGAAGTACCGGAAAGAGTTCAGGATGCAGATGTGATTATTTTAAATAAAGTACAGGTCAATGAACAGACGATTGGAAAAGCAGAGAATTTAAAGCTGGTATGTGTGACGGCAACGGGGACCAACAATTTGGATAAAGAATATCTGGAAAAAAGAGGAGTTGCATGGAGAAATGTAGCTGGCTATTCGACAGAAACGGTGGCACAGCACACTTTTGCAATGCTTCTCTATCTGCTGGAAAAGATACGTTATTACGATGATTATGTAAAAGAAGAGCGTTACATCAATGATACAATATTTACGCATTTTGCAGAGCATTTTACGGAGATCAGTGGCAAAACGTGGGGGATCATAGGTCTGGGAACAATTGGACGGAGAGTTGCGGATATCGCAAAAGCATTTGGAGCACAGATTATTTATTACTCTGCATCAGGGCGTTCGGCGCAGGAAGGTTACGAACAGGTAGATCTGGATACATTGCTTGCAAAATCTGACATTATATCCATTCATGCACCGTTAAATGAACATACAGAGGGCTTAATGGATAAAGCAGCATTTGCAAAAATGAAAAAAACCTGTATTTTCCTGAATCTCGGACGTGGTCCGATCGTAATCGAGCAGGATCTGTATGAGGCACTGGAAAATGACGAGATAGCTGCAGCCGGACTTGACGTACTTTGTCAGGAGCCGATGAGTGAGACGAATCCGCTGCGAAAAATAAAAGACAGCAAAAAACTGCTGATTACACCACATGTAGCATGGGCGAGTGTAGAAGCAAGGACAAAGCTGATGGGGATAATACTGGGACAGATAAAAGAATATTTTCAAATTTAAGAAACCGGAGTTGTCGCATAGATTTTAGTGATATGCGTCAACTCCGGTTTTGCTTAAAATATTTGTTTACTTGTTAAATCGGATTAAAGACGAAATACAACCCTTTACATCTCCGCGTATAATTTCACAAGCTCAACTGCGATATCCACAGCCTTGTCCATTCCCTCTGCCGTGATGTGTTCATATGGTCCATGGAATGCATGTCCCCCTGTTCCAAGGTTCGGGCAAGGAAGTCCCATAAAGCTGAGCTGGCATCCGTCTGTGCCGCCACGGATCGGAAGCACAAGCGGTGCAACACCCGCATTTTCACAGGCTTTCTTTGCATTCTCAATCAGATGCATGCATCCGGCAATAATCTCAGCCATATTCTGGTACTGGTCAGTAATCATAAGCTTCACAGTGCCTTCTCCCCATTTTTCATTGAGATTTTTTTCGATATGGCGAAGAGTTTCTTTTCTGGCTTCAAACAGATTCTTGTCATGATCTCTTACAATATAATGAAGCTCTGCTTTTGCCACATCTCCACTCATACCGGTCAGATGGTAGAATCCTTCATAATCCTCCGTTTCACGCGGGATTTCAAGTCCTGGGAGCATGTTATTGATTTCAGCAGCAACCAGGCACGCATTGATCATCGTATCCTTGCTGGAACCCGGATGCACAGCAAAGCCGGTAATTTCAAAATCTGCCTTGCATGCATTGAAGTTTTCATACTGAATTTCTCCTTCGGTATCGCCATCCAGAGTGTAGGCAAACTGTGCACCAAATTTTTCCACATTAAAATGATCAGTTCCACCACCGACTTCTTCATCTGGTGTAAAAGCGATTGAGACCGGTCCATGAGGAATATTTTCTTTGATCAGTGCTTCGGCCATGGTCATGATCTCGGCAACTCCGGCTTTATCATCGGCACCAAGAACAGTTGTACCGTCTGTTGTGATCAGGGTGCGTCCGGCAAGAGATGGAAGATGCGGGAAAACTTTTACGGTAAGGGTACGTCCACTTGTGCCAAGCGGCAGATCACCGCCATCGTAGTTCTTGTGTACGACCGGGATGATGTCATGGTCACAGTAATCGGAAACGGTATCCATGTGTGCGATAAATCCGATAGATGGTTTATTCTCATATCCCGGTGTGGCAGGAATCTTTCCATATACATAGCAGAATTCATCCAGACTTACGTCAGAAATCCCGAGGGCAGTCATCTCATCTGCCAGAATACGTGCCAGGTCGAACTGACACTGGGAAGAAGGAGAAGTCGTACTGTGTTCATCACTTGGAGTACGGACTACTACATAATTTAAAAGTCGTTCATATGCTCTCATAATCAAACCTCTTTTCATTAACATTTCTTATCCGAGTATAGCATTTTGCAGGTGAATATGCAATTGTGGCAGCAGGTTCTCTTTTGGGTGTGGCATTGCATAAAGGAACTTCTTTTCCGGTCGGAAAGGTAGAGTTTATGGATCTTTATCCATTGACATTTCAGGAATTTTTGTGCGCATTAGGAGAGGAACGCTTCGTAAATATTCTTCAGGGAACGGATACCGATATGGTGACAACATTCAAATCTAAATATATAGACCGATTACGCGAATATTATTATGTAGGTGGCATGCCGGAAGTAGTACAGACGTATGTAGAAACGAAGGATTTTAATCAGGTCAGAGAGATACAGAAGAACCTGTTGAATTATTATCAACAGGATTTTTCAAAACACGCCGAGACTTCATTGGTTCCAAGACTGAATCTTGTATGGAATTCGATTCCGATGCAGCTGGCGAAGAAAAATAAAAAATATATCTATGGACAGGTGAGAAAAGGATCAAGGGCAAAAGATTTTGAGCTGGCAATACAATGGCTTTTAGACTGTGGACTGATTCATAAGGTACAAAGAGCAGGGAAGAACTTCGATTATTCCGTTGGAAGTGAAAGCGGAGGAAAATTTGAGGGCAAAAAGCCTGAAAGCGTTCTGTGAAAAATATAAGCCTAAATATGCCGTAAGAACGTCAATGTCAGATTACCGGGAACAGGAATGGATGACAAATATTCCTTTGTATAATATCGACAGGATCAAAGAATATCTGGAACAATAAAAAGCTGAAAATATGAAAAATTATGGAAATCTATAAGGACTGAAAAATAAAAAATTGCACAAAACAAAGAAAAAAGTTTGAAAAACAGCAAAAATATTGATCAAAAAAGATGCGATTTTGGTTAATCTTGATAATCCATGAGTGTTATAATACAGCTGTAACAAGGAAATAGGTACTTTACCAGAAGTCAGTGATTGGAGGAAAAGATAAATGAATACTTTAAAAGCTGAAAAAAGAAACATGCAGACAAAAGCCAAAAAACTCAGAAGAGAAGGTTATGTAACCGGCAATGTATTCGGACGTGAGATTGAAGGCTCCATTCCGGTACAGATGACACAGAAAGAAGCGGAAAAGTTCCTGAAAGCTAATGGCAAAGGAAGCCAGATCATGTTGGATTTGGACGGAGAGCAGATGGATGTGCTGGTAAAAGAAGTCGATTATGATTCTATGGGTTCAAAAGTACTTGAAATAGATTTTCAGGCACTGGTAAGTGGAGAAATGGTACATTCTGTAGCAGAAGTTGTGATCCACAATCAGTCAAAGGTTGTCACAGGTGTTGTGGAGGAACTGCTTGATGAAATTGAATACAAAGCACTTCCATCTGCACTTGTTGAAAAAGTAATTGTTGATGTTGGAGATTTGAAGGTTGGAGAAACCATTAAAGTCAAAGACCTTGACATCGCAAAGGATAAAGATGTCAAACTGATCACAGATCCGGAAGCAGATGTAGCAGGTGTGGCTGCCGTTCATAATGATGTTCCGGAAACAGATGAGGAAGAAGCAGCAGTTGAATAAAAAGATTTTGTAAAAAAGGCGGACGCTTTGCAGAAAGAACTGCAAAGTGCCCGTTTTTTGCTTCATAGAAAATCCCGAAGGAACTTCCTATGAAACAAAAGGCACTGCGTGCCGGAGATGCACATTCTTTCTATTTAATGAAATTCCTAATCCCATTTTTCAGCAGGAAATCATAACGGAATATTTACATAAAATCAGGAATCTTTATACAATCTTTATACTAAAAATACTATCATTGATTTACAAAACAGGAGAGGAAAAACAGTGAGAGGAAGGAAAGGTTATGTTCGAGATTGAGAGTATTATTTTATTTACAGGGATCCTGAGCTTTCTGCTGATCGCCGGATTGCATCTGATGCGTGAACTCGACATTTTTCTGAAGAAGGATAAAAAAGAGAGAGAGGAAGAAAGATATAGAGGAGAAAGGAAACGAAACAAATGACAGTAATATATAAAAAGATGACACAGACACAGATGATTGTTGTCGGGTATTTGTTGTTGATCCTTTTGGGAAGTATTCTCTTAATGCTTCCGGTTTCATCAAGGGATGGAAATATGACATCTTTTGCAGATGCATTATTTACCTCGACATCCGCATCCTGTGTGACTGGGCTGGTTGTACAGGATACATATCTGCACTGGTCTTTTTTTGGACAGCTTATCATTTTGATCCTGATCCAGATCGGCGGTATGGGATTTATGACAATTGGTGTCTGTGTGGCGATTCTGTTAAGAAGAAAGATAGGGCTTAAAGTCCGTGGAATTTTGCAGGAGAGTATCAATAGTATTCAAATTGGTGGAATTGTAAAGCTTACGAAGAAGATTATAAAAGGAACACTTTTTTTTGAAAGCATTGGAGCTGTATTGCTGATGATCCGGTTTATTCCGGAATTCGGAATAGGAAGAGGAATCTGGTACGGGATCTTTCATTCTATATCAGCCTTTTGCAACGCCGGGTTTGACCTTATGGGAGAAAATGGTGCCTATCAGTCACTGATCAGATATTCGGATGACTGGCTGGTAAATACAGTGATCATGCTGCTGATTATAATCGGTGGAATCGGTTTTTTGGTGTGGGATGATCTGTCTGTGAAAAAATTTCAATGGAAAAAATATCATCTGCATACAAAGATTGTATTATCAACAACAGGTTTTCTGATTATAGGAGGAGCAGTTTTATTCCTGATACTGGAAAAAAATAATGTACTGGCAGGGATGCCTGTGAAAGAACAGATACTCTGTTCTTTATTTCACTCGGTGACAGCCAGAACGGCAGGATTTAATACAACCGATACAGGAGCGTTGACGGAAGGCAGTAAACTTGTTACTATGATTCTGATGTTCATAGGAGGAAGCCCGGGATCTACAGCAGGTGGAATTAAGACGACAACCGTAGTGGTTCTTATTGTATTTGTGCGTGCAAATCTGATGGAAGCAGCCGGTTGTAATGTATTTAACAGAAGACTGGATGAAACTGCGATCAGAAAGGCCAGTGTTGTAATGTGTACGAATTTGTTCCTTATACTAACAGGAACGATCTTCATGGAAATTATGCAGCCGTTTTCTTTGGCGGATGTGATGTTTGAAGTCTTTTCTGCAATGGGAACAGTGGGAATGTCTGCGGGAATCACAAGAGATGTATGCATGGCATCAAGAATGATGCTGGTATTTCTGATGTTTTGCGGAAGAATAGGAAGTCTGACATTTGCGCTTTCATTGAAAGGGCACAGACATGAAGCACCGATCCGGAAACCGGTAGAAGAAATTACGATAGGATAGAATAAGGAGTAGAAAAATGAAATCAGTATTGATTATTGGACTTGGAAGATTTGGCCATCATCTGTGTATGGATATGGCAAATCGGGGAAATGAGGTAATGGTCATCGATAAAGATGAAAAAAAGACACCGGATTTGTTGGAATACGCAACAGCAGTACGGGTAGGGGACTGTACAAATGAAGAAGTATTAAGAAGTCTTGGAGTAGGAAATTTCGATCTTTGCTTTGTGTGCATCGGATCAAATTTCCAGAGCAGTCTGGAGATAACAAGCCTGGTAAAAGAGCTTGGAGCTAAACATGTTGTCAGTAAGGCAAACAGGGATATCCATGCAAAATTCTTATTGAGAAATGGAGCGGATGAAGTTTTTTATCCGGATCGGGATATTGCAGAGCGACTGGCTGTAAAATACAGTGCAAATCATGTTTTTGACTATTTTGAACTCAGTAAGGATTATTCGATTTTTGAAATCCAGCCGAAGGCTGCATGGATCGGGCGGACGATAGAAGAAGCGGATATAAGGGCAAACTATCATATAACTGTATTTGGAATAAAGAAAAATACAGAGCTGGTGGTCCTTCCGAGAGCGGATTATGTGATGCATGAGAAGGATCATCTGCTTGTAGTAGGTCTTACAAAGGATATTGACCGTCTGCTTGCAAGTATAAAATGATGAATGATGGGGGAAAGAAAATGACAAAAAAGAGAGTAAAATATATGGTGCAGTCGATTGCGATCATGGCGGTTGCAACATTTTTGTCTTTTTTTCTCCAGAGTTATGGAATTCGAAAAGAAAATATTCTGATGATCTATATTGTGGGTGTACTGGTCATAACAGTTACAACTACCGGTTATCTGTATGGAATGATGGCTTCTGTATGCAGTGTGTTGCTGTTTAATTATTTTTTTACAGTGCCGGTGCATACATTTGCGATGACGGATCAGAATGATGTGGTACGTCTGGTATTTTTCCTTATCACAGGATTCATTTCTGCAAGTATTATGGTACGATTTCATAATCAGGTGCGTATTGCAGAGGAAACAAGGGCACAGATGGAAAGAGAAAAGCTGAAAAGCAATATGCTGAGAAGTATATCCCATGATTTCAGGACACCTTTGACCGGAATTATGGGAGCTGCAGGACTCTTAAAAGAGGCGGATGAGTTGGATGCCAGAGTCAGAAAGGAACTGGCAGGAGAGATACAGGAGCAGTCTGTATGGCTGATGCGCCTGATGGAAAATATTTTGAATATGACAAAGCTGGAAAGTGAAGAATTTGAGATCCGGAAAAACCAGGAAGTAGTGGATGATCTGATCTATGAAGCCGTATCACATATCATAGGACTCCGGGAAAAGAGGAGGTTTGAAATTAAACTTCCGTCGGAGCTGATTGTTGTAAATGTAGATGGAAAACTGATGGTCCAGGTGCTGGTCAATCTTCTGGATAATGCGATGAAGCATACAGGGGAAAATGGATGGATCTGTATAGAAGCCAGATATGATGCAGGGAAAGTGTGGATCAGTGTAGAAGATGACGGAGACGGGATTCAGGAAGATCTGAAAGAAAATATTTTTGACGAATTTGTTACAAGGTCAGACGAAAAAGGGGACAGACAAAGAGGAATCGGACTGGGATTGGCTATATGTAAAGCGGTAGTAAATGCACATGGTGGAAATATTTGTGCAGAGAACAGAAAAGAAGGCGGAGCAAGGTTCATGTTCTGGTTGGAGGCAAGGCAGGTAAGTACAGATGGCAGATAAGCATAAAATTTTAATTGTGGAAGACGATAAATATATTATTAACTTTATCTCGATGAGTCTTAAGAAAGAAGACTATGATTATGTGATTGCGAAGACATGTGGAGAAGCAAATGCACTGTTCTATGCAAACAGACCAGATATGATCATTCTGGATCTTGGACTTCCGGATGGTGACGGGATTGAGATTATAAAAAATGTAAGAGAAATCTCGAAGATACCGATCATTGTGGTCAGTGCAAGACAGGAAGAGGAAGAAAAAATACAGGCACTGGATCTGGGGGCAGATGATTATGTGACAAAACCGTTTTATATGGGCGAACTGCTGGCCAGAATCCGTGTGGCGCTCAGAAAGAGTAACCAGATTCCGGAGGAAAAGAAAGAAAAAATCTTTCAGTGTGATTATCTGAAAGTGGACTGGGAAAAACATCAGGTATCGATAGATGGGAAAGCAGTTCATCTGACTCCGATGGAATATAAAATTTTGAAACTATTGATCGACAACAGGGGAAAGGTACTGACACATAATTATATTCTCGGTCAGATCTGGGGCAGTGCACAGGGAGTAGAAGCAGCCAACCTGAGGGTATTTATGGCAGCACTGCGAAGGAAGATAGAAAAGGATCCCGGAAATTGCAGATTTATTCTGACAGAAATCGGAGTAGGGTACCGGTTTAGAGAGGCTACGGAATAAAACAATTTGCAGACGATGAAATTAGTTAGAAAAAACGAATGTTATTCTTGAATGACTACCTACAGGACTGATATGATAATGATATAAATTATCAATAAATGGTTTTGCCAAAGGAGACAGATAGAGGAATGACATTAAAAGAATTACAAGTCGGAAAGACAGCTACGATTCTTTCCGTAGGAGGAAATGGTGCACTCAGGCAGCATTTTCTGGATATGGGATTGATCCAGGGAACAGAAGTAACGATTGTAAAGTATGCGCCGATGGGGGATCCGGTTGAGATCAGGATCCATGGTTATGAACTTACGATCCGTCTGGAGGATGCCGGACAGATTGAAATTACGCCGGCCCATGAGCCACATTATAAGAAGAAGGAAGGCAGACAACCGTTAGGAGATGCACAGCATCCGGGGTATGGAGAAGCAGGCATTTTTCATGAGAAGAAAACAGAGCATCCGTTACCGGAGAATACGACACTTACGTTTGCATTGGTTGGAAATCAGAATTGTGGAAAAACAACGCTGTTCAACCAGCTGACCGGATCGAATCAGCATGTGGGAAATTTCCCAGGTGTTACGGTTGACAGAAAAGACGGTGTGATCAAGGAACATCCCAATACCCGTATTACCGATCTTCCGGGAATTTATTCTATGTCTCCGTATAGCAGTGAGGAAATTGTTACAAGAGAATTTCTGCTTCAGGATAAACCGAAAGGAATCATCAATATTGTAGATGCAACCAATATTGAACGGAATATGTATCTGACGATGCAGCTTATGGAACTTGAGATCCCAATGGTTGTTGCGCTGAATATGATGGATGAGATGCGTGTGAACGGAGGTTCTGTGCGTGTGAATGAGCTGGAAGCATTTCTCGGAGTACCGGTTGTACCAATCTCGGCAGCAAAGGGAGAAGGAATTGCCGAACTGGTAGAACATGCACTGCATGTCGCAAAATATCAGGAAGCACCGGAGGAAGTGGATTTTTGCTCTGCTGAAGGTCAGGAAAGTGCGGTTCACAGATGCATTCATGCGATCATGCATCTGATTGAAGATCATGCAAAGGAAGCAGGGATCCCGGTCAGATTTGCAGCAAGTAAACTGGCAGAGAATGATGAGCTTGTCCTGGAAAAATTAAAGCTGAGCCAGAATGAAAAGGAACTTCTGGAACATATCAATCTGCAGATGGAAGAAGAATGCAAGGTAGACCGTTCATCGGCAGTAGCGGGAATGCGTTTTAACTATATCCAGCGTGCCTGTGAAGATACGGTCTTAAAGCCACATGAGAGCAGGGAGCGGGTGCGAAGCAGGAAGATTGATCAGATTCTGACAGGAAAATATACCGGGATTCCGGCATTTATCGCAATTATGGGACTGGTATTCTGGCTCACATTTAATGTGATTGGAGCATTTTTGCAGGATCTTCTGCAACAGGGAATTGACCAGGTGATTGTAGCCTGCAGTCAGGCACTGGATGCGGCAGGAGTCAATGGCGTATTAAAGTCACTGATTGTAGATGGAATCTTTCAGGGGGTTGGAAGCGTGCTGAGTTTCCTGCCGATCATTGTTACACTGTTCTTTTTCCTTTCGATGCTGGAGGACAGTGGATATATGGCAAGGGTTGCGTTTATTATGGATAAACTTTTGCGAAAGATTGGTCTTTCCGGAAGAAGTATTGTACCGATGCTGATCGGATTTGGATGTACAGTACCGGGAGTTATGGCGAGCCGGACACTTTCTTCAGAGCGTGATCGTAAAATGACGATTATGCTGACTCCGTTTATGAGTTGTTCAGCAAAACTTCCGATCTATGCATTCTTTACAGCGGCGTTTTTCCCGGGGAAGGGTGCAATTGTAATGATTGGTCTCTATTTCTTCGGAATCCTGATGGGAATCCTTACTGCACTTGCAATGAAAGGGACGATGTTCAAAGGAGAACCTATTCCGTTTGTTATGGAGCTTCCGAATTATCGTATGCCGGGAGCAAAAAATGTTGGTCAGCTTCTCTGGGAAAAAGCAAAGGACTTCCTGCAGAGAGCATTTACCGTTATTTTTGGTGCAACGATCGTGATCTGGTTCCTGCAGAGCTTTGATCTGCATCTGAATATGGTGACAGATTCACAGACAAGTATCCTTGCAACGGTAGCAGGTATGATCGCACCTGTATTCATTCCACTTGGATTCGGTGATTGGAGAATATCAACGGCACTGATTTCCGGATTTATGGCAAAAGAGAGTGTCGTCTCCACTCTTTCGATTTTGTTTGGGTCAACAGCAGCACTGACAGCGGTGATAAATACAGCCGGTGCAGCAGCACTTTTGATTTTCTGTCTTTTGTATACACCGTGTGTGGCAGCGATTGCTTCTATTAAAAGAGAACTTGGTGGTAAATGGGCGATCGGTGTTGTGATCTTTCAGTGCGTGATTGCATGGGTTGCTGCATTTATTGTGCATGGAATTGTATGTTTGTTTTAAAACAAAAACTTCTGGAAACAGGAAAACTGCTTCCAGAAGTTTTTTATTGCAGATATTTTTTCAAGGCATCCAGATAAGTTGTCCCTAATCTGCTTAACATCCTTTTTTTATGTGTAATATACCCAATCCGCATATCACTTTCGTCAGCAAGAGGAACGGCAATGATATCTTTTCCATTCAACTTTTTGTCAATTACACCACTGCATACTGTGTAGCCATTTAGCCCGATCAGAAGATTAAATAAGGTGGCACGATCCCGTACACGGATATTTTTTTTGCGTTCAGATACAGAAAAGATTTCTTCTGAAAAATAAAAGGAATTGTGTTCACCCTGTTCAAAGGAAAGATATGGATAATCGTCCAGTTCTTCATTGGTGATTATTTTGTGATCGGCGAGAGGGTGACGTCTGCTGATAAATACATGTGGTTTTGCAACAAACAGATGATGAAAAATAAGCCCGTTGGATTTTAAAATTTTTTCCAGAACCGTTTCATTAAAATTATTTAAGAAAAGAATTCCAATCTCGCTGCGCATTTTTGCTACATCTTCGATGATTTCGTATGTCTGGGTTTCGCGGAGACTGAAATCATATTCATCCTGTCCGTAGGTTTTGATCAGATCGACAAAGGCATTGACAGCGAAAGAATAGTGTTGCGTGGATACACAGAATTTCTTTTTCCCGCCGGAAGTTCCTTTGTATTTATCTTCGAGAATAGCGGCCTGTTCCAGCACCTGTCTGGCGTATCCTAAGAAATCTTCGCCTTCTTTTGAAAGGATGATCCCTTTATTAGTCCGGAGAAAAATGGTAATCTTCATTTCTTTTTCCAGTTCACGGATTGCGTTTGTCAGGCTTGGCTGGGAAATATAAAGACGATTTGCGGCTTCGGTAATTGTTCCTGTTTCAGCAACAGTTACGACGTATTTTAATTGTTGAAGAGTCATATTTTTCACTTTCTATAAAGAATATTGTTTTTGGGTTTGGGATATCAGAAAAGTATCTGGAAAATGTATCTTAGCGAAAAATACTTCTGGCCAGATATCCTGGTAATATTGTAGCATGGAAGCAGGGAGCGTGAAACATTTTTTTGATATTGCTATAGTTTTAAACTATGGCAAACTGCATTTTTTTTGTATTTTTCAGATGCAGAATACTCTGCTATACTTTCAAACATAAAAGACAGACAGTACGAAAGAGAAAAGGAGAGTTATATTATGAGTAAAAATACACCATTTCGTTATGATTATGTAGGAAGTTTTTTAAGACCGGAAACACTGAAAAGAGCAAGAAGAGATTTTGAAGAAGGAAAGATTTCAAAAGAAGAACTGACAAAGGTTGAGGATGATGCAATTCTTGATCTGGTAGAGAAGCAGAAAAAAGCCGGATATCATGTGATCACAGACGGCGAGTTCAGAAGAGCAACCTGGCATCTTGATTTCATGTGGGGATTTAACGGGGTAGGACATGAGCCGACTAAGACCGGACTTCCGTTCCACGGTGAAGCTGCAATGATCGATGATACTTATTTGACTGGAAAAATTTTCGTAGATCAGCATCCATTTGTAGAACATTTTAAATTTGTAAAGGCACTGGAAGATGAAAATACAGTAGCAAAGCAGACGATTCCGGCACCGGCACAGTTCCTGGAACAGTTTATTATGCCGATGTCCCTTCCAAATACCAATCAGTATTATCCGGATGTGGAAGAACTGGCAGAAGATATTGCAAATGGATATAAGAAAGTTATTCGTGACCTGTATGATGCAGGCTGTAGAAACATTCAGTTGGATGACTGTTCATGGGGAATGTGTGTAGATCCACATGCTGCAGCAATTTTCGGAACGGACGAAGCAGGACTTCAGAAAATCATGGAACAGCTTCTTGCTATCAATAACCGTGCAATTGAGGGAGCGCCGGAGGATCTGGTGATCAACACTCATGTATGCCGTGGAAATTTCCATTCTACTTATGCAAGCAGTGGTGCATATGACCGTGTGGCAGAAGCTTTATTCGCCCGTGAAAATGTAAGTGCATATTATCTGGAATTTGATGATGCACGTTCTGGTGGATTTGAGCCGTTGAAGAGTGTAAGTGGTGATAAAAAAGTGGTTCTCGGTCTGATCACAACCAAGTCACCAAAGCTGGAAGATAAAGAAGACGTAATTAAGAGAATCCATGAAGCAGCGAAATATGTCCCGCTCGACAGACTGTATTTGAGTCCACAGTGTGGATTTGCTTCCTGTGAAATCGGAAATAAACTGACAGAAGAAGAACAGTGGAAGAAGCTTGCACTGGTAAAAGAAATCGCGGAAGAAGTCTGGGGCGAAGAAAAATAAGCCAGATATAAAAATTTAATAAATAAGATACATACAGCTCCTTTCAAATCGTGCTACAATAGAAGCAGATTTGAAAGGAGCTGAAAATTTATGAATGAAGTAATCAAAAATATGGAAGAACGCAGAAGTGTCCGTGGATACAAACCGGATATGATCAGAAAAGAGGATCTGGATACGATCATTGAGGCCGGAACTTATGCGGCAACGGGAATGGGAATGCAGTCACCGATCATCGTGGCAGTGACGGATAAAGCAACAAGAGATCAGCTTTCAGCAATGAATGCAAAAATTATGGGAACCGATACAGATCCGTTTTATGGTGCACCGGTAGTTCTTATTGTACTTGCAGATAAGGCAAGACCGACATATCTTTATGATGGAAGTCTTGTGATGGGAAATCTGATGAATGCAGCGCATTCGCTTGGAATCGGAAGCTGCTGGATCCACCGGGCAAAAGAAGAATTTGAATCCGAGGAAGGAAAGGCTCTTCTGAAAAAATGGGGAATCGAAGGAGACTATGAAGGAATCGGTCATTGCGTACTTGGATATGCGGCAGCAGAACTTCCTGCAGCAAAACCAAGAAAAGAAAATTATGTCTATTATGTAGAAGCATAGGAGTGTGACATATGGATTACGAAGGACAGATTTGCCGGGCCCCGATGGAAAGAAGCTCTTTCATGCTTCCGGTTATGGTTGGATGCTCATATAATCAGTGTAAATTCTGTAATTTATTCCGGCATCTGAAGTATCGGGAACTTCCGATGGAACAGATTGAAGCGGAACTAAAGAGAGTGCGGGAACTGCATGGGAAGCCGAAGAAGATCTTTCTGGGGGATGGTAATGCATTTGGTCTGAAGACAGAAAAATTGTATGAGATTCTGGATCTGATCGCATATTACTTCCCGGAATGTGAAGGGATTAATATGGATGCGACTGTTACGAGTATTTTACATAAAAGCCAGGAAGAGCTGGAAATGCTTGCCAGAAAAAAGGTAAAGCATCTGTATCTTGGAATCGAGAGCGGACTGGATGATGTGCTGAAATTTATGAAAAAAGATCATGATCTGGCACAGGCATATCAGGCAATCGACAGGCTTCATGAAGCAGGACTGATTTATGATGCACATATTATGACCGGAGTCGCAGGAAAAGGAAGAGGAATGGAAAATGCAGAAGCACTGGCGCAGTTCCTGAACAGGACCAATCCGGCGCATGTAGTGAATTTTTCCATGTTTCTGCATAAAGAAGTTCCGTTGTATCAAGATATACGGCAAGGTACTTTTGTTCCGGCAGATGAGCTGGAAACAATTCGGGAAGAATATCATCTGATCGAGAGGATCGCACCGGAAAAAGCAGGAGCAAATATTTTATATGATGGTTTTCATGACTTTATCCATGTGAGAGTCAGAGGACATCTTCCGGGTGATAAAGAAAAAATGCTTGCCAAATTAAATGGTATCATTCAGGAATATGAAGGAAAAGAACCGGTTTATTCCTTTGTACAGGGGGAATGCCCGGATCTGGAATACTGTGATGATGGTAAGGCAGTATGGGATATGGACCGGAAGACTTCATAGAATCCGCTGTACTATGAATCAGCAGAAATTGAGCGCGTCAGCAGGCGCGCTCTTGAACTTTGGAACAGAAAATATGTCATAAAAAATCCACTGTATCTGATCTTTCAGCTACAGTGGATTTTAATTTGATCCATCCATTGGATTATCCTCCTTATTCACTTCTTATCTATCTTAAACTATTATCTCAAATAGTTTTTTCTATGTAAATTTCAATAATTATTATGCCATTGGTCTGCACCTCTTGCTCTCATTGATTTGATATTGTATAAATTATCTTGCCATTGGTCTGTACCTCTTGCTTTCATCAGATTTATTCTGGTTTTAAATTATGTTCCTTTTGGTCCATACCTCTTACTTTCATTAGATTTGTTCTGGTTTTAAATTAAGTTTCCGGTGGTCTGTACCTCTTACTTTCATTAGATTTTGTTCTGGTTTTAAATTATGTTCCTTTTGGTCCGTACCTCTTACTTTCATTAGATTTGTCCGAGTTTTAAATTAAGTGTCCTTTGGTCCATACCTCTTACTTTCTTAGACTTTGGAGTTAAGATTAAGTTTCTGGTGGTCCGTCCTCCTTTTGTTTTGTTGATATTATAATATCTCATAAAATGCAAAATGTCAATAAAAATTCTGAAAAAAATAAAATAATTTTAAATATATGAAATAAATTAGGAATACAAATGAAAAATAGAAAAATATATAAGATAAACAAATAAATATACAGAAAAAAACAGAAGGCGCAGTCCGAATTTCGACTATAAGAAATGAAATGACGATGTGGATATGCGGAATCCGCAGATCATCGAGACGGTATGGGGAGTCGGATACCGGTTTAACCGGTTGTAAAAACGATTGGTGTTATATAATATCTTTACGGATAAAATCCCAATTGTAAGTTCATGGTTGGCATGATAAGATGATACCATGAATTTACAAAGGAGAAGACTATGAATTACTATACTGGATATGAATTACTGTGGCTCTTTTTTATTTATTCTTTTGGTGGCTGGGTATTGGAAACGATATCGGCAACTTTGAAACAGAGAAAGTTTGCTAACCGAGGTCTGGTAAATGGACCGTTCTGTGTTCTCTATGGTCTGACCGCAATTGCGATGACAGTGGGATTACAGGAACTTCGGGGAATCTGGCTATTTATCTTTGCAACGGTCTATGCAACAGTTGCAGAATGGGTCAGTGGACATCTGATCGAAAAAGCATTCAAGGCAAGATGGTGGGATTATTCAAATATCAAATGGAACCTGGATGGATATATTTGTCTTCCGGCTTCACTATTTTGGGGTGTGCTCGGTTATCTGGCAGTGAGATGGTGCAATGGGATCACGTTGATTTTATTACATATTCTGCCGAAGCTTCTGATGCATATTGTGCTGCTGACACTGATCGGTGTACTTTTTGTGGATATCTTTGGTTCCTTTATGCTTCTTACCGGAAAGAGTAAGAAGCCGGAGCGCTGGATCGCAACGGATGCCGGGATGGATAAGATCAGCACAAAAATTGCGGGAAAGATTGCCGGAAGTCTGGAAAAGCGTCTGAAAAAAGCATATCCAAAGGCAAGAAAAATTGAAGAGGAAATCCGGGAAGAGAACGAAGAAAAGGTATTTGCAAAAGGGTGCGGCTTTTATAAGATCGTGATGCTGTTTATGATCGGTGCTTTTCTGGGAGATATCACAGAAACGATTTTCTGTCGTGTGACGGCTGGAGTATGGATGAGCAGAAGCAGTGTGGTCTGGGGACCGTTCAGCATTGTCTGGGGGCTTGCAATTGCGCTTGTCACAGCACTTTTGTATAAATATAAGGATAAAGGGGATCGTTTTCTTTTCCTTACAGGAACATTGCTTGGTGGTGCTTATGAGTATTTCTGCAGTGTGTTTACGGAACTTGTATTTGGAAAAGTGTTCTGGGATTACAGTAAGATCCCGTTTAACCTGGGAGGTCGAATCAATCTGCTTTACTGCTTTTTCTGGGGAATTGCTGCGGTTGTGTGGTTTAAAATATTATTTCCACCTGTGGAAAAATGGATAGAAAAAATACCGGCAGTTGCAGGAAAGATTTTGACCTGGATTTTACTGGGATTTATGGTTTGCAACATTCTGGTATCCTGTGTGGCACTGGTAAGATATGATGAGAGAGGAAATGGTGTGCAGGCGACAAATGCCGTCCAGAAGTGGGCGGATGCACATTATGATGACGCAAAGATGAAGAAAATCTATCCAAATGCGAAGGGGATAAATTAGAAAAAAGCGGGAACATATTGACAAAATTCTATATGAAGAGTAAGATGCAGTTAGAAAACCGGTGTGAGAAATAGATTGCACCGGTTAAAAAATGAAAAATATATAGAAATATTTCTATATTTCTATGGGAAGGGAGAGAGAATGAAAATCATAAAAAACGGATGGGATTTCTTTCAGGACCAGATTCTTGGAATGCACTGGCTGAAAGATCTGATCGGAAAACTTCTTGTTAAAGCCGGATTTGGAGAGGGGAGGTTTCCAGGAGAATTTCTTCACTTTTTCCTGTATGATATCATAAAAATTTTTGTGCTACTTGCGGTGCTGATCTTTGTGATATCCTATATTCAAAGCTATTTTCCGCCAGAGAAAAGCAAAAAGATTATGGGAAGATTTCATGGAATCTGGGCGAATCTGATCGGAGCACTTCTTGGAACAGTGACTCCGTTCTGCTCCTGCTCATCGATTCCGATCTTTATGGGATTCACCAGTGCGGGATTGCCGCTGGGAGTTACTTTCTCGTTTCTGATTTCATCTCCGATGGTGGATCTGGGATCTCTGATTCTTCTGATGAGTGTCTTTGGAGGGAAGATCGCATTTGCTTATGTGATTGTTGGACTTGTCATAGCTGTTATAGGGGGAACGATCATTGAGCGGCTGCATATGGAAGACCAGGTAGCAGATTTTATCCGGCAGGCGCCGAATGTGGAGGTAGCTTCGCCGTCGCTTACAATAGCAGACCGTATGGATTATGCAAAAAATCAGGTTGTGGCTACCGTCAAAAAGGTAGCTCCGTATATCGTTGTCGGAGTCATCATCGGGGCAGCTATCCACAATCTGATCCCAGAGCATATCGTCCGAAGCATTCTTGGAAAACAGACCTGGTACGCCGTGCCACTGGCGACAGCAGTAGGCGTTCCGATGTATGCAGATATTTTCGGAACCATCCCGGTTGCAGAAAGCCTGCTCGCAAAAGGGGCAGGACTTGGAACGATTTTATCCTTTATGATGGGAGTGACTACACTTTCCCTTCCATCTATGGTAATGCTGTCCAAAGCGATTAAGAAAAAGTTACTCGGAACATTCATTGGAATCGTGTGTATCGGAATCATCATTGTGGGGTATGGGTTTAATGTGATAATATAGGGTAGCAAACTCATATGCCGTTCGTGCTTGCACGAAAAGGCATATGAATTTGCTACCCGCCGGCCATGAGGAAGGAGCGATTCACAAAGTAAATCAGCGGATTCCGAATGGACGAAGGATTGCGGGAGCAGCAACGCTGCGGAGCAATCCGTAATATTATCAAAAGTAGTGGGGCGAATTTAAATATCATTCGTGCTTGCACGAAAAGGCATATGAATTTGCTACCCGCCGGATATGAGGAAGGAGCGATTTACGAAGGAAATGCAGATAGACTATGAAAAATATGCCCGTATATTCAAAGTGATGTCGGATCCGAAACGCCTGAAGATCATCGACATGTTATCCGAAGGAGAATTATGTGCCTGTAAGATCCTGGAGGAATTCCATATTACACAGCCGACCTTATCGCATGATATGAAGCTGATGTGTGATCTGGGAATCGTAAAGGCACGCAAGGAAGGAAAATGGATGCAGTATTCTCTGGATCTGGATGTGATGAATGAGGTTTACAAGACGGTTGGGCGGCTGATGATCCCGGGAGATTATGCAGGGCTTTTAAATTGCAATTGTAATACAGAAAAGGAAGAAAAATAAGTTGCAGCGGCAGCAGAGCAAATCAGGGTGCAGTTGCAGTATAGAAAAAGGAGAAATGAATCATGAGTAAGATTAAATTGTATTTTTTGACGGGATTTCTGGGATCCGGCAAGACGACGATCCTCCGGAATTTGCTGGAAAATATGGAAGGAACAAAGGTTGGAGTGATCCAGAATGAACTGGGAAAGATCAGTATTGATGGAACCGTGCTTCAGAATAATGATATCCAGATGGTAGAACTGAACCGGGGATCAATTTTCTGCAGCTGTCTGAGATTATCCTTTGTGGATGCGCTGGTTCAGATGTCCAGAAAAGGTTTGGAATACGTGTTTGTAGAGAGCTCAGGGTTTGGAGATCCGTCCAATGCGGAAGAAATTCTTGCGGCGACGGAAGTGATGGCTCCGGATGCATATGATTTCAAAGGATGCATCTGCCTGGTGGACTGTTATAATTTTCTGGATCAGATTGGGGATTCAGAGACAATTGACCGGCAGCTTAAGCACTGCAATCTTGCAGTTCTGACAAAGGTTGATCTGGTGGGCAGCGAGCAGATTGAACAGGTGAAAGACAAAGTGTGTGAAATTAATCCGGTATGCCCAATTACAGAGAGTGCGAATGGAAATATTGACCGTTCATTTTATGATATGGATCTGATGCTGTACAAATGGGCAGAATGTGAGGATACTACGAATTCATCGAAAAATAAACCAAAAACATTTTCTATGGATTTTACGGGAGAGATCCAGAAGGAAAAGTTGGAAGCTTTCCTTGCAAAGATTGAACCGGATGTTTTCCGTGTAAAGGGATTCTTTAAAGTAGAAAAAGAAGGATGGGAAAAAGTTGATGTAGTCGGAAAGAAACGGGATTATGCGCCTTACGAACCACAGCCGAAGTCTCAGCTTGTCTTTATTTCCAAAATCGGAATTGCACTGATCCGGGAGATCGCGGCGGCGTGGGAAGAGTGTGTGGGACTTCCCATGAAACTGAACAATTAAATCTGGAGGCGGGATATGAATATAAAAGTAATTGGAAGCGGCTGTGAGAACTGTGATAAGACAAATGCAGTTGTGAAAGAATGTCTGGAGGAACTTGGAATCGATACGGAGATTGAAAGAGTTACAGATCTGGTTGAGATTGTAAAACTGGGTGTGATGACGGCTCCATCGGTTATGATTGATGGAAAACTGGTAGTTGCAGGGCAGGTGCCATCAAAAAAACAGATGATGAAGATATTGAAAAAATGAGGTAAAAACAATGGCAAACAAATTTCATGATTTTGATGAACCGATCAATCGTATTGGCACAGATTCTTTCAAATGGGATTATGAAGGAGAAAATGGAAAGTATATTCCGCTTGGAGTAGCAGATACAGACTTCAAAGCACCGGAAGAAGCAATTGCAGCAGTTCGTAAACGTACAGAATTTGGTGTGTATGCATATGGTGCACTGCCACAGGAAAGATTTGCAGCATCAATCTGTAACTGGTATAAAAAGAGATATGGTCTTACTGTTGACCCGGAAACAATCCGTTATTCACAGGGACTCATGACAGGTGCTTTATGGATGATCCTGAATGCATATACCCGTCCGGGCGATAAAGTGCTGATCCAGGCTCCGGTTTACCACACATTCAGCATCGTAATCAAAGGTGCAGGACGTTTTGTTGAAAGCAATGATCTGGTACTCGAAGATGGCCGTTATGAGATGAATTTTGAAGATCTTGAGAAGAAAGTAGCAGATCCAAGATTAAGAATCATGCTGATCTGTAACCCACACAATCCGGTAGGACGTGTATGGACAAAAGAAGAACTTATCAAAGTTGCAGAAATCTGTAAGAAAAACAATACAATTCTTGTTGGTGATGAGATTCACGGAGATATTGTATACGGAGAGCACAAACATACTCCATTATTCTCACTTTCAGATGACCTTACAGACAATATCGTTGTAATGGGATCACCAAGTAAGACATTCAATCTTGCATGCTTCTATTCTGCATATGTTGTAATCAAGAATAAAGCGCTTTGCGACCAGTACAATGTGGTATATGATGATTTCCACTTTGACTATAACTATCTTGGAATCGAAGCACTTATGGCATGCTACAACGAGTGCGATTACTATGTAGACCAGCAGAATGAATATTTCTGGAAGAACATCGGTGTAGTAAGAGACTTCCTTGCAGAAAATATGCCAGAAGTTAAGATGATCGAACCAGAAGGAACTTATCTGCTGTGGATCGATTTCAGTGCATGGAATATGGAACAGGATGATCTGATGAATGCATTTGCAGAAGCAGGTGTCCGTTTGAACAGTGGAACAAACTATGGTGAATGCGGAAAAGGATATGTTCGTCTGAATGTGGCAACACAGACCGCAGTATTAAAGAAAGGTCTGGAGTGCATTAAAGTAGCACGTGACAGCCATATGGCATAACAGAAAGAAGGAGCAAAAGATATGGCAACAAGACCAAGAACGGAGAATAATCCTTTTGCATATGGAATGCGCCTTTTAGCTGTTTTTTATAATGAAATGGAAAAGAATAAAGACAAAATTTCATTTATAAAAAGTTATCAGGAAATAGAAAAGATTTTTTATAAGAATGTCCTCCGGCTCTATAAAGATATTTTGTAAATAGTTGATCATAAATACAGGGCGCATCTGGGATAAGCTGGATGCGCCCTTCCTCCGTTATGGAGGGGGATGTACTTAGAGAAGATAGTAATGTGGAATGATGTCTTCATAAGTTCCATCCGGCATCCGGAAACCGCCGGGTATTGTGCCGAGTTTTTTGAATCCAATTCGTTCATAAAGATGTAATGCTGGGGTGTTGGTAGCAACAACCGCATTAAATTGCAGAATGCGGAACTGGTTTTCTTTTGCTTTCTGCAGACAATCAAGAACCAGTTTTTCACCTATATGCAATCCACGGATATTTTTACGGACAGCATAGCTGGCATTACAGATGTGCCCACATCTTCCAACATTATTAGGATGAAGGATATAAAGGCCAAGAATTTCGTGAGTGTCCGCATTTTCTGCAATACCGGTATAAGTCTGTTCCTGAAAAAATAAGTTGGCAACGTTAGCTGTCATTTCGGTATCCTGTGGAAATGCATTTCCGTCTGTTACAACCTCATTCCATATCTGTGCTGCAGAGGCAGCATCTTTACTCTGATAAGCTCTGATTTGAATATTCATATTATAAAACCTCCTTTCTATTTCCTGTTGAAATTATTTTAAAATACACCTACAATAAAGTAAAACTATGAATTATTCAAAATAAGAATAGTATTACTTAAAATAAATATTTAAATTAAGAGGTGAACAGATGTGGAAAGTGCCAGATGTAAAGCTTTTATGTATGCTGCAGATACTGGGAGCTTTACAAAAGCAGCAGAGAGATTAAATTATACACCGTCAGGAGTCAGTCAGCTTGTTGGAGCTTTGGAGAACGAAACAGGTCTTACCTTACTCAGACGAACGAGGAAAGGGGTTACCCTAACACCGGATGGGGAAATTCTTTTGCCTGCAGTCAGAGAATTTCTTGAAAAAGAAAATCGAATCTATGAGCTCGCAGCAGAAGTAAAGGGACTTCTTGTAGGCAGTGTGACGATTGCAGCATATTCCAGTATTTCTACGCACTGGCTTCCGGAGGTGATCCGGGACTTTGAACAGGATTATCCGCAGATCGAAATCCGGCTTATGGAGGGAATCCGGCAGGAAGTGACAAGATGGCTGGATGAAAAAAAGGCGGATATCGGATTTTTAAGTTATCAGGAGCCAATGCCGTATGAGTGGACACCACTGGACTATGATGAAATGCTGGCAGTTTTGCCAAAAGATCATCCGTATGCATCAAAAGAAAGTTATCCGTTAATCAATTGTGAGACCGATTCGTTTATTATGCCGGCACTTGGACGGGATGATGATGTGGTTTCGCTGTTTGAGCGAAATGGAATCAAACTGAATATTCATTTTACAACTTTGGAAAATTTTGCGACAATGGCAATGATTGAAAAGGGACTTGGAATGAGTGTGATGAACAATCTGATCACGGAAAAGTGGAATTGTGATGTAGTGAAGATTCCGGTAGATCCACCATCAAGGATCACACTTGGACTTGCAGTTCCGTCGTATAAACAGGCATCACCAGCGGTAAAAAGATTTATCAAATATGCGGTTGAGAGACTGAAAAAGATAGAATAGAGGAGAACAGAAAATGGCAGATTTATTTCATCGCGTAAGTATCAGAAAATATCAGGACAGACCAGTGGAGAGGGAAAAGATTGTGGAAATCCTTCGCGCGGCAATGGCAGCACCGTCTGCAAAGAACCAGCAGCCGTGGGAATTCTATGTAATTACCAAAAAAGATACACTGGAGAAATTATCAAAGGCAAGTCCGTATGCAGGGATGACGGCGAATGCACCGGTGGCAATCATATCTGCATATCGGAAAGATTGTGATGTCCCATGTTATGCGGACATCGATATGAGTATTGCAATGGAGAACTTATGGCTTAAGACAGATGAAATCGGACTTGGCGGAGTCTGGCTTGGAATTGCTCCGATCGAAGAGCGGATGAAGGAAGTGGAAGAGATCGTTGGGATTCCGGAAGATCAGAGAGCATTCGCAATCTTTCCACTTGGATATCCGGCGGAAGAAAGAGCGCAGCAGGACCGGTTTGATGAGAGCAGGATTCATTTTGATGCGTAGAAGTTCTGTGAAAATGTTTAGGTAAAGCATAAGAAAACAGGACAGATATTTGATATCATTTTTATCAGAAAATGAGGAAAGTGATATCAAATATCTGTCCTGTTTTTGTGTATACGATGTGCAAAATGCAGATTTATGTTTGCATAAGGATTTGTATTTGGAAAAAGTACATCACCTGGCTGTTAAGCAAGATGGTACACAAGCTGAGCAGGAGCAGCCTGCTCGATTATTACGACACAGCCGGCGTCAGAAACTCTTTAATATAATAAAGTGCCGCACCAATCGCAGGAGTATACTGTCCATGATTTCCCACCAGAAGCTGGCTTTCGTCCATCTGGAAAAGGGAACTTTCATTGAGCTTGCTTAAAAGATACTGCATATCTGCTTCCTGAAAATATGGTGCAAGATATCCGCTGATGATCACCGGACTGTCAATCACAAGATTCAGGTTGCGGATTGCAAAAGCAAGATGATCCAGATAGTTCCGCCAGATCTGTATAAGGTTCGGAGCCTGTGTTTGATGCAGGAGATTAAAAAAATCTTTGATCGGCATACCGGTAGTAACTTTCAGAGCATTAGCGGAGCAATAAGTTTCCAGACATCCATGATTGCCACAGTAGCATTTTGGACCGTCCGGGTCGATGCAGATATGCTCGATCAGCCCGCTGCGCATATGATTTCCCTGATGGACTTCATGCCCGGTGATGATCGCACCGCCCAGGTTTGGATTCAGCAGAAAGACCAGTGCACTGTCAAGCTGCGGATGATTCCAGAGCTCCAGATCCGCCGCTGCTTTGGAGTCATGTTCCAGATGACACGGATACGGAAGTCTGGAGGAAAAATCCGAAAGCTGCATATTTGCATTTCCCATAATATCGCCGTAGGTTATGGCATTTCCATCCGGTGAGATGATTCCCTGTGTGGCAATCGAAATTCCCTCAATTTTTTCAGGAGCGTAATGATTCTTCTGGATAAAGAGCTCTACATTTGCAGCAAGGGCAGTGTAGTAAGCATCGCTGTTCTCATATGGGAGTTCAATTGTCTCTGTTGCAACTGCATCTCCATATAAATTCACGGCTACAATATGAAACATATCTTTTAAAATCCCAAGTCCGATCGAAATACGGAAATCTTCAACAATTTTTATAATCTGGGCCTTTCGTCCGCCGGTTGATTCAAAATATCCATTCCGGCTGATCAGACCGTCATTTTCCAGCTCATTTAAATTCTGGCTGACAGTAGAAAGTCCCATCTGCAGATCCTGAACGATCTGGAGTTTGGATGTTTCTTTTTGCTGATAAATATATTGGTACACTTTTTCCCGATTGATTTTTTTCAGGGTAATCGTGGTCATTCCTTTTTCTTTCATGATATTCTCCTTTACTTATGCGTGAATCATACACACAAGATATGAACTTATTCTAATATAGATGTGCGGATAAAACAAGAGCTTTCTGATTCGCTTTGTGAAAAATAGATAAAAATAGAATTGTAAAATTGTATTTTTTGTCAATAGACAACTCACTTTTGTGGTTATATACTACACTTACAACTTAGATATAAGCGTAAATCAAAAACATAACTAAAAAGAAAAAGTAAAACGGGAGGTAACAAAATGAAGTTAACAATCGAAGGAATCAAAGACCGTGCGGCATGGGAGAAGGCAGGAATTGCACTTCCGGGATATGATGTGGAGAAGATATCTGAAAAAGCAAAAGAAGAACCGGGATGGGTTCATTTTGGAATCGGTAATATTTTCCGTATTTTTATCGGTGGAATTGCAGACGGACTTCTGGAAGAAGGTGTACTGGACAGAGGAATCACCTGTGTAGAGACATTTGACTATGACGTAGTAGATAAAATTTATGATCCATATGACAATCTGGGACTGAGCGTAATTCTGCATGGGGACGGAACACGTGAATATAAAGTACTCGGATCCCTTGCAGAAGCAGTAAAAGCACAGTCTTCTGATTTGGCACAGTGGAACCGCCTGAAAGAGATCTTTACAAGCAAATCTCTTCAGATGGTATCCTTTACAATTACCGAAAAAGGATATGCTCTGCAGAAAGCAGACGGAACCTGGTTTCCATTCGTGGAAGCGGACATTAAGAACGGACCGGACAAAGCGACAGGAGCCATGGCAGTACTGGTAGCAATGCTTTATGAAAGATTCAAAGCAGGAAGATATCCAATTGCACTGGTATCTATGGATAACTGTTCCAAGAATGGTGCAAAACTCCGTGAATCTGTTCTTACAATGGCAGAAGAGTGGAAGAAGCAGGGATTTGTAGATGATGATTTCATTACATATGTAAGTGATGAAAAAGTCGTTGCCTTCCCATGGACCATGATTGACAAGATCACTCCACGTCCGAGCGAACAGATTGCAGATGATCTTGAAGCTCTCGGTGTGGAAAAAATGCAGCCGGTCATCACCGGAAAAAAGACTTACATTGCTCCATTTGTAAATGCAGAAAAACCGCAATATTTGGTCATTGAAGACAGTTTTCCGAACGGACGCCCGGCACTGGAAAAAGGATTTGGAGTTTATATGGCGGACAGAAATACAGTAAATCTTTCGGAACGAATGAAAGTAACGGTATGCTTAAATCCGGTTCATTCAGCCACAGGTCCGCTTGGTGTCGTACTTGGATATGATCTGTTCGCACATATGCTTAATACCAATGAAGATATGATGAAGATGGCAAGAATGGTTGCTTATGACGAAGGACTTCCGGTAGTGGCAGATCCTGGAATCCTTTCTCCACAGGCATTTGTGGATGAACTTTTTAATGACCGTTTTCCGAATGAATATCTGGGAGATACAAATCTCCGTCTTGCAGTTGATGTGTCACAGATGGTTGGTATCCGTTTTGGCGAGACGGTAAAAGCTTATGTGGCAAAATACGGAGATGCATCAAAACTGACAGCAATTCCGCTTGGTATTGCAGGCTGGCTCAGATATATGCTGGCAGTTGATGATGAAGGAAACAAATTCGAACTGGCACCGGATCCGATGAATGAAGAAATCGGAGAACAGCTTGGTGACATCGTAGTTGGAAAGCCGGAGACATTGAAAGACCAGCTGAAACCGATCCTGTCCAATGAACGTCTGTTCTTTACCGATCTTTACAAAGATGGTGTCGGTGAAAAGATTGAAGAAATGTTTCGTGAAATGATCGCAGGACCAGGTGCTGTAAAAGCAACGATCCACAAATATGTTCATTAATCAGGAAGAATACGGGAGAAAATGAAAATGTCAGAAACAGTATTTGCAGCAGATCCGACAAGACTGCTGATCGCAGCTCTGGTAAGAGCATCGGTTGGAGCGGCAGTGGTTGCGATGACGATGGCAGCCGGAATTATGGCATCCATGCCGGCGGTTGCAGGACTTTCGCCATTATACCTTGCAGCGATGGTCTGTGCGATTACCGGTGGTGCAACGGCATTCAGTCATGTGAATGATTCGGGTTTCTGGCTGGTAAGCTCCTTGCTGGAAATTGATGAAAAGACAACCTTAAAATCATGGACGATGATGGAGACGATTATCGGATTTACCGGTCTTATCTGTGCCCTGATTATCAGCATATTTGCTTAGGAGGAAAAAATGATTGCGAAAGTAATATTGGGAACCATGACAAATGCACGGAAACTGGTCAGCATTGCAGAGCGGATTTCCTGTGACGTAGAGCTTTGCAGTGGCAGATATGTGGTCAATGCGAAATCCATGCTCGGTGTTTTAAGTATGCCTGAATTTGAATACGGAGAACTGCATATCCACACGGACGAAGAAAATGAATGCAACCAGGTTTTGGAGAGACTGCTTGAAGAAGGACTTCTTGCAGATACCAATGATGCGGCAAAACGGTCGCTTTACGACATTACAACATTTGGTGAGATCCTGATCGATTTTACCTGGCAGGGAGTAAATGAAAACGGGCAGACACTATTTGCCCAGAATCCGGGTGGCGCTCCTGCAAATGTTGCAGTTGCGGTGGCAAAACTTGGTGGACATACCGCTTTTATCGGGAAGGCAGGAAAGGATATGCATGGAGAGTTTTTGAAATCTGTGCTGGAAAAAGAAAACGTGGAAACGGAAGGAATGCTTCTGGATGAAAAATATTTTACGACTCTTGCGTTTGTAAATATTGATGAGAATGGAGAGAGAACATTTTCTTTTGCAAGAAAACCGGGAGCAGATACCAGAATGGAAAAAGAAGAAATCGATGTTGATATTCTGGATAAGACACATATTTTCCATGTCGGTTCTCTGTCACTTACGGAACAGCCGGCAAGAGATACCACACATTATGCGATCCGGCGCGCAAAAGAAAAAGGAAGTATTATCTCGTATGATCCGAATTACAGAGCCTCTTTATGGAAGGATGAGGAGACTGCAAAGAAACAGATGAGAAGTCTGGTTCCTTACGTGGATATCATGAAAATTTCAGATGAAGAAACGAAGCTTCTGACAGACAAAGAAAGTCCGGAAGAAGCGACAGAAATTTTATTCCGGAAGGGTGTCAAGATTGTTGCAGTCACGCTGGGAAGCGATGGAGCATATCTGTACTGCAAAGAAGGCGGTGTACATATTCCGGGATTTGTGAGCAAAGCGGTGGACACCAATGGGGCAGGAGATTCCTTCTGGGGAGGATTTTTATACTGTATCAGCAAAGCCGGAAAGAGACCGGAAGCATTTACCATGGATGAACTGAAAGAGTATGTACGGTTTGGCAACGCGGTGGCAAGCCTTTGTGTAGAGAGGAAAGGCGCGATCCCTGCAATGCCGGAACTTGCACAGGTTGAAGAAAGGATGGGACGTTAAGATGGATCTGAAAACATATACAACAGGGATTCAGCATATCGGGATTCCGACAAATGATATTGAAAAAACAATTGCTTTTTATCAGAAACTGGGATTTGAGATTGCGCTTCAGACGGTGAATGAAGAAGCAGACGAAAAGGTTGCATTTCTGGAACTGGAAACGCTTGTGATCGAGACTTATGAAAATAAGGCTGCAAAGATGGAGAGCGGAGCAATTGATCATGTGGCGATCAATGTGAAAGATATCGAAGAAGTGTATCGGTATATTGAAGCCGAAAAAATGAACACAACGAAGGATACCATTCATTTCCTTCCGTTCTGGGATAACGGCGTGCGGTTCTTTACGATTGAAGGACCGAATAAGGAGAAGGTAGAGTTCAGTCAGTATTTATAAAATTGTAGATTTTTCGATGGCTTATTATGAGCGGATGGATGAAGCAGTGAGATATGGACCGGTTTGCAGAAGAGATATCCGTCTTTATAGTGAACAGGAACAACAAATTTATAAATATGTATTGGAAAATGGCTTTATTACTACTGCTGAAACAGTAGAGATTTTAGGACAGATGTAAAACATCGTAGAGCCAGAGCTGTCTTGCTGAATATGGTTAAGGACGGTTATTTGAGAAAAGAGGGTGCGGCACGAAGCACTATTTATATAAAAAATACAGAAGAGAGATAATGCAGCATGGATACAGAAAAAGTAATTACTGTAAACGGATCATCCGCAGATTTGTCGTAAAATGTGGTCAAATCAAGAAACCTCCGTGCGAAAGCAAGTGAAAAATCCCTGTGAAGCTGAGAGATACGCCATGCACAGCTCGGGAAAGAATTCCCTTGCTGCCGGGCTGTCGCCCTATAAAATAGCAAAAATAGACGCCTTTGCAAGTAAACTTGCAGGGCGTTTATTTTCACCATTTTGCATGGCTCGTAGCGTTCACAAAATCTTCACAAAAGAATTAGCACTCACCTATTGACAGTGCTAATAATAAGTGTTATATTACAGCTAGAACAAAGGAAGGGGAACAAAAAGAGATGATAAAGATTCCACCGACCGGTGTTTGAGATGACAACAACACTTCAGAGTAAATCCGAATGTGCTAAATAAATTAATAAATGTCTTTTGAAAGGAGATATGACTTATGTTAATGCCTAGTATTTTTGGAGAGAACTTATTGGATGATTTCTTTGGAGAACCATTTGGAGGATATGATTACAGTGAATCCGGACTTATGACAACGGATGTAAAAGATACCGATAAAGGCTATGAAGTAACGATGAACATGCCTGGAGTTAAAAAAGAAGATGTAAAAGCAGAACTGAAAGATGGTTATCTGACAGTCAGTGCTGAGACGAACACGAAGAAAGATGAAAAAGCTGAAGATGGCAAGTACATCCGCCGTGAACGTTACAGTGGATCCTGCAGCAGAAGCTTTTATGTAGGCGACGGTGTCAAACAGGAAGACATCAAAGCCAAATTTGAAGACGGTACATTGAAACTGTTCGTACCGAAAGAAGCAGCAAAACCTGCTGTAGAACAGAAGAAATACATTTCCATTGAGGGATAATCAGAATACGGATTGTAAGCGTCCGGTTACAAGGCTGCCAGATGAGGCAGCCGCTTAAAAAGAAAGTTAGCTAAATTCAGATAGATTTATAAGGAGGAACGACTTATGTTAATGCCTAGTATTTTTAATGATAACTTATTTGATGATTTCTTTGATTTTCCATTTTATGATGATAAAGCAGATCGTAAGATCCAGAGAAAACTGTATGGACATCATGCAGGCAATCTGATGAAGACAGATATCAAAGAGAAAAAAGATGGTTATGAACTGGAGATCGATCTTCCGGGATTCAAGAAAGATGAAGTTACAGCAGAACTGAATGACGGATATCTGACAGTCAGCGCTGCCAAAGGACTGGATCAGGATGAGCAGGAGAAAGAAACTGGTAAGTACATCCGTCGTGAACGTTACGCAGGAGCCTGCCAGAGAAGTTATTATGTAGGTGAAGATATCACGGAAGAAGATATCAAGGCTGAGTTTAAGCATGGTATCCTGAAACTCTTTGTCCCGAAGAAAGAAGTAAAACCGGCGGTAGAAGAGAAGAAATATATCAGTATCGAAGGATAATGACAACACGTTAAAAACTTTCAAATACACCATATGATGAGGGCAGCATGCAGGAGCAAAATCCTGTATGCTGCCCTTTTTGCCATCTATATAAATGGAAATTTGAGAAAGTCTGGATAGTATAATGAAATTAGGATTTGATCTGTATTTCGAGATGTGGAAAAAGGGAGAAATATCCATCAGAAAAGCTGTGTAGTAGTGGTGAATCGAAAAATAAAATCTGAGAGAGTTTTCGAATGTGGGAATCGGAGAATTACAGATAATGAAAAATCAACCATGAGAAAGGGAATGTTTAGTGTTATGGCATGGACATTCCCTTTTCTGGACATAAGGATAATAAGAGGAACAGTTTGCTGGCATCGGCAAGATGTATTATAGAAAAAGCCCTGCTTTATGCAAGGCTTTTGAAGTATGAGAAAGATTTTCATTTACCAGATTCCAAGCACATGCTGCATGGAAAGACTGGCGATCGTGATACCGATCCAACAGCAGAAACCAAGAGCGAGTGGTTTGCCGCCGGTTTTGATCAGCTTGATGATATTCGTATTCAGACCGACTGCACTCATGGCGAGGACGATGAAGAACTTGCTGAGTGTCTTCAGCGGAGTAAATACATCTGCGGATACGCCGGCTGAAGTTGCGATCGTTGTGATCACGGAAGCGAGAACAAAGTAGAGGATGAACATCGGGAAAATCTTTTTAAATTCCACTTTCTTTCCTTCGGCTTTGGAGCTGCGTGTCCGGATAAATGCGAGAACCAGTGTGATCGGGATGATCGCGAGCGTTCTGGTAAGTTTGACCGTAACTGCCTTATCCAGTGTGGCAGAACCGAGAGCGTAGAGCGAATCCCAGGTGGAAGCCGCTGCAGTTACGGAAGAGGTATCGTTGATCGCAGTTCCGGCAAAGATACCGAAGGCTTCCCCGCTTTTGGTTGAAAATCCAAGCAGTGCACCAAGTGATGGGAAGAACAGTGCGGCGAGCATGTTGAAAAAGAAGATAACAGAGATTGCCTGTGCAACTTCTTCATCATCCGCATCAATGACCGGTGCTGTTGCGGCAATTGCAGAGCCTCCGCAGATGGAAGATCCGACACCGACCAGTGTGGAAATATTTCCAGGTACATGCATAACTTTATGTAACAGATATGCAATGATCAGGGACGTTGAAATCGTCGTTACGATAATTGGCAGTGACTGTTTTCCGGTTTCCAGAATCACGGAGAGATTCAGTCCGAAACCGAGAAGGATTACAGCGTACTGAAGAACCTTCTTTGACACAAAAGTAATACCGTCCTGAAACATGGATTTGTTTTTTAATAATAAAGTAATGATCATTCCGGCAAGGATACCGAATACTGGTCCGCCGATGATTGGAAATGTCTGTCCGAGGAACCAACATGGAACGGCGATGACCAGACAAAGTAAGATGCCTTTCCAGCTTTTTGTTATAAAATTCATAGAAATACCCCTTTCAAGTGAAATAAATAAGTTACTCTCATAACAATCTGTCCTATCATAGCATAAAAACAGCAGAATAAAAAGATGAAGGAAGGAAAATTCCCAAAGTAATTTGAGAATAAGGTGGAAATAACGAAAGATTCCCGATATAATAATATGTGATTTTGGGGACAAGGAGGTAAAGTGTGATAAAACGGGGAATCCGGACATTGCACAAAAGAAAGTGATGCATACACTGAAAAAATTTGTAAAATATTATGCGCCGTACAGGACAGTATTCTTTCTGGATCTGATCTGTGCGGCGATCATCAGTCTGGTGGATCTTGCATTTCCACAGATTTTAAGATCACTGACAAAGACTTTATTTACAGAGGATCCGTCACAGATCCTTGGAGCACTTCTGCCGATCGGACTGGCTTTGCTTGTGATGTATATCATACAGACATTTTGTAAATATTATGTCAGTTATCAGGGGCATATGATGGGGGCACATATGGAACGGGATATGCGCCAGAAGTTATTTGATCATTATGAGAGACTTTCTTTTTCTTATTATGACCAGAATAATTCCGGACAGATGATGAGTAAGCTGGTGTCGGATCTGTTTGATATTTCCGAGTTTGCGCACCATGGACCGGAGAATTTATTTATATCCGTAATTAAAATCGTTGGTTCGTTTACATTTTTGTTTCTTATTAACTGGAGACTGGCGATTCCGCTGCTTGTGATGGTTGTATTTATGCTGATCTTTTCTTATAAGCAGAACCGTCAGATGCAGGAGACTTTTATGGACAACCGGAGAAAGATCGGGGATGTCAATTCCAGTCTGCAGGATACGCTTGCGGGAATCCGTGTGGTGCAGTCTTTTGCAAATGAAAAGATTGAACGGGAGAAATTCGAGAAAAGCAATGAAGGATTTCTGGTATCCAAGGATGCAAACTATCATTGTATGGGAAGCTTTATGAGTGGCAATCTTTTCTTCCAGGGAATGATGTATCTGATCACATTAGTGTTCGGCGGATGGCTGATCGCACATGGGAAAATGGAAGCTGCCGATCTTGCCATGTATGCGCTTTACATCGGAATTTTTATCAGCCCGATCCAGATTCTTGTGGAGCTTACCGAGATGATGCAGAAAGGTCTTTCTGGTTTCCGGCGCTTTCTGGATGTTGTGGAGACGGAGCCGGAGATTGTAAATGCACCGGATGCGGAGCCACTTGAAAACGTAAAGGGTGAAGTGGAATATAAAAATGTTTCTTTCCATTACAGTGATGATGATACGCCGGTACTGGATCGGGTATCTTTTAAGATCCCGGCTGGCAGATCCATTGCCCTTGTGGGACCGTCGGGAAGTGGAAAGACGACGATCTGTTCCCTGCTTCCAAGATTTTATGATGTGACCGGAGGTGTGATCACGATCGACGGGCAGGATGTAAGAAAGCTGACACTGGAAAGTCTGAGAAGCCAGATCGGACTGGTACAGCAGGATGTCTATCTGTTCTGTGGATCGATCAGGGAAAATATTGCTTATGGAAAACCGGGGGCATCGATGGAAGAAATTATCGATGCGGCGAAGAAGGCAAATATCCATGAATTTATCATGTCCCTGCCGGATGGATATGACAGCTTTGTAGGAGAACGAGGAACTCGTCTGTCGGGTGGACAGAAGCAGAGGATTTCGATTGCAAGAGTATTTCTTAAGAATCCGCCGATATTGATTCTGGACGAGGCGACTAGTGCGCTTGACAATGAGAGTGAGCGCTGGATCCAGCAGAGCCTGGAAGAGCTTGCGAAGAACCGGACCACGATCACGATTGCACACCGGCTTTCTACGATCCGCAATGCAGATGAGATTCTTGTGGTTGCAAATAATGGAATCGCTGAACGGGGAAATCATGATGAATTGCTTGAGCAGGGTGGAATTTATGCGCATTATTATGAGATGTCATAATAGTAAGTGAGAAAATCAAAATAAGTAAACAAAAAAGCTTCTTTTCAGAAAAACAGGAGGGCCGTTTCTGAAAAAGAAGCTTTTTATATCGTAAAATTGTAAGCAGTGTGTGCTGGTCTATATTTGCAAAACATTACACAGCTTAATCACACATATGGCAGGCTGCGCATGCAGACGGTGTCGTTGCGCATCCGCCGAGAGCTGTCTCCCGAAGCTCTGCCGGAAGACGCTTTCCTACAGTGTACACCGCTTCCAGCATTTCATCGAATGGAATCAGCTGGCGTACTCCGGAAAGGGCGATCTCTGCAGCGATCGTTGCATTTGCCACACCGGCAGCATTACGGTTCTGACAAGGATATTCGACCAGCCCGCCGACCGGATCGCAGACCAGACCGAGCATATTCATAAGAACAGTAGATGCTGCGGCAAGGGATTGTTCCGGGGATCCGCCCATCAGTTCAACGGTTGCAGATGCCGCCATTGCAGATGCGATTCCGACTTCTGCCTGACATCCACCGACTGCTCCGGCGACAGTTGCATTGCGCATAGCAAGATAACCGATCGCGCTGGCATTATAAAGTCCCTGCTTGATCTGTTCATCGGAAAGATCATAGGTTTCCTGGAGGGCAAGCAGAAGTCCCGGAACGATACCGGCAGATCCGGCAGTCGGGGAAGCTACGATCACACCCATGGAAGCATTGGTTTCCAGAGTTGCCATCGCGTAAATGACAGCTCTTTCCAGAAGATTCCCGCAAAGACCTTTTCCGGCATCTTTGTGATCTGAGATCTTTTTTGCTTCGCCACCGATCAGTCCACCCATAGATTTGACCGGGGTATGGATCGGAGTAGAAGCGGCTGATTTCATAATCTCAAGAACACGATCCATTTTGCGGTCTGTCTCTTCTGGATCCTGTTCTCCCTCTGTGAGCTCTCTCTGAAGCATCACAGCAGAAATTGAAAGGTCTTGTTCCTGACAGACTTTTAATAATTCTTTTGCATTTTTAAAATCCATAATCTGTATTCTCCTTCCAATTACATCTGAACAACCATAACGTTGTATACATTTTTGTTTTTTCTGATTGTATCTGCGATATCTTCCGGTACCAGATCATCGGATTCTACGATGGTATAAGCGGTATTTCCTTTGGATTCGCGGAACAGACGCATGAATGCGATATTGATTCCAAGTTCACTGAGGCATTTGGTAATGTAAGCAACAACGCCCGGTGCATCTTTCTGGACGACGACGATCGAGCTGTATTCTCCGGTAAAATCAACCTCCACACCATTGATCCGGCACAGGCGGGCTTTTCCGCCACCGAGAGATTCTCCGCGGATTATCATCTCCTGCCCTTCTTCATTTACCATCAGGATATCGACGGTATTCGGGTGTACGTCGGTTTCTACGTTGTTCGGAATGAAAGAATATTCGATTCCGTTGTCTGTCGCGATCTGGAAGGAATCGCGGATGCGCACGTCATCGGTGGCAAATCCCATAATACCGCCGAGAAGAGCACGGTCCGTACCATGACCGTGATAGGTTTTGGCAAAAGATCCATAAAGGGTAAATTCTACTTTTTTAAGAGAACCGGTGAGAAGCTTTCTTGCAAGCAGAGCGATTCTGGCAGCTCCCGCAGTATGGGAGCTTGATGGTCCGATCATATTCGGTCCCATGACATCAAAAACACTGATAAAGGACATAGTAAACCTCCTCCTGTAAAATAATTGTTTTACGTAAGTAAAAAGGATTGACGTCTTATTAGTTATATTGTACCATCAACTTATGAGTGAAACAAATTCATAGATTTTATGAAGACGTTGAAAATTTTTCATAATGGAGTCAGAAGATGGAATTACGTCAATTACAGACTTTTACACAGATCGCGCAGATGCAGAGCTTTTCCAGAACGGCAGAGATGCTGGGGTATTCGCAGTCGGCAGTGACGGTTCAGATCCGCCAGCTGGAAAACGAACTTGGGAAAAGGCTGTTCGACAGGACAGGAAAGAAAGTGGTGCTTACCCCGCAGGGGGAAGAATTTCTGGAGCATGCCAACCGGATTCTTTATGATGTTCATCAGGCGAAAGCATCCATGAATGATACGGATGAATTGAAAAATCCACTTCACATTGGGACGATCGAGTCTCTGTGTACGGTGAAATTTCCAAAGATCATAAGGAAATTCAGGGAACAGTATCCCAGGGTTTCTATCCGGATTACGGTAGATTCTCCGGAAAAGCTGATCCAGATGATGGAACATAATGAACTGGATCTGATCTATATTCTGGATACACCAAGATGGGACAGCAACTGGATCAAGGTGATGGAGAAGGCAGAACCGGTTATGTTTGTGACATCAGTCAGTCACCGGCTGGCAAAAGAAAGAAATTTATTGCTTGATGATCTGCTGAAAGAGTCTTTTTATCTTACAGAGCGCAATGCCAATTACAGGCAGGCACTTGATGGTCAGCTGGCGTTAAGAAGAAAAGAGCTTTCTCCGATGCTGGAAATCAGTGATACTGCATTTATCAAAAAAATGCTGATGCGTGGGGGAGGCGTTTCATTCCTGCCACGTTTTGCAGTAGAAGATGATATTGAGAAAAAGAAACTCACACTTTTGGATGTGAAAGATATAGAAATTACGATGTATCGTCAGATTTTCTATCATAAAAATAAGTTCAAGACAAAAGAGATGGAGAAATTTGCAGAGTTTGCACTGGAGGACAACTAAAAGAAAATACGGAACAAGACAATTGCGGAATTTTGCAAAAATAAATAGAAAAATCAGTTGACAAATGGAAAATATCAGCATATACTACAGCTAATTAAAGCAATAAACCGATGAACAAGAGGAGTAAGTAAAGATATTTATTTCCAGAGAGCTGCCGGTGGTGGAAAGGCAGTAGTAAGAGTTTTTACCGAATGGACTTGTGAGGGCAGCTTGAAACTGCAGAGCAGGAGTAGACGCTGACGGGATGCTCGCCCGTTACCAAGGAGATGTGTATGTCAGTACGCAGTTGAGAGGTCGATCAAAATCGGCAATAAGGGTGGTACCGCAGAAGTAGAATTTCAAGAGCTTTTGTCCCTGTATAAGTGAAAATCTTATACAGAGACGAAAGCTCTTTTTTCGTGCTACAAAGAGGGCGTGCACGTCCGAAAAAGAATGATTCTTTACAGGACGTATAAGCAGTCTTTACACGACCGAGATGCAGCGTAGCGGAATCGAGGTGAATACGCACGCCCGGAGTAAATCATTCAAAAAAAGCTTACTCAACATAAAAACAACAACGAAAATTCAGGAGGAAAGAATCATGTACCCAGATTGTGATGAAATTTTAAAAATGGCACAGGATTATGACATCATTCCGGTTTGCCGTGAAATCTACGCAGACGTTATTACACCGATCACACTTCTACGGAAGCTCGCAGCAGTCAGTAAACGCTATTACCTGCTGGAGAGTGTAGAGGGTGGCGAAAAATGGGGACGATATTCTTTCCTTGGCTTTGATCCGGTGATGCGTGTGAAATGCAGCTGCGGAAAAGTCACTATCGAAAAGGATGGAGAAGAAACGGAGAAGTGATGGCAGTCCAGCATAAAGAGTATCCGGTGTACGGATTACAGTTTCATCCGGAATCGATTCTGACACCGAAGGGAAGGAAGATTCTGGAGAATTTTCTGGGACTGTAGAGAGGAAAGGTGTCAAAATATCTTTTGAAACCAACTCATAAAATAGCAGAGACAACAAGGCAGATAAGATGGAGGACAAAAATTATGATCAGAGAAGCAATTGCAAAGTTAACAAGAAAAGAAGATCTTACATACGAAGAGGCAAGAGGTGTCATGGAAGAAATGATGGATGGTACTGCTACGCAGGCGCAGATGGGCGGTCTTTTGATGGCACTTTCCATGCAGGGCGAGACCATTGATGAGATTACCGCATTTGCAGAAGTGATGCGTGAAAAGGGTGTGAAGATCAAACCGGAGAGAGAGGTCATTGATATCGTCGGAACGGGCGGAGACCAGGTGGGAACCTTCAATATTTCCACAACATCTGCATTTGTAGTGGCAGCAGGCGGCGTGCCGGTTGCAAAGCATGGAAACCGCAGCGTGTCCAGCCGGAGCGGAGCAGCTGATGTTCTTGAAAAGCTTGGCGTGGAAGTTGCACTTACTGCGGAGCAGAATGAAACAGTATTAAACGAGACTGGTATCTGCTTCATGTTTGCACCGGTTTACCACTCATCGATGAAATATGCAGCACCGGTCAGAAAAGAGCTGGGAGTGAGAACAGTATTCAATATTCTCGGACCTCTTTCCAATCCGGCAGCGGCAACCATGCAGCTTCTCGGTGTATATGATAAAGAGCTTGCAGGAACGATGGCAGAGGTACTTTCCAATCTGGGTGTGACCAGGGGCGTTGCCGTTTGTGGCGAGGACGGACTGGATGAAATTACACTCACCGGAGAAACGGATGTACACGAAATCCGTTTTGGAGAAATTACTTCTTATACGATCACACCGGAACAGTTCGGGCTGTCCAGATGCCCGCTTGCCGATCTGATCGGAGGAACACCGGAAGAAAATGCACAGATCACGATGGATATTTTGACTGGAAAAGAGACTGGGGCAAAGAGAGATGTGGTTCTGATGAATGCAGGTATGGCACTTTACCTTGGAATTGACGGGATCACGCTTGCCGAAGGCGTGGAAAAAGCAAAAGAACTGATCGAGAGCGGAGCAGCACTTAAGAAATACGAAGAGTTCCGTGAGGCAACAAAAGCAGTCACAGCAAAATAGGAGAGGGCAATGATTTTAGAAAAGATTGCAGCAGATACGAAGCTGCGTGTGGAAAAAGCAAAAAGAAAGGTTCCATATTCGGAAATCTGCAGAAGGGCAATGGCGATGGATGCCAATACCGGCTTCCCATTTGAAAAGGCACTTGCAGAGCCGGGGATTCATTATATCTGTGAGGTGAAAAAAGCATCCCCGTCAAAAGGTGTGATCGCGCAGGATTTCCCGTATCTGGAGATTGCGAGGGAGTATGAAAAAGCAGGGGCAGCTGCGATTTCCTGTCTGACAGAGCCAAAATATTTTCAGGGGAAGGACACTTACCTGAAAGAGATTACGGAAAATGTATCGATCCCGGTGCTCAGGAAGGATTTTACCATTGATGAGTATATGATCTATGAGGCAAAGACGCTGGGGGCTTCGGTGGTGCTTCTGATCTGTGCACTTCTGGATACCGAGACACTGAAAAGATACATAAAAGTTGCGGACCGGCTTGGTCTTTCCGCACTGGTGGAAGTCCATGATGAAGAAGAAATGCAGACAGCGATTGAAGCAGGAGCAAGGGTAATCGGTGTAAATAACCGGAATCTGAAGGATTTTACCGTGGATATCGGTAACAGCATCCGGCTTCGCACTCTGGCACCGGAAAATGTACTTTTTGTAGCAGAAAGTGGGATAAAGACAGCGGAAGATATTGAAAAACTGCGCGAGGCGAAAGTGAACGGGGTACTGATCGGTGAGACACTGATGAGAAGTCCGGATAAGAAAGCGACGCTTGAAAAACTGAATGGTGGAAGCTTATAAATGGGAAAAACAAAAATTAAAATATGTGGTCTGAAAAGACCGGAGGACATCTGGATCGTGAATCGCCTGAAGCCGGATTTTGTCGGGTTTGTATTTGCGGAAAGCAAGAGAAAAATTGACAATAAACAGGCGGAAAAACTACGTGAAGCACTGGATCCGGATATTCCGGCAGTTGGAGTTTTTGTAAATGAACCGATCCAAAATGTCACAGAACTTTGCCGGGAAGGGATCATTCAGTTGGTGCAGCTTCACGGGAATGAGGATGACTGTTATATAGAAGAGATCAGGAAGAACCTGCCGGATACTCCGCTTATCAAGGCGGTGAGGGTGCAGTCAAAAGAGCAGATTCTGGAGGCAGAAAAGCTGGATGTGGATTATCTGCTTCTGGATACTTATGTAAAAGGGCAATATGGTGGCAGCGGAACCGGTTTTGACAAGGCACTGATCCCAAAGCTTACAAAGCCATATTTTCTTGCAGGTGGTCTGGATGCAGAAAATGTAAACGAAAATATTTCCAGATGCAATTCGTTTGCGGTGGATGTGAGTAGCGCAGTCGAAACGGATGGCGTAAAGGATGAAACAAAAATAGAGGAATTCATAGAAAGGGTACGAAATCATGAGTAAAGGAAGATATGGAGAATACGGCGGACAGTATGTGCCGGAGACGCTGATGAATGCAGTGCATGAGGTAGAAGAAGCATATGAGAAATATAAAAATGATCCGGAATTTAACCGGGAACTGGATGATCTGTTAAAGAACTATGCAGGGCGCCCGTCACTTTTATATGAGGCAAAGAAGATGACCAGAGATCTTGGCGGAGCAAAGATTTATCTGAAACGTGAAGATCTGAATCATACCGGTGCACATAAGATCAACAACGTTCTAGGTCAGGTGCTTCTTGCAAAGAAAATGGGGAAAACCCGTGTCATTGCAGAGACCGGAGCCGGACAGCACGGCGTGGCAACAGCGACAGCAGCAGCACTGATGGATATGGAATGTGAAATCTTTATGGGAAAAGAGGATACGGATCGTCAGGCACTGAATGTCTATCGTATGGAACTTCTTGGAGCGAAGGTGCATGCTGTTACAAGCGGAACCATGACGCTCAAGGATGCGGTCAACGAAACTATGAGGGAATGGGCAAACCGCATGGATGATACCCTTTATGTATTAGGTTCTGTTATGGGGCCACATCCATTTCCAATGATCGTCCGCGACTTCCAGAAGGTTATCGGAGAAGAGATCAAAGCTCAGATGCTGGAAAAAGAAGGTCGTCTTCCGGATGCTGTGATCGCCTGTGTCGGAGGCGGAAGTAATGCAATGGGAACTTTCTACGAATTCATTCCGGACAAGGAAGTACAGTTGATCGGATGTGAGGCAGCAGGACTTGGTGTGGATACTGAGAAAAATGCGGCAACGATCGCAAATGGTACAACTGGTATTTTCCATGGTATGAAATCTTTGTTCTGCCAGAACAAAGACGGACAGATCGCACCGGTTTATTCGATTTCCGCAGGACTGGATTATCCGGGAATCGGACCAGAGCATGCGATGCTTGCAGACGAAGGAAGAGCACAGTATGTACCGATCAACGATGAAGAAGCGGTTAATGCATTTGAATATCTGTCCAGAACCGAGGGAATCATCCCGGCAGTAGAAAGTGCACATGCGATTGCTTATGCGATGAAGCTGGCACCGACGATGGACAAGGACAAGATCATCGTTGTGACCGTATCCGGACGTGGAGACAAAGACGTAGCGGCAATTGCAAGATACAGAGGAGTGGAAATCTATGAATAAGATAAGCGAAGCATTTGAAAATAAAAAAGCATTTATCCCATTTATCACAGGAGGGGATCCGTCCCTGGATGTGACGAAAAAACTGATCCTTGCAATGCAGGAGGCAGGAGCAGACCTGATTGAGGTCGGGATCCCGTTTTCTGATCCGATCGCAGAAGGACCGGTGATCCAGGAGGCTGATGAACGGGCACTTTTAGCGGGCTGTACATTGGACAAATTATTTGATGCGATAAAGGAAGTAAAGGATGAGATCCATATTCCGATGGTATTTATGACTTATGTCAATCCAATTTTTACTTACGGAAAAGAGAAGTTTATGCAGCGATGTGTGGAATGTGGCATGGCAGGTGTGATCGTACCGGATGTTCCTTTTGAAGAAAAGGGAGAGCTTTCCGGTGTATGTAAGGAATATGGGATCGAACTGGTATCTCTGATCGCGCCGACCTCCCATGAAAGAATCAAAATGATTGCAAAAGAAGCGGAAGGATTTCTCTATTGCGTGTCTTCCCTTGGTGTTACCGGAGTCAGAAAGCAGATTACAACCAATATCGGTGAGATGATTGAGAAGGTAAGAGAAGTGACAGAGATTCCTTGCGCGGTAGGTTTTGGAATTGCCGAGCCGGAGCAGGCAAAGGAGATGGCATCCCTTTCCGATGGTGCGATCGTGGGATCGGCAATCGTGAAGATCGTCGCAAAGTATGGCGAGGATTGTGTGCCGTATGTGGCTGAGTATGTGAAGAAAATGAAAGTGGCTGTAGAAGAAGCCGGAAAATAAAGAGATATGGGAAATGGCTGTCCGGGTGGCAGCCATTTTGTGTGCATATGGAAAAATACTGATTTTGGCTTGGATGTATTACGAAAATTTATCTGAAGAGCAGGGAGAGCATAATATTTTCTACGTCATCTTGCGAAGTCTCAAAAAAGGATTTATACTAAAAATTAGCAGAAAATTATAAGAGGAAAGAAGGAAATAAAAGATGGAAAATTTCACATTTTATGCACCGACTTATTTTGCTTTTGGTAAGGATACAGAAAATGATACCGGAAAGTATGTAAAACGTTTTGGCGGCAGTCGTGTACTGCTCCATTATGGCGGAGGTTCTGTCATTCGTTCCGGACTTTTGGACCGTGTTAAAAAATCTCTGGACGGGGAAGGAATTTCTTATGTAGAATTAGGAGGCGTAAAGCCAAATCCGAGAAGTGGTCTTGTATATGAGGGAATTGACCTGTGCCGGAAAGAAAAAGTAGATTTTGTATTGGCAGTCGGAGGCGGAAGTACAATTGATTCCGCAAAGGCAATTGCGGCAGGTGCAGTATACGATGGAGATTTCTGGGATTATTATGAAGGAAAGCTTGTCGAGGAAGCACTTCCGATCGGAACAGTTATTACGATTTCAGCTGCAGGAAGTGAGGGATCACCGGACTCTGTTATTACAAAAGAAGAAGGAATGTTCAAAAGAGGGGCAACCGGAGAAGCATTCCGTCCGAAATTCACGATCATGAACCCGGCACTTACACAGACACTTCCGGCATATCAGACAGCTTGCGGAATTACGGATATTATGGCACATCTGTATGAGCGTTATCTGACCAATACCGAAGAAGTAGAAGTGACAGACCGTATGATCGAAGGGCTTCTTCTGACGATGATCCATGAAGGACCGAGAGTCATTGCAGACCCGGATAATTATCAGGCAAGAGCAAACATCATGTGGGCAGGTATGATGGCACACAATAATTCCTGCGGAGTAGGACGTACACAGGACTGGACAAGCCATAACATCGAGCACGAATTATCTGCATTGTATGACTGCGCGCACGGTGCAGGGCTTGCGGTTGTTATGCCGGCTGTATTTACTTATACACTGGAACACAATGTGATGCGTTTTGCACAGGCTGCAGTCCGTGTCTGGGGCTGTCAGATGGATTTTGCAGATCCAAAGAGAACGGCACTGGAAGGAATTGAGGCACTTCGAAACTTTTTAATTTCGATTGGGATGCCAAAGAATTTTGCAGAGCTTGGAGCCAAAGAAGAAGATATTGAAAAGCTGGCACATACCTGTTGTTATGGAGATGTAAATACTGGTACAGTGGAAGGATTTGCAACTCTTGATCAGAAAGATGTGGAAAATATTTATAAACTGATGGTATTTTAGAAAAGGAATATCGGAAAAAAGGAAATTTGGAAGAGGGAGTGTGTGACTTAAACTCAAGTCATACACTCCCTCTTTTTGAAACGTCTATTTTCCAACAGGCTATGCATTTTCATAAATCGGTTCGAAATCATCTGCGCCGTGTCCACAGAGCGGGCAGGTGAATTCTTCCGGAAGATTGCTTCCTTCGTATACATAATTGCAGATCTTACAGCGCCATCCGATAATCTTCTTATCCTCTTTTTTCTGTTCTGGTTTTGGCTTTACATGTGCCTGATAATCTGCGTAAGTCAGAGGCGGATTGTCACTTAAAAGTTTCGCATCGGTTACTTCAGCAATAAAAAGGGTATGTGTTCCAAGATCCTGTCTGGAAACTACTTTTGCGCTGAGAACAGAACATGTCTGCCATCCGAGGTAAGGAACTGCATTTTCATCTGCAGGTGCAGTGATATTTGCGAATTTATCAACATCTCTGCCGGACTGGAAACCGAAATGCCGGATCGTTTCAAAAGAGCAGGTCTGGTCAAGCAGGCTTAACGTAAAAATGCCGCTCTCTTTGATCAGATCACAGGTATAGTTGCTATTCAGCACAGAGATTGCAATCCGTACCGGATTATTCGCAACCTGGATGCAGGTGTTGGTAATACATCCGTTTACTACATTCCCAGAGCGTGTTGCAAGCATAAATACTCCATAAGATAAATTGTAAAGTGCTTTTTTATCCATATGACATTCCTCCTGACTTTTAAAACTCAATAATAAGAATCATTACTATAATTAAAATATACATGATAAAAGAAAAATTGTCAATTACAAAATCAAGATTTCCGGAAAATCAGAATCACAAAAAATGTGATGATTTCCGATCCTAAGAAAGAAAGCCAGATTCCATTCAGCCCCAGAATCTGTGAGAACAGAATCGCACAGAAAGCAATTGCGATAATGCCGCGCATAACAGAACCAAGGACGGCAGGACATGCTCTGTCGATTGCGGAAAAATAGGCAACCAGCACAATATTGATACCGGCGACTAAAAAGCCCAGGAAATAAAGCCTAAGACCAGTATGGGCGTAAGCAAGCAGCTGGAGATTATGTTCGCTGTTAAAGATACTGATAAAGGTATCCGTAAATCCGTAGATCAGTACAACGATCACAAGCTCGATCAGAAGTGCTGCAGCAAGAGACCAGTTGAGAAATTTACGGACTAGATCATGTTCACCCTTTCCGTAACTCTGGCTGATCAGCGGCTGTGCACCCTGGGCAAGTCCGTTTAGGATCGCCATTGCGACCAGTGAAATATTTGCAACTACGCCGTAGGCTGCGATCCCGATATTTCCCGCAATGCGCAGGATCAGCATGTTAAATATAATCGTAATGACAGCGGAAGAAATTTCAGCAAAAAATGCAGAAACACCAAGCTGGCAGCATCCGATGATCCGGCGAAGAGAGGGCTTGCGCCAGTGAAACTCTACATGGTTATTCTTTCCAAGATAATGTGTCGAACATACCAGCATCGTCACAACCGGTGAAAGAGCGGTTGCAAGTGCAGCCCCCAGAAATCCAAGATTCAAAGGGAACATGAAAATATAGTCAAATAAAATATTAAAGAAGCTTCCGGAAATGGAACCGATCATGGCGATAGAGGTCGCATGGTCATTCCTCGCAAATGCCGTGAAGGTATAGTTTGACATAAAAAACGGGGTAAAGAGCAGGACGATACGCATATAATTACGTCCAAGCCGGATGAGCCCGGCATCTGCCCCTAAAAGTGCAAGTGCTTTATGCGGAATGAAGATTCCGGTGAGCATAAAAGGAATGCTGCATATGAGACACCAGAAGATGGACTGGGTAAAATAGTAGTTCGAAGGTGAACCTTGGGCTGTGCTGATATTGTATCGTGTGGCGGAGCCGATTCCGATCATCGAACCGATTGCGAAGACCAGACCGAACACCGGCAGGATCAGATTCAGGGCAGCAAGTCCATCTGCACCGCATTTGTAAGAGATAAAAAAGGTATCTGCCAGAATGTAGACGGAGACACCGATCATTCCGGAAATACTCTGGGAAATGTATTTTAAAAATTTATGAAACATGTTTTTGAATTCCTCGTCTTTCTTAAAGTCAGATTAAATGAAATAACCATCTGTACCAGCCTGGTAATAAGCGGACTCTGATATCTCCATATAAGAATAGCATAAACATACTGGTTTGTCGAAAAAATAATCTTGCAATTATTGCGGTAACGTGCTATAGTAAGTTTTGTAAAACCAAATAATGCTTCAGGGCGGGGCGAAATTCCCCACCGGCGGTAAAGCCCGCGAGCCGTAAGGCATGAACTGGTGAGATTCCAGTGCCGACAGTAAAGTCTGGATGGAAGAAGTTGAATCGTTGCTGATAGAAGCGGTTTCTATCATATATGCAGGAATAAAAAGTAAAACGCTCTGGAATGGGAATCATTCCAGAGTTTTTATTTTCCGGAAAATAAAATGCCGAGGCCAGATTCGATGAGAAAATGGTATTTCCGAGAAGTATGACAGAGCGTACAGCGATATAACTGAGAAAGAAAGCCCTGACAGGTAAGAGAATCTGTCAGGGCTTTTCCTATATGCCAAAGCACATTTTTTGAAAAGAGACTTATCCGGCAACATACCTAAAATGTTTAGCAGAGTACATTTCCAGGGGGCTTTTCCGGGAGAGATGAGAAAGGAGAAAAAATGACAGATGAATTTTACATGCGCCGTGCAATTGAACTGGCAAAAAAAGGACGTGGATGGACAAATCCAAACCCGATGGTTGGTGCCGTGATCGTAAAGAATGGAAGCATTATCGGGGAAGGGTATCACGAAAAATGTGGTGAGCTTCATGCAGAACGGAACGCAATCGCATCCCTGACAGAAAGCGCCGAGGGAGCAACACTTTATGTGACGCTGGAGCCGTGCTGCCATTATGGGAAGACACCACCATGTACGGAAGCGATTCTGGAACAGAAGATTGCACGGGTTGTGATCGGATCGAGAGATCCGAATCCGAAAGTGTCCGGCAAAGGAGCAAAGATTTTACGCGAGGCAGGCGTCCGGGTGGAAGAGGATTTCCTGCGCGAAGAATGTGATGCGTTAAATCCGGTCTTTTTCCACTATATCACAACAGGGCTGCCCTATGTGGTGATGAAATACGCAATGACGGCAGACGGAAAGATTGCGACAAAAACAGGAGCATCAAAATGGATATCCGGTGAGGAAGCAAGAAGTCTGGTACATGAGATGCGCCATGACTATATGGCAATCATGGCAGGAATCGGAACGGTTCTGGCAGATGATCCGATGCTGAATGTGCGTCTGGAGGGAAAGAAAAGTCCGGTCAGAATTATCTGTGACAGTATGCTCAGGATCCCACTGGACAGTCAGATCTGCCAGACAGCAGGGAGATACCGGACGATTGTTGCATATGCCGGTGAAAAGGGGAATGCGATTTATTTAGAAGAGAAAAAACGCAGTCTGGAAAAGCTTGGAGTCGTGCTTCTCAGAGTTCCTTCGGAAAAAGGGGAGATCAATCTGCAGCTTCTGATGAGAAAGCTTGGAGAGCTGGGAATTGACAGTGTACTTATTGAAGGCGGTGGAACTTTAAATGAGGATGCCCTGCAATCCGGTATCGTAAATGAGGTGAAAGCTTTTATCGCACCGAAAATTTTTGGCGGAAGAGGCGGCAAGACTCCGGTGGAAGGCTTTGGAATTGAGAAAGTAGACGATGCCATCAAGTTACAGCTTATGAGAATCTCGCAGGTTGGAGAAGATATTCTGGCAGAGTATAAGGTTTTGGAGGAAATGTAAATGTTTACAGGAATTGTAGAAGAAACCGGATCTATCCGGTCACTCCGACTTTCTGGATCATCCGGGAAGATTGCGATCCGGGCAAAAAAAGTACTCGGTGGAACCAGGATCGGAGACAGTATTGCGGTAAATGGTGTCTGCCTGACGGTGGTTTCTCTGGAAAAGGATGGATTTACCGCAGATGTGATGGCGGAAACAGTGAGAAGAACCAATCTTGGTGATACGAAGATCGGTGAGAAAGTGAATTTGGAACGCGCGATGGCGGCAGATGGCAGATTCGGTGGACATATCGTTGCAGGACATATTGACGGGACCGGAATGATTGAAGAACTCAGAAAGGAAGAAAATGCGGTATGGGTAAAAATCCGGACAACGCCGGAGATTCTGGAACTGATCGTAGAAAAAGGTTCAATCTGTATTGACGGGATCAGTCTGACAGTGGCAGAAGTAAGTGAAAAAAGCTTTCAGGTATCAGTCATTCCTCATACTGGAGAGGAAACCACACTGCTGAAGAAAAAAGCTGGGGACAGGGTGAATCTGGAAAATGATATTGTAGGGAAGTATATTAAAAAGTTTCTTACACCATCGGAACCGGCTGGAAAATGTGGTGGATTTACCATGGAATTATTAGAGGAGTATGGAATTTGATGCGAAGAAATTCCGGGACCGGAATGGAGAGCATACAGAAGAACAGGATAAAAATGAGTTATAGATCGGACAGGAGGAAGTAACAAATGGAGAAACAGTATCAATACAATAGCGTAGAAGAGGCACTTGAAGAATTGCGCCAGGGAAGGATCGTTCTGGTAACGGATGATCCGGACCGGGAAAATGAAGGAGATATGATCTGCGCGGCGGAATTTGCAACTCAGGAGAATATCAATTTTATGGCATGCCATGCGAAAGGGCTGATCTGCACACCGATGAGTGCAGCGCTGGCCGGACGGCTTGGGCTTTCACAGATGGTCTCCGAAAATACAGATAACCATTCGACTGCATTTACGGTATCCGTTGACCATGTGGATACGACAACGGGAATTTCAGCAGCAGAGCGAGGATATACTATACGCAGCCTGACAGAAGAAGGAACGAAACCGCAGGACCTTCGAAGACCGGGGCATGTATTTCCGCTGGTGGCAAGGCATGGAGGTGTGTTGGTAAGAAATGGTCATACCGAGGCAACGGTTGATCTGATGCGTCTTGCCGGACTGAAAGAATGTGGAATCTGCTGTGAAATCATGGAAGAGGACGGAACGATGATGCGGACAGAGAATCTCTGGAAGCTGGCGAAGAAGTACGACCTGAAATTTATTACGATCAAAGATCTGCAGGATTACTGCAGGATCCATGAAAAACATGTCGTAAGGGAAGCATGTGCAAAGATGCCAACCCAGTATGGAGAATTTCAGATTTATGGGTATGTGAATGACATCACCGGTGAACATCATGTGGCATTGGTGAAAGGTGAGATTGGCGATGGGGAAGATGTTCTGTGCCGTGTACATTCCGAGTGCCTGACCGGCGATACTTTTGGATCTCTCCGCTGCGATTGTGGAAAGCAGCTGCAGTCGGCGATGCAGCAGATCGAGAGAGAAGGAAGAGGAGTTCTTCTGTATATGCGACAGGAGGGAAGGGGAATCGGTCTGATCAACAAGCTGAAAGCGTATGAACTTCAGGAACAGGGATACGATACCGTGGAAGCCAACATCCGTCTGGGATTTGCACCGGATCTTAGGGAATACTGGGTAGGGGCTCAGATTCTATCGGATCTGGGAGTAAAATCACTCCGGCTTCTTACAAATAATCCGGAGAAGGTATATGGACTTTCCGGTTTCGGGCTTGCAATCCATGAGAGAGTACCGATTGAAATAGCACCGCAGAAATTTGATGCATTTTATATGAAGACGAAGCAGGAAAAGATGGGACATATCTTTAAAGAAATCAAATTTCAGTAAAAAGAGAATAAACAGTATTTATCATAGAAGAAACACTTTAATTACAGGAGGAAAAAAACATGAGACAGATCAATGTATTAGAAGGAAAAGTAGTAGCACCAGAAGGAATGAAAGTAGGAATTGTTGCTTCAAGATTTAATGAGATTATTGTTAATAAACTACTTGGTGGTGCGGTAGACGGGCTGGTACGCCATGGCGTGGAGGATGAAAACATAACGGCAGCATGGGTACCGGGAGCATTTGAGATTCCGACAGCAGCTTCTAAAATGGCGGCATCCGGAAAGTATGATGCGGTGATCTGTGTGGGAGCAGTGATCCGTGGAGACACGACGCATTATGATTATGTCTGCAATGAGGTATCCAAAGGGATCGCACAGGTCGGACTTGCAACCGGAGTGCCGGTATTATTTGGTGTGATCACGACTGAAAATATCGAGCAGGCAATTTCAAGAGCCGGAAGTAAAGGCGGAAATAAGGGATATGACTGTGCACTTTCTGCAATCGAAATGGTAAATCTTCTGAGACAGATGTAATTTCCGGCTGACGGTTACAAAAAGAATCCCGTTTTCCGGAAGAAAAAGGGCAGATGCCGGGATTTACTGGACATTTATGCAGGAAAAAGGTATCATATCTGATAAGAGAAATCTGTAAAAGAAATAGTAAAGTTTCAATTCAGAGATAATGAAGGAGAAAATGAATTATGTATACAGCATCATCTGAGAGATATGATACCATGGTATATAACCGTTGTGGGAAAAGCGGGCTTTTGCTGCCGGCAGTTTCTTTAGGACTCTGGCACAATTTTGGAACCAATGCGGATCCGGAGAATATGAAGGCAATGTTGAGGACAGCATTTGATCTGGGAATCACCCATTTCGATCTTGCGAATAACTATGGACCGGAATACGGAAGTGCTGAGACGAATTTTGGGAAGATTTTAAAAGAAGACTTTGCACCATACAGGGACGAGATGATCATCAGTACCAAAGCAGGCTATGATATGTGGCCGGGACCTTACGGGAACTGGGGAAGCAGGAAGTATCTGCTCGCAAGCCTTGACCAGAGCCTGAAGAGAATGGGGCTGGATTATGTAGATATCTTCTATCATCACAGAATGGATCCGAATACCCCACTGGAAGAAACGATGGGTGCACTCGATTCCATCGTAAAGAGTGGGAAGGCACTTTATGTCGGAATTTCTAATTATGATGGTCCGACAATGGTACGTGCAGCGGAGATTCTGGAAGATCTGAAATGTCCGTTTGTCATTAACCAGAATCGGTATTCCATTTTTGACCGGACGATTGAACAGAACGGCTTGAAAAAGACGGCGAACCAGATGGGAAAAGGAATCATTGCATTTAGTCCGCTGGCACAGGGGCTTCTGACAGATAAATATCTGCACGGAATACCGTCAGACAGCCGGATTGCTGTGGATGGAAGGTTTCTACATGCCGATGCATTGACGAAAGAAAAGCTTGCGCAGATCGAGGCTCTGAACAAGATGGCAGGTGAGAGAGGACAGTCTCTTGCACAGATGGCACTGAGCTGGATCCTGAAAGATGAGGATGTGACCAGTGTGCTGATAGGAGCGTCCAGACCGGAGCAGATCATTCAGAATGTGGAGATTGTGCAGAATACGAAGTTCACCCGGGAAGAACTGAAAAAGATCGATCAGATCAGCAGGGGCGATCTGTAAGTGAAACCTGCGCGAAGAAATTATTTGCAAAGGACGCAAAGGAAATATTGAATAAATGATTGACAGGAAGCAGCCATTGTGTTATTATAGTCCATGGTTGCTTCAGCAATCAACAATTTCATATAGGGGATTGGTCAAATGGTATGACAGGAGTCTCCAAAACTCTTAGCGGCAGTTCGATTCTGTCATCCCCTGTAACTTGAAGGACTCAGTTTGAGTCCTTTTTTCGTATGTGATGAGCCGAAGGCAGAATGGTGATAGCGCAAGTCCAAATCAACTCTTCATTTCCAAAAACAAAATAATCATCCTGCTAGATATATATATTCGACATAGTCACTATACATAGTGCATAAAAATAAAAGAAAATAATTGTAAAAAGTGCCAAAAATTCAACTGTACAAAAGCACAAAATCCGTCAAAAAAGAATCTCGAATGCTACAAACTAAAAAAAGTGTCAAAAAATAGAAGTAAAAACAGCTAAAGAAAATAAAAGAAAAATAGATGAAGATAGTGAAAATAGATAAAAAAATTGGTTTTTTTACTGTACAATCTACAAAAGCTGAAAATATTGACAAAGAAAAAGTGTGAGCGTAATATAAGCATGACTTTTAGAGGACACTCTAAAAAGTACTCTAAAATAAGAATAAATAAAACGAAAGGGAGGGAGCGATACGGAACATTTAACAGAGACTCTGTTAGAAGAGCTGAACTGCGAGACAGTGTTTACGATCCCGATATTCGGCGGAATACCGGTAAAAGAGTCGGTCGTAGTTACCTGGATCATCATGGCGGTAATCGTAGGACTTTGTATCATATTTGTCCGAAGCTTGAGCGTCGAAAATCCGGGAAAGGTTCAGCTTTTATTGGAATCCGCAATAGGAAAAGGACTGGACTTCTTTGAAGACATCATGGGAAAAGAAAACAGGAAATATATTCCGTATCTGATTACAGTGCTTATCTATATTGGGATAGCCAATATCATTGGTCTGTTCGGATTTAAGTCACCGACAAAAGACCTCAATGTAACAGCAGCACTTGCAATCATGAGTATGTGCCTGATTGAATTTTCCGGAATCCGGAAGAATGGATTTAAGCACTGGGCGGCGCATTTTGCAAAGCCGGTACCATTCGTAGCACCAATTATGGTTCTGGAGATTGTGATCAGACCATTATCACTTTGCATGCGTTTGTTCGGTAATGTATTGGGAGCGTTTGTTATCATGGAGCTTTTAAAAGCAGTGGCTCCGGTTCTTATCCCGATACCATTTAGTTTTTACTTCGATATTTTCGATGGATTCCTGCAGGCATATGTATTCGTATTCCTGACAGCACTTTTCATGAATGAGGAGCAGGAATAATCCCGAAATGACAGAAGAAACACAAATCTATAAGAAAAAAGGAGATTAAGATTATGTTAGTAGCAATTGGAGCAGCAGTAGCAGTTTTAACAGGTTTAGGAGCAGGACTTGGAATCAGCCTTGCAACAGGTAAAGCAGTAGACGCGATCGCAAGACAGCCGGAAGCAGAAAGCAAGATCAGCAAGAACCTGATCCTTGGTTGTGCACTTGCAGAGGCAACCGCTATTTACGGTTTCATTATCGGACTTCTTATCATCTTAATGCTGAAATAAGAAAAGTAAAATGAAGAAAGGCAGGTGGGACAGGTGATACAGTTTAATGTAAGCCTTCTCTTTACGATCATCAACCTGATTGTCTTTTATCTTTTGCTGAAAAAATTCTTATTCAAACCAGTAATGGGAATTATGGAAAAACGTGAAAAAATGATTGCTGACGGACTGAAAAATGCCAGTGATAGTCAGGAAGAAGCGGCGAGACTGAAAGCGGAATATGAAAAGGCTCTGGAAGGAGCAAAGGCAGAATCCATTCAGATCGTGGAAAAAGCTAAGAAAACTGCAGCCGGAGAATCAGAGCGTATCCTTCAGGAAGCCAATACGGAAGCCGTAGGAATCCTGAAAGATGCCAGAAAGACGATTGAAAATGAACGCAAACAGACCATGAATGATCTGCAAAGTGAGATCGCAGGACTGGCAATGCAGGCAGCACGTAAGATTGTGGATGACACAAAAGGAAATCAGGATATATATGATCAGTTTCTGAAAGGTGCAGGTGATGCTCATGTCAATGAAGAGGTTAAATAAAGAGTATTGCTGTAGCCCTTCGGCAAAACAGTATGCACATGTTTTATATGAGCTTGGAATTTCAAAAGAAGCGGTAGGAGAGACTGAAAGGCTTTTTGAAGAAGTACCGGTGCTTGAAGAAACATTTGCAAGTCCGGTGGTACCGATGCGGGAAAAATTAAGTTCGATCGACAAGATTTTCCCGGAAGAAATAAAAAACTTTCTCAAGGTTGTATGCCGTAATCAGAGAATGAGCGAGATCAGTCAGATTCTTTTTGCTTATGACAGATACTGTAAAATGCAGGAAGGAATCCAGATGGCAACGCTTACCTGTGTGGAAGCACCAGATGAAAAGCGGCTTGAGAAAATCAGAGAATTTCTTTGTGAGAAGTACCATAAGACAGATGTGAAGATTGAGATAGTCAAAGATCCGGCATTACTTGGCGGATTTATCTTAAAGACCGGTGATGATGAATATGACTGGAGTCTGAAAGGAAGATTATCGAGATTAGAGCAAAAATTGACCTGGAGGTGAACAAAGTGAGTTCAATTAGCTCAGATGAAATTATTTCTATTCTGAAAAATGAAATAGAGAACTTTGATCAGATCAGTAAAGACAGCGAGGTCGGTACGGTTGTCTCTGTCGGTGACGGAATTGCAAATATCTATGGAATAGAGCATGCAATGTACGGAGAAATCGTGACATTTGAAAATGGACTGAAAGGTATGGTTCAGGACATTCAGAAAGATACGATCGGCTGCATCCTGTTCGGATCAGATGTAGAGATCAAAGAAGGTACGAAAGTGATGCGTACCAAAAAGAAAGCCGGAGTACCGGTTGGCGATAAATTTATCGGACGTGTCGTAAATGCACTTGGAGCTCCGATTGACGGAGCGGGAGAAATCGAAGCAGAAGATTACAGACCGATTGAAAATGAAGCACCAGGAATTGTAGACCGTAAATCCGTCAGCGTTCCAATGGAAACAGGAATCCTTTCTATCGATTCTATGTTCCCGATCGGACGTGGACAGAGAGAGTTGATCATTGGAGACCGTCAGACAGGAAAGACTTCCATTGCTACAGACACGATTTTGAATCAGAAGGGTAAGGATGTCATCTGTATCTATGTAGCAATCGGTCAGAAAGCATCAACGATCGCAAAGGTTGTCAATACTTTTAAAAACGGCGGCGCAATGGATTACACCATCGTAGTAGCATCAACAGCAAGTGACTGTGCACCGCTTCAGTATATTGCACCATATGCAGGAACCGCGATCGCAGAACATTTCATGCATAAAGGAAAAGATGTCCTGATCGTTTACGATGATCTTTCAAAGCACGCAGTTGCATACCGTGCGCTGTCCCTGCTTCTTGGACGTTCACCGGGACGTGAAGCTTATCCTGGAGATGTTTTCTATCTGCATTCAAGACTGCTTGAGAGATCAAGCCGTTTAAGTGATGAAATGGGAGGCGGTTCGATCACAGCACTTCCAATCATCGAGACACAGGCAGGAGATGTATCTGCATACATTCCGACCAACGTCATTTCCATTACAGATGGACAGATCTTCCTGGAAAGTGATCTGTTCTTCTCAGGAATGAGACCGGCGGTTAACGTAGGTCTTTCCGTATCCCGTGTTGGTGGTGCAGCACAGACAAAGGCAATGAAGAAGGCAGCCGGAAGTATCCGTATCGATCTTGCACAGTATCGTGAGATGGAAGTATTCACACAGTTCAGTTCCGATCTGGATGCAGCAACAAAGGAACAGCTGGAATATGGATCTGGTCTGATGGAACTTCTGAAACAGCCACTCGGACATCCAATGTCCATGCATGAGATGGTCATCACCCTCTGCGCAGCACGAAATAAAGTGCTTCTGGGAATTCCGGTAAAAGAGGTTAAGAAATTCCAGATGGATATGCTGAATTATTTTGCAACAGTTCATCCGGAAATCAGTGAAGAGATTGAGCAGACAAAGGCTCTGTCCGATGAACTGGCTGCAAAGATTGTGGAAACAGCGAAGGAATTCAAAGACAGCAGGTGTTAATATGGCAAATATCAGAGAAATACAGACTCGAATCAACAGCGTCAAAGATACGATGAAGATCACGAACGCCATGTATATGATCTCGTCTACCAAGATGAGACAGGCGAAGAAAAAGCTGACAGATTCAGAGCCGTACTTTTACGGACTTCAGGGAGAGATTTCCAGAATCCTGAGGCATATTCCTGAGATCGAGCACCGGTATTTTGATGTGCGGGAAGAGATTCCAAAAGAGAAAAGAAAGATAGGTTCCATTGTCATTACTGCGGATAAAGGACTTGCAGGAGCTTACAACCACAACATTGTCAAGGTGGAGGATGAGATCCTGGAGGAACCGGGAGAGCATAAGCTGTTCGTAGTCGGTGAGCTTGGCAGACACTATTATGCGAATAAGGGTGTGGAAATTGACACCAATTTCCTCTATACTGTGCAGAAACCGACCATGCACAGGGCAAGAGATATCGCGGAAGTGATTCTTTCCCAGTATGGGAAAGGTGAACTGGACGAGGTCTACATCGTTTACACCAGAATGGAAAATTCGATGCTGACAACGGTTGAAAAAATGAAGATCCTGCCGCTTGAGAGATCTTCATTTAATGAAATGAAAATGCCGCTTAACATCCATAGAGAGGCGATCGCGCTTTATCCATCAGCAGAGGCGGTTCTGGACAGCATCGTACCAAACTACGTGGTTGGTATGATCTATGGATGTCTGGTAGAGGCATATGCAAGCGAACACAATGCGCGAATGACAGCAATGCAATCAGCAACAGACAGCGCGCAGGAAATCATCAAAGATCTTTCTATTATATATAACAGGGCAAGGCAGGCTGCGATCACACAGGAAATTACTGAGGTTTGTGCAGGCGCCAAAGCCCAGAAACGGAAAAGGAAGTGAAAACAGGTATGAATAAAGGACGTATTGTACAGGTCATGGGACCAGTTGTTGACGTTGTATTTGAAGACGGAAATCTGCCGCGCATCAAAGATGCCTTGCAGGTGGAGAACAACGGAAAAACCTGTATTATGGAAGTTGCGCAGCATCTGGGAAATGATGAGGTTCGTTGTCTGATGCTGGCAGCAAGTGAAGGACTTTGCAAGGACATGGAAGTAACCGCTACCGGTTCTGGAATTAAAGTACCGGTTGGAGAGCAGACCCTTGGACGTCTGTTCAACGTACTTGGAGAAACCATCGACAATGGCGAAGAAATCAAAGAAGATACCGAACACTGGGTGATCCACAGAGATCCGCCGTCATTTGAAGACCAGAGCCCGGTTGTAGAAATCCTGGAAACTGGGATCAAGGTTATCGACCTGCTTGCACCTTATGCAAAAGGTGGTAAGATCGGTCTGTTCGGCGGTGCCGGTGTAGGTAAGACTGTACTGATCCAGGAACTGATCCGTAACGTAGCCACAGAGCACGGCGGATATTCCATCTTTACCGGTGTTGGAGAACGTTCCCGTGAAGGTAACGACCTCTGGACAGAAATGAAAGCATCCGGAGTTCTGGATAAGACAGCCTTAGTGTTTGGTCAGATGAACGAACCACCTGGAGCACGTATGCGTGTCGCTGAGACAGGACTTACGATGGCTGAATATTTCCGTGATAAAGAACATCAGAATGTGCTTCTTTTCATTGATAATATTTTCCGTTTTACACAGGCAGGTTCCGAAGTATCCGCACTTCTTGGACGTATGCCATCAGCCGTAGGTTATCAGCCGACACTGGCAACTGAAATGGGTGAACTGCAGGAGAGGATCGCATCTACAAAGAATGGTTCTGTCACATCCGTACAGGCTGTCTATGTCCCTGCCGATGACCTTACAGACCCGGCTCCGGCAACTACATTTGCTCATCTGGATGCAACAACCGTACTCTCCCGTAAGGTTGTAGAACAGGGTATTTACCCGGCAGTTGATCCACTGGAATCTAACTCCCGTATTCTTGAGGCGGATATTGTCGGAGAAGAACATTATGAAGTTGCAAACCGTGTAACAGAGGTTCTGCAGAAATACAAAGAGCTGCAGGATATCATCGCAATTCTTGGTATGGAAGAGCTTTCCGATGAAGACAAGGCAACGGTTATGAGAGCAAGAAAGATTCAGAAATTCCTCTCCCAGCCATTCTTCGTTGCAGAGACATTTACCGGAGTTCCGGGAAAATATGTACCTCTGAAAGAGACGATCCGAGGATTTAAGATGATCCTCGACGGAGAAATGGATGAGTATCCGGAGAATGCATTCTTCAATGTAGGAACGATTGATGAAGTCATCGAGAAGGCAAAGGCTGAAAAAGCAGAATAGAGGTGCCAGGTATGGATACATTTGGACTTAAAATCATTTCCAGTGACCGGGTATTCTATGAAGGACGTTGCAGAAAGATGATCGTGCCGGTACCGGACGGCGGTGGAATGGAAATTCTTCCGCACCATGAAAATATGGTGATCGCTGTGGTGATCGGTGAGGCAATGCTTCAGTTTGAAGAAGGCGAATGGGTGAACCTTGCGGTCGGAGCCGGATTCCTTGAGATCGTCAACAACCGTGTGACGATGCTGGTGCAGACGGCAGAGAAACCGGAGGATATCGATGCCAGACTTGCCCAGGAGCAGATGGAGTATGCAGAAGAAAAGCTTCGCCAGAAACAGAGTATACAGGAATATTACCGGACACAGGCTTCGCTTTCAAGGGCGATGAACCGGTTGAAGGTGTCGAAGCGAAAAAAATGGTAAATAGGAAACAAATTTATGTGGAAGCGCGTAATCTACTACAGATTGCGCGCTTTTTCAATACGGAATTTTTGACAAAATTTATTGGGAAAAATGGTACAATCTTTTACAAAATAAAAGTTCCGATACAGGGTAGTTTGTGGTAGAATATATAACAGTGTGCGTGTACTGAGAAAAAGGATTTTGAGGTGTTCAAATAGAGTGTATTTCATCATAGAAGGAGCAAAAACGTGGAAAAAGAGGAGCTTACGCAATTATTTAATTTCTTTCGGGAGATTGATAAGGAAAAATTTATTGGAAGGCAGACATATCTGACGGATGGGGTGCGTAAGGAGAATGACGCGGAGCATGCGTGGCATATGGCGATCATGACGGTTCTGCTTGCGGGATATGCCAATGAGAAGATCGATGTTCTTAAGACAGTGACGATGCTTTTGATCCATGATATTGTAGAAATTGATGCTGGGGATACCTATGCCTATGATGAAGATGCGAAGAAGACGCAGAGGGAACGGGAAGTGAAGGCTGCGGACCGGATTTTCGGACTTCTTCCGGAAAAGCAGGGAAAGAAATTTCGGGCGCTCTGGGAGGAATTTGAGGCACAGGAGACTGCTGAGTCGAAGTTTGCCCGGACGATGGACAATATCCAGCCGATCATGTTAAATGCGGCTACAGACGGCAAAGCGTGGGAGGAACACGATGTTCATATTGAACAGATCCTGAACCGTAACCGGAATACGGCAAAAGGCTCAGAAGCGATCTGGGAGTATGCGAAAGAAGAATTCTTAAGACCGAATCTGGAAAATGGCAAGATAAAAAAATAACATAAAAAAAACAAAAATCCCCCTTTTCATTTTCGTGAATATGGGGTATCATATACTACAGAGCGCAAAATATAGTGGAGAAACTTAAAAGTGACACTATATTTTGTGGAACGATGGAACAAAGTTAGGAGAAAGTTGGGATGGATTTGGAAGTAAAGACGAGAGTAATCAAAAGAAACGGTGAGGAAGTAGACTTCCGGCTGGAGAAGATTGTGAATGCGATCAAAAAAGCGAATGAAGAGGTTGAGAACATCCACAGGATGAATGACTTTCAGATCATTGCAATTGCGGAGAAGATTGCACAGCAGGCAGAGGAATTTACGCATGCAGTGAATGTGGAGGACATCCAGGATATGGTTGAGACCGGCATTATGGAGATGCGTGGTTATGAGGTTGCCCAGAAGTATGTCCGCTATCGCTATAAGAGAGAATTAACCAGAAAGTCGAATACAACGGATAACGGAATTCTTGCATTGATCGATCATATGAACGAGGAAGTAAAGCAGGAGAACTCCAATAAGAATCCTGTGATCAATTCTACACAGAGAGATTACATGGCAGGAGAGGTCAGCAAGGACCTTACCAAGAGAGTCCTTCTTCCGGAGGAAATCGTCCGTGCACACGAAGAAGGAATCATTCATTTTCATGATATGGACTATTTTGCGCAGAAAGAGCACAACTGTGATCTGATCAACCTGGAGGATATGCTCCAGAACGGAACTGTCATCAGCGAGACGATGATCGAGAAACCACATAGTTTCTTTACCGCGTGTAATGTGACCACACAGATCGTTGCACAGGTTGCAAGTAACCAGTATGGCGGACAGTCATTTACGCTGTCACATCTTGCACCATTCGTAGATGTAAGCCGTCAGAAGCTCCGCAAGAGTGTCATTGAAGAAAGAATAGAATCCGGAGAGGTTCTGGATGATGCGATCATCGACAAGATCACAGAGAGAAGACTTCGTACCGAAGTACAGAGCGGAATCCAGACGATCCAGTATCAGCTGATCACACTGATGACCTGTAACGGACAAGCACCTTTCGTAACGGTGTTTATGTATCTGGATGAGGTCCCGGAAGGAAGAACCAGGGATGACCTTGCGATGATCATCGAAGAAGTGATGAAGCAGCGTATGCAGGGTGTTAAGAATGAAAAGGGTGTATGGATCACACCGGCGTTCCCGAAGCTGATCTATGTACTGGATGAAGATAATATTACCGAGGATTCCAAATACTGGTATCTGACTGAGCTGGCTGCAAAATGTACGGCAAAGCGTATGGTGCCGGATTATATTTCTGCAAAGATCATGAAAGAACTGAAAAACGGAGATGTTTATCCGTGCATGGGGTGCCGCTCATTCCTTACCGTAGAAGATTCCCAGAGAAATGCAGACGGAAGTCATAAGTTCTATGGACGTTTCAATCAGGGGGTTGTAACGATCAACCTGGTTGACGTGGCATGTTCAGCAGAGGGCAATATGGAACGTTTTTGGGAAATCCTGGATGAGAGACTGGAGCTTTGTCACAGAGCACTCCGATGCAGACATGAACGCCTTCTCGGAACCGTTTCAGATGTTGCACCGATCCTGTGGCAGAACGGGGCACTTGCCCGTCTGAAAAAGGGTGAGACGATTGACAAGCTGTTATTTAACGGATATTCCACCATTTCTCTTGGCTATGCAGGACTTTATGAGATGTGTATGCGGATGCTTGGCAAATCCCATACAGATCCGGAGGCGAAGCCATTTGCACTGGCAGTTATGCAGCGCCTGAATGATAAATGTAAAGAATGGAAAGAAGCAGAAAATATCAGCTATTCCGTATACGGCACACCGATGGAATCTACCACATACAAGTTCGCAAAATGTCTGCAGAAGCGTTTCGGAATCATTCCGGGCGTTACAGATAAGAACTATATTACGAACAGCTATCATGTACATGTTACCGAAAAAATTGATGCGTTCAGCAAACTGAAATTTGAATCGGAATTTCAGAAGCTTTCACCGGGTGGGGCGATCAGCTATATCGAAGTACCGAATATGCAGACCAATATTCCGGCGGTACTTTCCGTATTACAGTACATTTATGAGAATATCATGTATGCAGAGCTGAATACCAAGAGTGATTTCTGTGAAGTCTGCGGCTATGACGGAGAGATTAAGATCATCGAGGACGAGACCGGAAAGCTGGTATGGGAATGCCCGAACTGTGGCAACCGGGATCAGGATAAGCTCTTTGTAGCGAGAAGAACCTGCGGATATATCGGAACCCAGTTCTGGAATCAGGGAAGGACCCAGGAGATTAAGGACAGGGTACTGCATCTGTAAGGATGGAAATGTTTTTGAAAAAATAGTGAGAAGATATAATAAAGGACACGGTTTTCGCTTGGCGAAGCCGTGTCCTTTATTATAAATTATTTAAAATTAATTGGATAAACGTCTTTTATCAAACCATCCTGGTCATAAGAAAAATAGATTTTTTCGACCATTTCTTCTTTATTGATCTTAAAAGTCACAAGAACTGTTTCAGAATCATCTGTTTTGGAATCAAGTGAAATATCTTTTACCGTTATTTTTGTATTATTATAAGCTGCTTCGGACAGATAGGTCTGACCATAGGTTGAAACAAAATATTCTAATCGTCCCGTTTCAAAGTATTTTCCTACAAGTTTGTTCCAGTTTTCGAGAATTTTCTCAGAATTAACGGAAGCATTTTCAGAATCTGCCGTGCTATTCTCACCGATTACAGTAGAAGAATCCAAAGAATACAAGTCATCATTTGGTGCAGTGAACATCGCATTGAGTACTGCTTCTGCTTCCGGACTTACGGCTGATTCAGATGCTTTTTTGGATGAGCAGCCAGTAAGAAGAATGAACAAAAATAACAGAATGAAACAGGTTTTGTGGGTTGCTTTCTTAGTCATGAAAATCCCTCCTTTATTAAAAAATTAAATATGTTAATTTGATAATATAATTGTAATAATAAAAAGTCAAGATGAAAAAATAATAAAATTTTAATATGTAGTAGATATATTAAAAAAAGAAGTTTATAATATGGTAATAGGAGGTGATAATATGTTAAAAAAGAGATTAACAAATAAACAAATGGATGTAATGAATATTTTATGGGAAAATGATAAACCAATGGCTGCATCTGAAATCTTGAAAGCAAATGAAAAATTAAATATTAATACAATTCATGCATGTATTAGAAAATTATTAGAAGAAGAATATGTAAAAGTTGCATATATTGATTATAGTGGTAATGTTATGAGTCGATATTTTATGCCAACAGTTTCTAAAGGAAAATATTTTAGTGAGAGCTACAAAGATATTATTGGATCAAAAAAATTGATATTAACTTCTTTAATAGAAACGGAAACCAATATTGAGGAACTCGAACAGCTTGAAAATTTAATTAGGAAGAAGAAAGAAGAATTAAAGGAGTAGCCAGATATGTCATTGTCATTGGGACCTTTTATCACATGCTTCTTGTGTACAAATATTCTCTGCATAATATTACATTATCTGATATATAAGAAAAAAATATTTTTTGATAAAAGTTTACGTTTTATATTCTGGATAATAGGAATTATATTACTAAGGATGGTACTTCCATTTAATTTTCCATTTACATATACTTCTTATTCAGACAATATTTTACCCAAAATAGTAGATTTCATTTATTATAAATTACAACATGGGAAAATAATGATATTAGATATTGGTTTGATTATATGGGGGATAGGAAGTATATTTCAGATCATAATAATGATACGAAGTAATATAAGATTACGAAGATATGTTAAAAATCATGTGATTAGTATGGAAAATCCAATAGCAGAAGAAATAATAGATATAGTACAAAATGAGTTACTTTTTGAAAAAATAGAAGTAGCTGTATTGCCAGAGTTTGTATCACCTGCAATTATTGGTATTAAACAACCAATATTAATCATTTCGGAAAAATATTGTTTTTCAAGACAGGAATTAAAATTGGTATGTGAACATGAAATAAATCATTATATAAAAGGTGATTTAATATTAATGGCAATTATAAATATTGTTAGTTGTATACAATGGTGGAATCCTGTAATTCATTTTTTAAAGGAAGAACTAATTTTAGCGTTAGAACTATCTAATGATTTTCAAATTATAGAAAATCAATCTGATGCTGAAAAAATAGAGTATGCAGAATTAATTTTAAAAATAGCCAAAGAAAAAGAGTATTTTAAAACAATTGATAGAAGTTTTGTTACTTGTTTTGTCGGGAAAAATAAAACGAATTTAAAAACAAGAATAGATTATATCTTAAAAAAGAATGAGAAGAAAAAGAGTGTAGTGTATATAATTAACATATTGATGATAAGTGTAATGTTATTGTCTGTTTTTTGGGTTCCGGAAGCAACACATCCGATAGATCCAGATAATCAGGAAAATTCAATAGAAATGTCTCCGCAAAATACATATTTTCTAAAAAAGAGAGAAGGTTATCAGATATTTGTAAATAATAAATTGTGGGGAGAAGTGAAAGAGATTCCGGATGGACTGGAGAATATTCCTATACGAAAGAGTGTCAGACATTAAATATTATAGTATGGGTAAACTTTTTTTAAGACATTTATGATTTACTTTTTCAATCATAATGCGTACTCATCCTTTGTGTGAAAAAAGCTTTCACCTGATACTATCAGAATAGTACAGACAGAAAGTGATGTCAAAGAAATACGGTTGATTTTCGGGTGCGATTTGCTATAATTGATAAGAAGAGTAAGAATGGACAGCAGAGTAGTACTGCTATAATGAGAAAAAGGGAAGTATAAAGATATGAATTACGGAACAATCAAAAATTACGATATCGCAAATGGAACCGGCGTCAGGGTCAGCCTTTTCGTATCCGGCTGCCGGCATCATTGCAAAGGATGCTTCAATTCCGAGACCTGGGATTTCAATTACGGCAATCCATATACCAAAGAAGTAGAAGCAGAGATCCTCGAAGCACTTAAACCGGCATATATCCAGGGATTTTCCCTCCTCGGTGGAGAACCCTTTGAGCCGGAGAACCAGAAAGAGCTCGCAGGACTCCTGCAAAAGATCAAAGAAAGCTACCCGGAGAAAAATGTCTGGTGCTACACCGGATATCTCTATGATGTAGACCTCATCCCCGGCGGAAAAGTCTACACCGAATACACTGACAAGATGCTCGCCTGTATCGATACCCTCGTAGACGGCGAGTTCATCGAAGCCGAAAAAGATCTCACCCTGGAATTCCGCGGAAGCCGCAACCAGAGAATCCTTCACCTTGATGAAATCCGCCAAAATGCGAAAAACTAAAATAATTCATTGACAAAAAAAGACCACTGTGATATAAATAACAAGTGGTCTTTTTTAGATCATAAAATCAAATAGGGGATTGGTCAAATGGTATGACAGGAGTCTCCAAAACTCTTAGCGGCAGTTCGATTCTGTCATCCCCTGTAGAAACCTCTCGGAAGTAGTTCCGGGAGATTTTTTATACTCTATAATTCCCACCAGATTCAATTGTTTGCACAAAGAATCTGGTGGGAATTATTTTTGTCTGATGTTGACACAACCTATATTTTTGTAAATCAATATATTTCTTTAGAAATTAAAATAAAGTTCGTACACCTTAACCGGCCGCCCCTTCGCATTGGTCGTCTGCGTATAAGCGAGCTTCGCGACTCCTCCATTTTCCAGATTCTGAATAATCCGGTTCGCATTTCTCACCGTACTTCCCATACGTTCGGCAAGCTCGTGCGTTGTAATTTTATTTGATCCGGCAGCATGCGTACTGGCAAGGACTTTCTTGATCGTAACCGGTGAAAGATTACACTGCTTTGCAATCTTTCCAAGATTCTGCACATACTGATTCGGGATCACTCTTCGGTCGGATGAACCAAGGGGTCCGATCATATCCCCGTTTTCATTCTGGATAAAACTTTTTCCAAACTGAACAGCCTCTTTGCGGGCATTTACAGAATTACGGATCGCATTGTCAAAATTTGCCCCGATTCCGTATCCTACAGCACATTCAAAATGCAGTTTGTCGGTGAGAAATTCATTCAGTTCGCAGACCTTGTTATTGTGTGTAATATGCTGCAGCATTTCCACAGTGGTCAGGGCACTGCAGTGATTATCCACTTTCTGAGAGATACAATTCATCAGATTCTTTTTAAAGAAATCTTCCATACAGACATAGATCTGCTGGATATTTTCCGGTGTGTTATCTGTCGAACTACGGGGAGATACATTGATGATAACCGGAAGGTTGGAACGCATGTGCTCCAGCTCAATCGTGGACAGAAGTTCATTTGCAAGATCCCGGATATGGCTGACACTTGGCAGCGGATAGATTGTCGGGATCCCGTGCGCACGAAGCTCCGGCAGGATATTACTGTACTGACAGAGAACCATATCCATTTCATTGTTGTTCCACATACGGATCAGCTCTGAAAGGACATGATTTTCAATCGTACTGATACTGGTGCGGGTCAGTGCCTTGGTCCAGTTGTTAATATGTGGTGGAACTGTATCAATGTCCAGCTCCTTAAGGAAAGCGGTTGCAGTACAGCCGCCATCGATCGGAATCAGGAAATCCAGAATAATACGGTCCATATCCAGATTCCGGTTGGAAATCAGCAGATTCAAAAGAGCACGGTACAGACCGGCTATATCAATTTCAAAGGATACAATCGGACGGTTATAAGCGTGCGCAGTTGACTCAATGGCAGCTTTTGCGATCTTACCACTGATAAGAAATCCGTCAGTGTCCCCGGCGTAAGAATCGTAAACTTCTGATATTGTGTCAAATTTGTTGTAGGAAACCACCTGGATGTCGCAGTTTAGTTTTAGTTCTGAGACGATCTGCGAGATAGGTTCCTTTAAGTACTGGCTGGTAATAGCCACAATTTTTCTTCTCATTTTCTTTCACCTCTCAAAAAGTATCATATAAAATTATCTTCCATAAATCAACCATAATATTCTGAAAATTAAAAAAATAACGATTAAATAGGTAAAAACAACGAAAATCAAGAATATTCTGTAATATTATTGACTAAAATTTTAGAAGTTGGTATTATGTAATCGTGATAACTATTCTGTAAATGTTCCAAAAACTAATAAAAATGTTCTGTAAATATTCTAAAAGTAGAACAGTATTTTTAATGTAAATGGCAGGAACAAAGTTAAAGGAGGGCTTAGTATGAATTACTATGAAAGAGCATTGGAATTAAAGGATGAAACAATTGCAAACCGCAGACACATCCACAAAAATGCTGAAACTGGTCTGGATCTTCCAAAGACCAAAGCTTATGTTATGGAAAAGCTGACAGAATACGGACTTGAGCCGAAGGATTGTGGCTACGGGGTAACAGCTACACTCGGCAAAGGGGGAAAGGTTCTTCTTCTGAGAGCAGATATGGATGCACTTCCGATGCCGGAAGAAAGCGGAGAAGAATTTGCATGTCCTACAGGAAAAGAAGCACATACATGCGGACATGATTTCCACGCTGCAATGCTTCTTACAGCAGCAAAGATGCTGAAAGAAAAAGAAGATACACTGGAAGGAACTATCAAATTCATGTTCCAGCCGGCAGAAGAGACTTTTGAAGGAAGCAAGAATATGATCGAGAATGGTATTCTTGAGAATCCTCCGGTTGATGCAGCACTTGCATACCATGTATCACCGGGAAAAATGCCAATCGGACTTTTTATGTACAATGATAAGGATACGATGATGTATTCTGTAGATGGATTTAAGATCACCATCCATGGAAAAGGATCCCATGGTGCTTATCCACATGTAGGAGTTGACCCGATCAACATCGGAGTTCATATCCATCTTGCATTGCAGGAACTGATCGCAAGAGAAAGTGATCCGACACATTCTTGTGTACTTACAATCGGACAGTTTGCAGGCGGAACTGCAGCAAACATCATTCCTGAGACCGCTGTTCTCCAGGGAACAATCCGTACCAACAAGCCGGAAGCAAGAGAACTTCTGGTCCGCAGAATGAAAGAAGTCGCTGAAAAGACAGCAGCTGTATATAACGGAACCGTTGATATTGAGATGATCTCAGAAGTTCCTCCGCTGATCTGCAATCCGAAGCTTACCGACGAAGTGGTTGGATATATGCAGGAGCTTGGAATTCCGGGACTCACACCATATCCGGGAATTTCTGCAAGTGCTTCTGAAGATTTCGCAGTGATCGCTGAAAAGGTTCCAAGTACATTTATGTATCTGTCAGCAGGATATCTGGATGAAAGAGGACAGTATCCGGCACATCATCCGAAAGCACAGTTTAATGAGGATGTTTGCCCGATTGGAGCAGCTTGTCTTGCACATTGCGCTTCACAGTGGCTTAAAAATAACAAATAGAGAGTAAAGGTTTCTTTAGGAACAGGAGGAAAAGAATATGAGTAAAGAACAGCAGGCACAGCCACAGGTTGCGATTCCGCTTCCGAAGGCAAAGAAAAACTTGGTTCAGATCGGATGTATCTGCATGATGCTTTCCGTAGCAATGTATGGACTGGTATTTGCAACGTTAACAGCACCTATCCTTGAAAAAGTTGATGCGATGGGATATGTAGGACTCTTCTCTATCGTAGGTGCGATCGGTGTATCGATTATGACTCCGATCGGAGGAAAATTAGGTGACCTTATTGGGCGAAGAAACATTGTAGTGATTCCTGGAATTATCTGCGCACTTGCAGGTTTTGCATTTGCATTTGTCAGATCTCTGATTCCACTGATGATCCTCAGACTGATTGTCAGCCTTGCACAGGGCGCATTTACAGCAGCACCATACATTATCGCAGGTCTTATCAATGAAAGAAAAGATGTACCAAAGGCAATGGGTATGCTTGCAACCGCAATCGCTGTTGGTGGATTTGGAGGAAGTATCATCGCAGGTATTTTAACAGATATGGGATTATTGACTGTGGCAATCCTTATGCCGGCAATTCCACTTATTCTTGGTATAGTACTGATCGGAATGAACATGCCGAATCAGAAAAGAGAAGGAAAGGTTACGATTGATGTTCCGGGAATGATCGCACTCATCGTATCACTTTGCGGAATTCTGCTTGCACTGAACTTTGGATCTTCTATGGGATGGACAAATCCAATGATTCTTGCAGGTCTTGTAATTGGTATCATTGCTCTTATTGCACTTGTTAAGATTGAAAATAAAGCTGCAGAGCCGTTGATTCCAATGAAATTATTTAAAAATAAAAACTACACAGTACTCCTTATTGTAGGATTTATCTGCTATTTTTATCAGAATGCCATGAACTATTATGCACCGATCGGTGCCATGCAGGTTATGGGAGCATCCACGAGTGCAGCAGGTGCACTGCAGATGCCTCGTACACTGATTACAATCATTCTTCCTACTATCGCAGGTGCATGGGTAGGAAAGAAAGCTGCCAATGCATGGAAAGCAATGGTAATTGGTACAAGTCTTGCAATGATCCCGATGGCTGTGATGGCGTTGGTAACAAATTCAGGTGCTTCGATCATGATTTATTTTGTAGCACTTGCAGTTACAGGTATTGCTGAAAGCTTCCGTGCTGTATCCATTACGCCAACAGCACAGGCAATGCTGGCACCGGAAGATATGGGAATCGGAACTTCTCTGGTTAACTTCGCAAACTCACTTTCAGGAACAATTGCAGTTGCAGTATTTGCAGTCGCATATAATGCAAGTACATCAGCTGATCCGACCAATGTAGCACTGATCCAGAATGGTGTAAAATCTGTATTCTGGACAGCAGCAGTCGTTACTCTGATTGGACTTCTTCTGGTAATCTTCATTGTAAAACCGGAGATGAGCAAGAAAGCAGCAGAAAGCAAATAGAATATTGAAATCCATGTGAACATGTGAATAAGAAGCCGGGGCGGATGTGAAAAAACATCTGTCCCGGTTGTTATCTGGAGAAGTCTTTTATAGATCTGCCGGATACAGGGATGAGAATGGAAATGACATATGTTTCAGGTAAATGCAGATTGCATTTCAGAAAATCAAGAGTATAATAAGAAATAGTGAAAAGAAGAAAGGCAGACATATATCTGTCTTTTTATAATTATAGAGACAATTTTAAAGATATAAGAAATAATATGATTTACCGGAGGAAAAGAATGCTTGGAAACTATCTGGATGAAGTACGAAAAAAAGCACCACTGATACACAATATCACCAATTATGTGACGATCAATGATGTGGCAAATATGGTTCTTGCCTGCGGTGCAAGTCCGATTATGTCGGATGAGCCGACTGATATTGAAGAAATCACATCCATCTGTCAGGGACTGAATATCAATATGGGAATGCTGAATCCGCGTAAGATTGAAAGCATGCAAAAAGCAGGAAAGAAATCCAATGAACTGTATCATAAAGTACTGTTAGATCCGGTTGGAGCAGGATCGAGTTCGTTCCGAACAGAGGCGGCACTGAATCTGATACGTGATATTCAGTTTGATGTGATCCGGGGAAATATTTCTGAGATCAAGACCTTAGTAGCAGGACATGGTACAACGAGTGGTGTGGATGCAGACGAGGCAGATACACTGACGGAGCAGAATCTGGAGAAAATGATTTCGTTTATAAAGGATTTTTCCAGAAGGACAGGTTCCGTGATTGCTGTGACTGGAGGAATAGACCTTGTAAGTGATGCAAAGAGGTGCTTTGTGATCCGGAACGGTCGTCCGGAGATGGGACGGATCACCGGAACCGGGTGTCAGCTTTCCGGGATGATGACGGCATTCCTTGCGGCGAATCCGGAGAATAATCTGGAAGCAGCGGCAGCAGCGGTCTGTGCCATGGGGCTTGCCGGTGAGACTGGCTGGAAATATATGCAGCCGGGAGATGGAAACGCAACCTACCGTAATCGGATCATCGATGCGATTTATAATATGGAAGGAAAAGAATTGGAAGAAGGTGCAAAATATGAGATTAGATAAGAAAGATATGGTTCTGTATGCGGTAACAGACCGCCACTGGCTGAATGGAGAAAGTCTGTACAGCCAGGTGGAAAAAGCGCTGAAAGGTGGGGCTACATTTATCCAGCTCAGGGAAAAAAATCTGGGTGAGGAAGAGTTCCTGGCAGAAGCAAAAGAGATTGCCAGGCTCTGTAAATCCTACCATGTACCATTTGTGATCAATGACAATGTAGAGATTGCAAAGAAGGTAGATGCCGATGGTGTGCATGTGGGGCAGAGCGATATGGAAGCTCTTGATGTGCGGAAAACACTGGGTGAGGACAAGATCATCGGTGTTACGGCAAAGACGGTCGAGCAGGCGCTAAAGGCACAGGCACATGGAGCCGATTATCTGGGAGTCGGTGCAGTCTTTGGCACGACATCAAAGGCAGATGCAACAAAGCTGGATCATAAGGTTTTAAAGGAAATCTGCGAGACGGTGGACATTCCGGTTGTGGCAATTGGGGGAATCACGGAAGAGAATGTGACAGAGCTTGCCGGAAACGGAATCTGTGGAGTTGCCGTGATCAGTGCAGTTTTCGGACAGCCGGATATTGAGCAGGCTACAAAAGAATTAAAAGAGAAAGTAGAGGGGATGTTGAAATGATTTTGTTTACTAGCGATTACACAGAAGGGGCACATCCGAGAATTATCGAGAAGCTTGCCGAGACCAATATGGAGCAGACAGTAGGATATGGGGAAGATCCTTACTGTGAAGAAGCGAGAGAAGCAATTAAGAAGGTGTGTGAAGCACCGGAGGCAGATGTTCATTTTCTGGTGGGAGGAACCCAGACGAATTTTACAGTAATTTCTTCTATTTTACGCCCGTTCCAGGGAGTGATCTGTGCAGATAGCGGACATATCAATGTCCATGAGACCGGGGCTGTAGAAGCGACCGGACACAAAGTTCTGGCACTTCCTTCAAAGGAAGGAAAAATTACAGGACAGCAGATCAAGGAATATTACGACCTGCACTGGAGTGATGAGTCTCGTGAACATATTGTACAGCCAAAGATGGTTTATATTTCACATCCGACAGAGGTAGGAACATTGTATACAAAGAATGAACTTGAAAATATTTCTACTGTATGTAAGGAATGTGGACTTTATCTTTTCCTGGATGGGGCAAGAATGGGTTATGGACTGATGGCACCGGGAACCGATGTGACACTTCCGGATATTGCAAAGTGTTGTGATGTATTCTATATTGGAGGAACAAAGGTCGGTGCATTGTTCGGAGAAGCTGTGGTAATCACAAATCCATGTCTAAAGCAAGATTTTCGTTACTGCATTAAACAAAAAGGTGGAATGCTTGCAAAAGGAAGACTGCTTGGCGTTCAGTTCCTGGAGCTTTTTAAAGATGGTCTTTATTTTGAAATCTCCAAACATGCGATTGATATGGCAATGCTTTTGAAAGACGGACTGAAAGAAAAAGGATATGAATTCTTCATGGACAGCGATACCAACCAGCAGTTCATTATTGTGGAAGATGCCAAATTGCAGGAAATCCGTCAAAAATATGGCGTAACTTATCAGGAAAGGTACGATGAGACCCATAGTGTGATCCGATTATGCACTTCCTGGGCGACAAAAGAGGAAAATGTGAAGGCATTCCTGCAAGATATGTAATTTGTGAAAAATTGAATAAAGCTTTACAGGTAAGGCAGATATGGTAAATGATAAGGACTTTTTTGCACAGAAAATGGCAGAAGAGTCCTTTTTTGCTTTTCGTAGTGTTTTAATATGAGAAAATAATAGTTAGGCATTTAATTATTTGTTTGTGAAAAATATTATAAAAATATAAATTATTGAGAATAAATGTTGACTTATGTGTGTGATACGCATAAAATAACGATTAGACTTCTAATGAATAGATATCTAATCAAATTGCGGGAGGTGAAAGGGTGAAGTCGGATAAATTTGAGTGTGGGGATTTTACCAGGGAGAATATGCCGGTACAACTTCTTCTTGCACAGGTCGGACATATGTATAAATGGTATGTGACGAAACAGATGAAGGATACAGAGCTGAAAGCCGGACAGGCAGGAATTCTTGCAATATTGCAGATGGTAGGACCGATGTCACAGAGAGAGCTTGCAGATCATATTCATATTACGCCGCCATCGGTGAATGTAGCAGTTCAGAAACTGGAAAAGCTCGGATATATTAGAAAAGAGCAGGACGAAAAAGACCAGCGGATGACAAGGATCCATCTGACAGAACGAGGAGAGAAGATTCTTGGCAACATGCATGAGATTCTCCGAAGCACGGAAGATACACTCCTGAAGAATATGAGCACAGAAGAGAAAATACTGTGCAGAAGACTGCTTTTACAGATGAGTGACAATCTTTTCCAGGAAAAAGAATTCCGTGATATGCCATGTAAAAATCCATTTAAGGAATAAAAATAGTTACTAAGAAAGGAAATAATTGCTATATGAGAAAGTTATTCAAACATTTGAAGCCTTATGCAGCAACTATAGCAGCGATTGTTGTTATCCTGATCGTTCAGGCGTACTGTGATCTGTCATTGCCTTCTTATACTTCAGACATTGTCAATGTCGGAATCCAGCAGGGAGGAATTGATGAGAAGATTCCGGATGCAATCGCAGAGGAAGAGATGAATAAGCTGTTGCTTTTTGTGGCAGAAGAAGACCAGCAGACAGTGCTGGATGCATATGAGAAAAAGGAATCCGATTCGGATTATAAGTATGATGGAGCAATTTATGTTCTGAAGGATTCCGTGAAAAAAGATGAAGAAAAGTCAGGAAAGGTATTTGACATCCTTGGAAAGCCGATGCTTCTGACTTATGGATTTGAATCTGGAAGCGATACAACAAAGAAGATGGAAGAATCTATGAAAGAAAACATGATTTCTTCTATAAAGGAACAGGCTGAGAAACAGGCAGAGAGTATGCAGTCCCAGATGACAGATGAGCAGAAAGCAGCACTTGCGGCAAATCCGGAGCTTGCCAAGAAACAGCAGGATGAAATGCAGAAAAACATTGATGAACAGGTGAAAAAGATCGAAAATGCAGATATCTTTGAGATCCTGAACATGATACCGGATGAACAGAGAGCAGACGTTATTGATAAAATATCAGAAAAAATGGACGATATGCCGGATACTATGCTGGAACAGTCAGCAACTTCATATATTAAAGAAACCTACAGTGTTCTGGGCGTGAATACAGATAAGATCCAGAACAGATATATTTTAACAACTGGCGGTAAGATGCTTGCACTTGCATTTCTTGGAATGCTCGCAAGTGTTACCGTAGGACTTCTTGCTTCCAGAGTGGCAGCAAGTACGGGACGTGATCTGAGAGGAAAGGTATTTAAAAAAGTTGTTGGATTTTCCAATGCAGAATTTGACAAGTTTTCAACTGCATCACTGATCACAAGAAGTACCAATGATATCCAGCAGATCCAGATGCTTGCAGTTATGCTTCTGAGAATGGTGATGTATGCACCAATCATGGCAATTGGAGGTATTTTCAAGGTTCTCCATACGAATGTCAGCATGTCATGGATCATCGTACTTGGGGTAATCCTGATCGTGATGGTTGTTGCTGTATTATTTATTGTGGCAATACCAAAATTTAAGATTCTGCAGAACCTGGTTGACAGACTGAACCTTGTTACCCGTGAGATCCTTACCGGACTTCCGGTTATCCGTGCATTCAGTACAGAAAAGCATGAAGAAGAACGATTTGATAAAGCGAACAGAGATCTGACAAGAACCAATTTATTTGTAAACCGTGCCATGACATTTATGATGCCGATGATGATGCTGATCATGAACGGAATTACCATACTGATCGTATGGAGCGGCGCACATGGTGTCAGTGACGGGCAGATGCAGGTTGGTGATATGATGGCATTTATCCAGTATACAATGCAGATCATCATGTCCTTCCTTATGATCTGTATGATTTCTATTATGCTTCCAAGAGCAGCTGTTGCAGCAGACCGTGTGGATGAGATCCTGACAAGCAGGACAGCGATCGAAGATCCGAAAACACCGGAAAAACTGGAAGAATCCAGAAAAGGCGAAGTAAAATTTGACCACGTATCCTTCCGTTATCCGGGAGCAGAAGAAGACGTACTTCATGATATCAGCTTTACAGCAAAACCGGGACAGACAACGGCGATCATCGGAAGTACCGGTAGTGGTAAATCTACGATGATCAACCTGATCCCAAGATTTTATGATGTAACAGAAGGTACGATCACATTGGATGGAAAAGATATTCGTACCATTTCCCAGCATGATCTGCGGGATGAACTTGGATACGTTCCACAGAAAGGTGTACTTTTCTCAGGAACAATCGAGTCCAATATTCTGTATGGCAATCCGGATGGATCCGAAGCCGAGATGAAGGAAGCCGCAGAAATCGCACAGGCAACCGAATTTATCGAAGAAAAACATAAAAAATACGAAAGTCCGATCGCACAGGGCGGTTCCAACGTATCCGGCGGTCAGAAGCAGCGTCTTTCTATCGCACGTGCGATTGCAAAGAAACCAAAAGTTTATATTTTTGATGACAGTTTTTCAGCACTGGATTATAAGACAGACGTAACCCTTCGTGCTGCATTGAAAGAAAAGACACAGGACAGCACAGTGATCATTGTAGCACAGCGAATCAGCACCATTTTACATGCGGAGCAGATCATTGTGCTGGATGATGGAAAGATTGCGGGAATCGGAACACACAAAGAGCTTCTGAAATCCTGTGATGCATATTATCAGATTGCGTCATCGCAGCTTTCTGAAGCAGAGCTTGCGAGAGACTTAAATAACGAAAATGACGGAAAGGAGGAAGCATAGTATGAGTAATCAGCCAAGAAGAAGAGGACCTATGGGCGGTGGACATGGAAGAATGGGAACCGGCGAGAAGGCAAAAGACTTCAAAGGTACCATGAAGAAACTTTTTACTTACCTTAGTGAATATAAAATCGGTATTTTCTTTGTTATGATATTTGCAATCGGAAGTACGGTTTTCAATATTATTGGACCAAAGGTTCTCGGAAAAGCGACGACCGAAATTTTCAAAGGTCTGGTCGGAAAAGTATCCGGCGGCAGCGGAATTGATTTTACAAAGATTGGTAAAATCCTGTTAACTTTATTGTGTCTGTACGTGATCAGCGCATGTTTCTCCTTTATCCAGGGATATATCATGACAGGCGTATCACAGAAGCTGACCTATCGCATGCGAAAAGAAATTTCTGAAAAAATCAATCGTATGCCGATGAATTATTTTGATACGACTACACACGGTGAGGTACTTTCCAGAGTAACCAATGACGTAGATACTCTGAGCCAGAGCCTGAACCAGAGTGCAACCCAGATGATCACATCCGTGACAACGATCATCGGTGTACTGATCATGATGATCAGTATCAGTCCGCTGATGACTGTGATCGCACTTCTGATCCTGCCGGTATCTATGGTACTGATTTCTGTAATCGTAAAACACTCACAGAAATACTTCAAAAGCCAGCAGGAATATCTGGGACATATCAATGGTCAGGTAGAAGAAGTATATGGCGGACATAATATTGTCAAAGCATTCAATAAAGAAGAAGACGTGATCCGCGAATTTGATGAGACTAATGATATCCTGTTCCGTTCTGCATGGAAATCACAGTTCCTTTCCGGAATGATGATGCCGATCATGCAGTTTGTCGGAAACCTTGGATATGTAGGAGTTTCTATCTTAGGTGGTTACCTTGCAATCAAACAGACCATCGAAGTTGGAGATATCCAGTCCTTCATCCAGTATGTAAGATCCTTTACACAGCCGATCCAGCAGGTTGCACAGGTAGCAAACATGCTCCAGTCGACAGCCGCTGCATCAGAGAGAGTATTTGAATTCTTGGACGAAAAAGAAGAAGATCAGTTTGCTGAAAATCCAGTATCTGTAGAAGGATTACAGGGAAATGTAGAATTTGAACACGTACACTTCGGATACAATCCGGAGCATATCATCATCAATGATTTCTCTGCAAAAGTAAAAGAAGGACAGAAGATCGCCATCGTAGGACCAACCGGAGCAGGAAAGACAACCATGATCAAACTGCTGATGCGTTTCTATGATGTCAACAGCGGGGCAATCAAGATCGATGGACACAACATCAAAGACTTCAACCGGAGCGAACTCAGACAGATGTTCGGAATGGTACTTCAGGATACCTGGCTGTTCAGCGGAAGCATCGAAGATAATATCAAATATGGAAAACTCGATGCCACCCACGAAGAAGTCGTAGCAGCAGCCAAAGCTGCCCACGTACATCGTTTCGTCCAGACTCTTCCAAGCGGATACAACATGATTCTCAACGAAGAAGCCAGCAACGTATCCCAGGGTCAGAAACAGCTCCTCACGATCGCCAGAGCCATCCTGGCTGATCCAAAGATTCTGATCCTAGACGAAGCCACCAGCTCCGTAGACACCAGAACCGAAGTCCAGATCCAGAAAGCCATGGATAACCTCATGAAAGGCAGAACCAGCTTCGTAATCGCCCACAGACTCTCCACCATACGAGACGCAGATCTCATCCTGGTAATGAAAGACGGCGATATCATCGAACAAGGAAACCACGAAGAACTCCTGGCAAAAAATGGATTCTACGCAGAGCTGTATAACTCGCAATTTGAAAACGCTACAAGCTGTGCATAAAGATGGAAAGATGCCAAAAATCATGCTCGCATGATTTTTGGCATCTTTTTATTTTTATATAGAGCGCCAGCTCTCATTCGGATGATGCGACAGCATTAGCCGAATGCAGCACAGCGTATGTGTCGGGACAAAAGAGTAGAGTGCATCATTCCACAAACTAATCAATCTCCAGCGGAACAGGAGCTTCAGCTCCGCTTCCCGCGCCTGTCTTGCGTTCCCTAAATTTAATTCAATTATTTTCCAACATCTCTAGCAACGTAAACTGGACCCCATGTCAAGGACACAGTAAATTTTTTAGGTCAATTGGTTAAACAAC